>JAIROF010000192.1 GCA_031257655.1 Prevotellaceae bacterium | reverse complement strand
CCGCTTTTCTTTGCTTACCTCAAAAAAAATCAGGCTGTTACAGGAAGATGGAGCAGCCAAAATCGCCCGTGCACTCCAAAAAAAGCTAAAAAAGCAGGACATTCATAAAGGCACGGCGGCAATGGGCGTCGCTCAACAGGCGTATGGATAAGCGGCTAATTCTTTTTTTGAGGTGCTATGAAAAGATTGTATAGCCAATCTCCTGCCACTTCTCCCGTATGGCATTGGTATGGTGGGAGATTGGCTACACTTGCTTAACCGTATGCTTTAGCATACGGAGCAAGTGCGCGGAAAGCAGGCATCCGGGTCGTCCCGCAGGGACGACACTTGATTAACCGTATGCTTTAGCATACGGAGCAAGTGCGCGGAGTAGAGGAACCGAACTCCGCTTCGCTCCGCCTCCTCGACTTCGCTACCAATGACGAAGCGGGACTCCCCGTCATTGATAACGCAGGAGAAATCTTTTCATAGCACCGCAAAAAAAGAATTAGCCAGATAAGCTCCATTGAAACAGCAATAGCGTTGACAATCAACACAATTACAAGCTAATTGATATGCTATCCAATTTGAAGAAATTTTGATAAATAATTTATAATCAACTAAATAGACAAGTAAGCAATGAGAAAGATAAATTTTTTACTGCTCGCTGCCGGGGTGATGCTTTGCTCCTGCCAAACGAAGGAACCCCCCAAAAGCGGAAATCCTGTGCTGGCAGGCTGGTATGCCGACCCCGAAGGCATCATCTACGGCGATACGTACTGGATATACCCAACGTACAGCGATGAGTACGAAAAGCAGGTTTTTTTTGACTGCTTTTCGTCAAAAGACTTGATTACATGGACAAAACACGCCTCTATCATTGACACCGGCGAGGTGAAGTGGGCAAAAAAGGCAATGTGGGCGCCTTCTGTAATCAAAAAGGACGGTAAGTACTACCTCTTCTTTGGCGCCAACGACGTTCACGAAGGCGAAATTGGAGGAATAGGCGTTGCCGTAAGCGACCGCCCCGAAGGCCCATACAAGGATTTGCTGGGCAAACCGCTCATAAACGAAATCGTCAACGGAGCGCAGCCGATAGACCAGTTTGTTTTCCACGACGGCGGCGAGAGCTACTACCTCTACTACGGCGGCTGGGGGCGCTGCAACGTCGCAAAGCTGAGCAACGACTTTACAGCGCTACAGCCTTTTGACGATGGCGAAATGTTTAAGGAAATAACCCCGCAAAAGTACGTCGAAGGCCCCTTTATGTTTAAGCGAAACGGCAAATACTACTTCATGTGGAGCGAAGGCGGCTGGACGGGGCCGGACTACTCCGTTGCCTACTCGATAGCCGATTCCCCCTTCGGCCCCTTTGAGCGGGCAGGAAAAATCCTCCGGCAAGATTCGGCTGTCGCCACCGGCGCAGGACATCACTCGGTTATGAACCCCCCCGGTACGGACGACTACTACATCGTTTACCACCGCCGCCCGCTCAACGACAACATCGCCAACCACCGCGTAACGTGCATCGAAAAAATGGCCTTCGACAAAAACGGATTTATCAAGCCGGTGAAAATTACACTCGACGGCGTGGAGGCAAAAAAAATGTAGAAACCATAATAAAACACTACCACCACAACTATAGCTAAAATAAAATTGCCATGCGTAAAATTACACCCTTTCTTTTGTGCCTGCTGGCGTACGGCTGCGGCCACAAGCAACAACGCCTTTCCGATTTGGTAGACCCGTTTATCGGCGCAACTACGGTTGGATTCGAGGCGGGAAAGACGTTCCCCGGAGCGGCGTCTCCTTTCGGAATGCTACAGGTAAGCCCCAACACCATCACCGGCGGCGACAACGGCAACGGCTACAGCTACGAGCACCCCACCATCGAAGGCTTTGCGATGACGCAGATGAGCGGCGTTGGCTGGTTTGGCGACCTGGGCAACTTCCTCACCATGCCCGCTACCGGCGAGCTTAAAGTCGTTTCCGGTAAACCGGAAGAGCCGGAAAAAGGCTACCGCTCGCGGTACGACAAGGCAACGGAATCGGCAAGCCCCGGATACTACTCCGTCCGCCTCACCGACTACGACATCCGGGTAGAAACTACCGTTGCACCGCACGCCGGCATGATGCGCTTTACCTACCCCGAAAGCAAATCTTCGCGAATACAAATTGACCTCGCGCGCAGGGTGGCGGGCGCTTCGGCCTGGCAAACGGTGCGCATCGTCGACGACCATACCATTGCCGGACGAATGGAGTGTACGCCCAACGAAGGCGGCTGGGGCAACGGCTCGGGCGAAGCGCTCTACACCGTATACTACTACGCACAATTCTCTCAGCCGCTCAAGAACACCGGCGTGTGGAGCGCCGATATCCCCGACGGACAGACGCGACGGCTCGACGACGTGGCAAGCGACGCCTTTCGACAAATCGTGGCAAACGCCAAAATTCACCGCAACGTTAAGGAATTTGAGGGAAAACAGCTCGGCTTTTTTACCGAATTTGAAACCGCTGCCGGCGAACAGGTGCTGATGAAAACCGGCATCTCGTTTGTCAGCGAAGAAGGCGCGCGCAAAAACCTCGAAGCCGACATCCCCCACTGGGATTTCGACAAGGTGCACGAGCAAACCCGAGCACGCTGGGATAAGGAGCTGGGGCGAATTACCGTCACCGGCGGAACAGACGCCCAGCGGACAATCTTTTACACCGCCCTGTACCACACCATGATCGACCCGCGCATGTTTAGCGACGTAGACGGAAAATACGTGGGCGGCGACCGGAAAATCCACGCTACAGAATCGTTCCATAAGCGCACCATCTTTAGCGGCTGGGACGTTTTCCGAAGCCAAATGCCGCTGCTGACCATCATTTCGCCCGACATCATCAACGACTTGGTCAACTCGCTCGTGACGCTTGCCGACGAAAGCGGAAAGGGCTACCTGGAGCGCTGGGAGCTGCTGAACGCATACAGCGGCTGCATGGTGGGAAACCCCGCCATATCCGTCATTGCCGACGCCTACGCCAAGGGCATTCGCGGATTCGACCCCGAGCTGGCCTGGAAATACGCTGCGGCAACATCCGAACGGTTTGGCAACGAACAGCGCGGACACTCGGGCGACATATCGCGTACCCTCGAACATGCCTACACCGAATGGTGCATGGCCGAGCTGGCGCGAATGCTGGGCAAAACGTCCGAACAGGAAAAGTACCTCCGCCTCTCCCAATCGTACCGAAATATCTGGGACAACGACGAGATGCGCTGGTTTCGCCCGCGACAGAGCGACGATTCCTTTGCCCCGCTGCCCCCCAAAGGACGCCTGCAGCACGACTACGGCAGCGCCGAATCAAACCCCTACCAGCAGGGATGGTTTGTGCCTCACGACGTGGACGGAATGGCCGAGCTGATGGGCGGACGAAAAGCCGCCGTTGCCGACCTGGACAACATGTTCGAAAATACGCCCGCCGACTTCCGCTGGAACGACTACTACAACCACAGCAACGAGCCGGTGCACCACATCCCCTTCCTCTACAACCGCCTCGGCGAACCCTGGAAAACGCAGCGCTGGACGCGATTTATCTGCGACAATGCCTACAAAACAGGCGTAAACGGGCTGATAGGCAACGAAGACGTTGGGCAAATGTCGGCATGGTACGTGCTGACCGCAAGCGGCATCCATCCGATATGCCCGGGCGAAACGCGCTTTGAGCTGACCACCCCGCAGTTCGACCGCGTTGTGTGGAATCTTCCCAACGGAAAAACGTTTACGGTAACCGCTGCCGGCGCCTCCCCGCAGAACCGCTACATACAGTCGGCTAAGCTCAACGGCAAAGCATACAACCGCTGCTACATCGACTATGCCGACATCGTAAACGGCGGCAAGCTGGAGCTTGCTGTGGGCGACAGCCCGAACGTGAGCTGGGGAGTAGAGTAAAATGCAAAAACATGAGGTCCCCAGATCGAGCAAGTACATTGCCGGCGTTGGATTCCAGTGGGCAGGAAAGCATGCCATCGGCGCAATTCACGAAAAATACCCAGCGCTCAAAATTTACCAAACCGAACAGGAGTGCGGAAACGGACGCAACGAATGGTCGCATTGCGACTACTCCTGGGAGCTGATGAAGCACTACTTTAACCACGGCGCCAACGTGTACGAGTACCGGCTCATGCCGCCCTCTTCGAGGGCGGCATGAGCCGGTGGGGATGGCAGCAAAATTCGCTGGTTACCGTAAACCCTGCCGATAAAACCTACAAGCTTACCTACGAATACTTCCTGCTAAAGCATGCCAGCCACTACGTGCTGCCGGGGGCAAGATTGCTTCCCGTCGCCGGCGCATTCACCGACTTGCTCGCCTTCCGAAATGCAGACGGCGCCTACGTCCTAATCCTCCACAACGGCAAGGAGACAGAGGTAACGCCGGTGATTCGGGTGGGCAAACGCCAGCTCTCGCTCACCTTAAAGCCCAAGTCCTACAACACCATCGTTTTACCCGGATAAGCTCAGGCCATTGCTCGCTGCACCACAAAGTCGCAGGCATTCGACCGGCTCAGGCCGGACGAATGCCCTCGGCAACGGGGTGCAGCACGGCAACGAGGTCTCGCACAAAAAAAAGCTGCGCTGCCCTTGCCCCTTTTCGGGGCAGGGCAGCGCAGCGGGGCGCTTCTGCAAGCGAACTTGCAGGAGTTAGCGCGCGGCGAGCAGGTTGAGCGTGTTCGCCATGTTCACCGTCATTTCGGAGGCGCCAAAGTAGAACTTGGCGGTGTTGTCGTCAACAAACTGCACCAGCGGGGTCGACGTGCCGTTTTCGTTCAGCGTCCACGTTTTGGAGGCTTCGTCGAACAGGAAATCTGCCGATGCGGTGCTGCCAATCAGCTCCACGTGGTAGCCGGTGGCGGTGGCTTTCACGTGGTATTCGCCTTTGCTCCCCTTCACGGTGGTCTCAGCGCCGGCTATGGGCGACTTGCCCGTCCAAAACTCCAGCGAGTTGAACAAGACTCCGTCGAGAAAGAGCGAAACTTCGTACACCGGGAGAACGAATAGCCCCAGAAAAATAAGCTCGTTGACAAACTTATTGTTGGTCGCCTTGCTGTTCCAGGTCAACACTTTGTTGAACAGGCCAAACGACCCGATGCACGATGACATTAGCACCATGCTTGTGCCAACCAACAGGGTGGCAACACTTACCTTGATTTTTTTCATACCATTATGATTTTTGTTGATGAATCGGATAATGCCTGCATGTAGATTTTATCCCGTTAGCTTTAGATTTGGCGAACATGCTCGCTTTTTTTGTAGCGCTATATTCTCTTTTTAATTGCCTCTGTTTCCTTTTCGTATCCCGGTTTTTCGAGCAGGGCAAACATATTTTTCTTGTAGGCCTCCACGCCGGGCTGGTCAAAGGGATTTACGCCAAGCATGTACCCGCTTATGCCGCACGCTTTTTCAAAGAAGTACATCAGCTCTCCAAGGGTGTACTCGCTCAGGTCTGAGAGCTCAAGGCGGATGTTTGGCACACCGCCGTCCACGTGCGCCAGCTGCGTACCCAGCTCGGCCATTCGGTTTACCTCGTCTACGCGCCTGCCGGCGAGGAAGTTCAGCCCGTCCAAGTCGTCCTTGTCGGGCGGAACGGTCAGCCGGTGCTTCGTTTTTGCCACGCTCAGCACGGTTTCAAACAGCATGCGCTCGCCGTCCTGCACGTACTGCCCCAGCGAGTGGAGGTCGGTGGTAAAGTCCACGCTTGCCGTAAAGATTCCCTTTCCGTCTTTTCCTTCGCTTTCGCCGTAGAGCTGCTTCCACCACTCGGCAACGAAGTGCAGCTTGGGGTTGAAGTTGGCCAGCACCTCCACCTTTTTGCCTTTTGCGTAGAGGGCGTTGCGCAGGGCTGCGTACTGCGCTGCAATGTTTTCCTCAAAGGGGACGTTGGCCCCCGTGCTTTTTTCCATTTCCGCCGCGCCCTGCACCAGCGCGGCAACGTCGATGCCGGCGCAGGCGATGGGCAGCAGGCCTACCGGCGTGAGCACAGAAAACCGTCCGCCTATGTTGTCGGGGATGGCAAACGTTTTGTAGCCCTCCTTGTCGGCCATGCTGCGCAGGGCGCCGCGCGACTTGTCGGTGATGGCCACGATGCGATTTTTTGCCTCGTTCTTGCCGTAGGTTTGCTCCAGAAAGCTTTTGATGATGCGGAACGCCAGCGCCGGCTCTGTGGTGGTGCCCGACTTGGAGATGACGATGCAGGCCACCGATTTGCCCTGTAGAATTTCCATCAGCTCCGCCAGGTAGTCTTCGCCAATATTTTGCCCGGCAAACAGCACCAGCGGCGCTTTGCGCTTGCTTTTGTCCTGCAGCGCAGCAAAGGTGTGCGACAGCGCGTCGATCACCGCCTTTGCGCCCAGATAGGAGCCGCCAATGCCGATCACGACCACCACCTCTGCGCCGGCGCTCAGCTTGGCGGCGGTAGCCTGTATGTCGGCGATGTCGGCAGCCGAAATGGAAGTCGGCAGGTGGAGCCAGCCCAGAAAGTCGCTCCCCTTTCCGCTGCCCGCGTGAAGCGCGCGCAGGGCGCTTGTGGCTTTGCCGTACAGCGCAATCAGCTCGGCAGCGCTCACCGTGCCCAATGTTTTTGATATGTCTAAATGTAGCATAATAATAATAAATTAATGAATAATGCAAAATTTCTAAGGGAAACCTCTAAAAACCCCAACCTAAATTGCATAGGGCAGGGCGTGCCCTGCCCCTACACGCCTGCGCCAATTCTCAATTCTCAATTCTCAATTCTCAATTCCTAAATCAGCTCAGCGTTTCCGTCAGGTTGTTGATTTCCTTTTGGGCGTTTGCGCCTTCGTAGAGAATTTTGTACATGGCGTTGGCGATGGGCAGCTCCACCTTGTAGGTAGCGTTCAGGTCGTGCATGCACTTGGTGGCGTAGTATCCTTCGGCCACCATGCTCATTTCGAGCTGCGCGTCCTTAACGCGGTATCCCTTGCCTATCATGTTGCCAAACGTTCGGTTTCGGCTGAACTGCGAGTAGCAGGTAACCAGCAAGTCGCCGAGGTAGGCCGAGTTTGCCGGCTCGCGCTGCGCCGGGAATACGGTTTGCAGAAATCGCTTCATCTCCACGTGGGCGTTGCTCACGAGCACCGCCTGAAAGTTGTCGCCAAAGCCCAGCCCGTGGCAGATGCCGGCGGCCACCGCGTAGATATTTTTGAGCACGGCGGCGTACTCCGTTCCGTGAATGTCGGTGCTGAAGACGGGGCGCAGGAACTGTCCGGAAAAGACCCGCGCCACGGCGCGGGAGTTTTCCGGGTCTTTGCAGGCAAACGTGAGGTAGGAGAGGCGCTTGAGGGCGACCTCCTCCGCGTGGCAGGGGCCGGTCACGATGCCCATGTTGGCAAACTCCGCCCCAAAGGCGTCGTGCATGTACTCCAGCACGGTCTTGTTGCCCTCCGGCAAAATTCCCTTCACGGCCGATACGATAAACTTATCCTTCAGGCTCACCGCGAGCCCCTCCATCCACACCTCAACAAAGGCGGAGGGGATGACCACAATGAGGACGTCGCTGCTGCGCACGGCCTGGTTTACGTCGGCGTAGAGCGTGAGCCGGCTGGCGTCGAGCTCCACCTCCGTCAGAAACTGCGGGTTGCGGCCGTCCTTTGCGATGCGGTCAGCGAACTCCTGCTCGCGCACGTACCACCCCACGTTGGCAAGGTTGCCGGTGAGCAGCTTTGCGATAGCCGTAGCCCAGCTGCCGCTGCCAAGCACCGTGTACCGCGCATTTGGCTGTATTTTTATCTCCATAATTTTTTTCAAGAGCCTACAAAGTTAGTATTTAATACGGTAAGATTGCCATTGGGGAAGCAAAAAATTGTTGACATTTGGTTTTTCGACGTATTATTCATACATTTGCGCTACAGTTAACCAAATCTTTATAAAAAATGGCGCATAAAATTAGCACAGATTGTACCGCTTGCGGTACGTGTATTGACGAGTGTCCGGTTGAGGCAATTTCGCCGGGGGATATTTACCAGATAGACCCTGATATTTGCACCGACTGCGGCACTTGCGCGGACGCTTGTCCAACGGGCGCAATTAGCCCTGCATAAACACGTTTTTTTATCTACCGGAAAGGAGGCTGGCTCATTCGCTATGCGGGCAGCCTCTTTTTTTAGGCTAACGGCCATGCCGCAGGCCGAGGTGTTGAATCGCGCATGAAAAAGATATTCGTAGTAAATCCGCCGATGCAGCTTTTGCTGCTGCTGCTCGTCCTGTTTTGCGCGCTGCCGCTGACGGGCGCTGTTGGCATGGCGCTTGCCCCGGCCTTTGGGTTTTCGCCTTCGGAGGCGTCGGCGGGGCTTTCCGTGCACCGCCTTGCGCTGGCGCGCTACCTGATGGCGGTGCAGAGCGTGGGGGTGTTCCTGCTGCCGCCCGCGCTGGCCGCGCTGCTCATTTGGCGCAGGCGGGCCTGCATTGTTCTCGGCGCAGCGCGCCCGCCTGCGCCCAAAAGCGCCGTGCTGACGGCGCTGGCCATCGTTGCCTCCATTCCGTTCATCAGCTTTTCGGCCAACGTCAACGCGCAGCTCCCGCTCCCCGAGTGGGCTACGCGCATCGACCAGGAGACGACCAAGCTGACGATGGCGCTCATCTTTTCGCCCGATGCGGGCACCCTGATGCTCAACCTGCTGGTGGTAGCCCTGATGCCGGCCGTGGGCGAGGAGCTGCTGTTCCGCGGCTACCTGCAGCGCCTGCTGTGCTGCTGGACAAGCCGGCCGCACCTCTCCATCCTCCTGTCGGCGGCAATCTTCAGCGCGATACACGTGCAGCTGGAGGGCTTCATCCCCCGCTTCCTCCTTGGGGCGCTGTTTGGCTACCTGCTCTACTGGAGCGGCAGCCTGTGGCTACCCATCATTGCGCACTTCACCAACAACGCCGTCACCGTCTGCGCCAGCTTCTACGCGGCGCGGCGCGGCGTAAACCTCGAATCGCTGGAGGTCGAAACCGCCGTGAGCACCCTGCTGGCGCTGGCATCGGTGCTGGTAGCGGCAAACATGCTGGCGCACATCCGGCGGCACGAAAAAAACCGCCGCCGCCAAATTACCGCTGCGAGCTGAAAGCACCCACACGCAGCTCCGCATGGAGCTACCCCTACGCCGGACAGGTGATTTTTTTTGATTTGAATGATTACGCACGGTGCGACGCATAGCGCTGTAGAGACGCACGGCGTGCGCCTCGCTGTGCATCGCGCCTCAGCGCCCTCTCGTCGTGAGACGCATCCAATACGCCTCTACGGCGACATTTCGTCGCCCTTTCGCCGCCCTTTCACCACCCTTTCGTCGTTGAGACGCGCTTTCTGCGTAGCATGAGCGATTAATGGCGCATGTTGGCGCATCACAGCAACCATTCAAATCACAAAAAATCGGCGTTCGGGCATGCCGGCGTGGCGTAGCGCTGCCCCCCGCTCCAACGCAGCGTAGACGGGCTAAAGCTTCTGCCGAACAATCGCCCCTCCCCCAAAAAGCAATGGGCATTTTTTTGCGGCTTTTGCTTTCGCCACCTTTTTGTTGTATATCAACCCTTTCTTCGCCCTTTTTCCTCGTAAAGCGCATCTTTTTTTAACAATTTTTGCACAACTGCGAAAAAAATATTACCTTTGTCCGCTTTGCATTTGAGTAGATTTAAGTGCAGCAAGGTGTAATGAGCAAAATAGACAGCCTGCCTCCATACGGCATAGCGTATGGCAGCCTGCCGCAGGGGAGGCACACGTTCCGGTTTGAGGTGAACGATGGCTTTTTCCGGCGGTTTGAAGGCTCGGAAATATCGGAAGGGCACGTAAGCGTGCGCGTTGACGCCGAAAAAGCGGGCAGCTTTATGGCGCTGGCCGTAGGCATGGAGGGCAGCGTGAAGGTAGCGTGCGACAGGTGCCTGGACGAATTTTTTGCGCCCGTTGCGTTTGAGGGCACGCTCACCGTGAGCTTCACCGGCGAGGCGGAGCAGGACGGCTTTGCCGAAGACGAGGTGATGCACCTGCAGCCCGGCGACACGGAGGTCGACCTCGCGCAGTACCTCTACGAAAGCATTTGCCTCAGCCTGCCCATGCAGCGCCTGCACCCCAACGACGAGCAGGGGCGCAGCACCTGCAACAAGGACATGCTGGCCAAGCTGCACGAGCTGCAGCAGGAAGCCCGGCGCGTAAAGGAGGAAAATTCGCCGTGGAGCAAGCTCGCGGCGGCGGCGCAGCGCGCCGGTAGTACACCAAAGTAGCGCAAGCGTAATTTCGTTAAACCCAAAAAATAGATTAAGCAACTAACTAACATTTAAGCATCTTTACGGTATGGCACATCCCAAATCAAAAATTTCCAAGCAGCGCCGCAACAAGCGCAGAACGCACTACAAGGCAACAGCTCCCACGCTCAGCACGTGCTCGAGCTGCGGCGCCACCACGCTGTTTCACCGCGTTTGCCCCGAGTGCGGGTACTACCGGGGTCGCCTGGCGGTCGAAAAGCAGGTTACGGCATAAGCCAAGGTTACAGCATCATCAGCGTACGCTGCGGGGCGCAGGCCAGCACAGCGTACAGATGGCTAACGTTTAACCCACTTCTCTGTTTCTCCGCTTTTCGGCCGGCCGGCAGCCCGGCACCCTCCCCCCGCAGGCAGGCAGGGGAAGCGGGCGCACAAGGAAGGCAGCAGAAGGCAGAGGGGGCTAATAATTAAATCAGATGAGAATAGGCATTGATGTAATGGGCGGCGACCATGCCCCCGAAACAGTGGTGCAGGGCGTGATGCAGGCGTACGGCGAGCTGGCAAAGGGCAGCCGCATGGTGCTCTTTGGCGACAAAGAAAAAATAGCAACCGCTATGGCGCAAGCCGGCTTCGACGCCGCGCAGGTAGACATAGCGCATGCCACGCAGGCTATCGAAATGGGCGACCATCCGGCAAAAGCCTTCCAGCAAAAACCGGATTCGAGCATAGCCGTTGGCTTCCATGCGCTCGCCAAAAAAGAAATAGATGGCTTTGCCAGCGCCGGCAGCACCGGCGCCATGCTCGTAGGCGCCATGTACACCGTAAAATCGGTCGAAGGCGTAGTGCGCCCGTGCATCCCCACCTTCATCCCGCAGGCCAACGGCAAGCTGGCGCTGCTGGTAGACGCCGGCCTGAACGCCGACTGCAAGCCGGAAATGCTCTGCCAGTTCGGCATGCTGGGCGCCATCTACGCCAAAAACGTGCTGGGCATAGAAAACCCCCGCGTAGCCCTGCTGAGCAACGGCCAAGAAGAGGAAAAGGGAAACCTCCTCACCCTCGCGGCGCACGCGCTGATGAAAAATTCGCGCAACTTCAACTTCGTAGGCAACATAGAGGGCAACAAAATCTACTTCGGAACCATTGCCGACGTTATTGTCTGCGACGGCTTTGTGGGAAACATCGTCCTCAAGCAGGCCGAAGCCATGTACGCACTCGCGCACGAGCAGGGCGTTAAAAACGAATTTTTTGACCGCTTCAACTACGAGCTGTACGGCGGAACACCCGTCATCGGCGTCAACTCTACGGTGGTGATAGGGCACGGCCACTCCAGCATACAGGCGGTGAAAGTCATGATCCTGCAAACCGAGCGCGTGATAAAAGCGCAGCTGGCCGAAAAAGTAAAAATCGCACTAAACAACAACGCTCATGCCTAAAATTACCGCAGCCATAACCGGCATAGGAGGATACATCCCCGACTACATCCTCACCAACGACGAGCTGAGCCGCATGGTCGACACCACCGACGAGTGGATAGTAGGGCACACGGGCATCAGCGAGCGGCACATCCTAAAGGGCGAAGGCGCGGGCATGTCCGAAATGGGCGTAAAAGCCGTGGAGCAGCTGCTCGCAAAAACAGGCGCCTCGCCGGACGAAATAGACCTGCTCATTTGCCCCACGGTGACGGGCGACATGATTTTTCCCTCCACCGCCTGCATCATCTGCGACAAGGCCGGCATCAAAAACGCCTTTGCCTTCGACGTCAACGCCGGATGCTCGGGGTTCCTCTACGGGTACACCATTGCCAGAAACTTTATCGAAACCGGCGCGCGCAAAAAGGTGATAGTGGTGGCCGGCGAAAAAATGTCGGCGCTCGTCGACTACACCGACCGCAAAACCTGCCCCCTGTTTGGCGACGGCGCCGCCGCCGTGCTGGTAGAGCCCAACCTCGACGGGCTTGGCATGCAGGACGTGACGCTCCACTCCGACGGCGTAGGCCGGCAGTTCCTCTACCAGAAAGCCGGCGGCTCGGCCTACCCCCCCACCGAAGACACGGTGCGCAACCGCGAGCACTTCATCTTTCAGGACGGCAACGCCGTGTACCGGCACGCCGTAACCAACATGTCAACGGCAACCGAGCTGATCCTCAAGCGCAACAACCTGACGCACGACAACATCGACTACTTCATCTCCCACCAGGCCAACCTGCGCATCATCGACTCCGTCCGCAACCGGATGGGGCTGGAGGAAGATAAGGTGCTGATAAACATTCACCGGGTGGGCAACACCTCGGCGGCGTCGGTGCCGCTGTGCCTGTGGGACTTTGAAAAACGCTTCAAGAAAGGCGACAACATCGTCATCGCCACGTTTGGCGCAGGGTTCACCTGGGGAGCAGCCTACCTCAAGTGGGCGTACTGAGAGAATTAAGAATTAGGAATTAAGAATTGCAGCTGAGGTTGGCCCTATAGTTCAAGGGATAGAACGGAAGTTTCCTAAACTTTAAATACAGGTTCGAGTCCTGTTGGGGCTACAAAATGGGGAGTATGAATTACTTACACTACAAAGGCTACACCGGTAGCGTGAAATACAGCGAAGCAGATGGCTGCTTTGTGGGTAAAGTGCTTGGGCTAAAGCACGACCTTATCCTATACGAGGGCAACGATATTGATGAGCTGCGAGCCGATTTTGAAGACGGCATAGAGAGCTACTTTGAGTGCTGCGAAGAGTTGGGCATAGCGCCGCGCAAGCCCGCTGCCAGCTTAAACGTGAGCGTACCGGTAGAGGCGCATGAGCAAATTTATGCTTTTGATTGAGCTGAAAAAGTGTCGGTAGATGACCTCGTATCATCAATTTATGCCGAAACATTTACCTTGTAGCAAATTACATTCCATACGCATCGTGAGTACTAAAGAAAAGCTGATAAGACGGTTTTTGGCGCTGCCAAAGGACTTTACTTTCGACGAGCTGGTAAAGCTGCTAACGGCGCTGGGTTTTTCAATGAGCAACAAAGGAAAAACCTCGGGGGGCGCGCGTAAAGTTTACCAATTTGCAATCAACAACCTCTATTGATTTTCACAAACCTCATCAGCAAGGAAAGCCAATTAAAGAAATTGCACTGAAAAAAATATATACAACCCTTATAGCGGGGCATTTTATTGAAGTTGAATTCCCCAAAAAACAGGAGGGAAAATAAAATGGATTACTTGGAATACAAAGGCTATACCGGCAGCATTGAATACGAGGCTGATGGCAGCCTTGTGGGCGAAGTTTTAGGGCTAAAGCACGACCTTATCCTATACGAGGGCAACGATATTGATGAGCTGCGAGCCGATTTTGAAAACGGCATAGAGAGCTACTTTGAGAGCTGCGAGGAGCTGGGCATAGCGCCGCGCAAGCCCGCTGCCTATTTAGGCGTGAATATACCGGCAGAGGTGCATAAACATAAACAAATTGCGCTTTTGGCCGAGCAGAAAAAAGTGTCGGTAGATAATGCAAAAACGCATAGAAAACTTGTAATCTCATAAAAATCAAATTGTTATTAGAACATGTGGGGAGTGGCGTCGGTAGTGGTTTCTTTTGTAATTTGTAGCGATTTTAATAGTAGAAATATGAGGAATACCATCATCAGACTAAAAAAAATGCAAGGCATATTTTCGTCGGCAGCCGAAGAACTATTTTTTTTACAGCTATCCTGTTGATTATGTTGGCATTGCACACGACAAGCAAAATCTGCGTAGCGATATGCAGCATATTTCCGCTGCCGCCAGAAAAGCAGCAGATGAAGCTCATACCCAAACAAGCAAATCGCCATTTTCGCCCCCCCGCGTAGCGTGGACGCTACGCCGAGCGGAGCGTGGACGCTACGCCGAGCGGAGTTGGGTATGCATCCCGGCGATTACCTTGCACAGCTTACGAAATCCGCTGATATAGACGAAATTTAATACAAAAAACCGAATTGCCAAAGCGGAATTTTTCGGTCGAAACCGTATTCTATATTGTCGGCAGCAATGTAGGCGCTGTGATTCCCTTCTATTTGCCTGCTGGTTTTGCTCTTTCCGCCAATTTCAAACAGATATTTCTTATCCACCCGAAAATCGCCCTGAACCGGATACTCAATATGGTGATTATATGACAGCTGATTGGCAAAAAATGTTTCGCGCATATTTCCAATATTGGTGTTTTGCTCTGCCAAAACGTAGGCAAGATTGGTATTTTCGAGATAAATTTTGTCGGGTTTTTGCAGCTTGTTAATTCCCGAAACATCTTTGTGCAAATTATTTATCAGGTATGTTTCCTGTAAATAGTAGAGGTATGACAGAAGCGTATTTCTGTGAATTCCAATGCGGTTACTCAAGCTGTTGATGTTGGGAATAAAGGGAACGGATTCGGCAACAATCTGCAGAACCTGCTTGATTTTTGGAACATATGCGGTTTCAACATTTCGAAGTAGCGGCAGCTCCACCTCCAAAATGAGGCTGGTAACCTCCTCCAGGCGACGGGCAAACTTTGTAATTCCTTCTGTAAAAAACGGGTAGTAGCCGTAGCGGAGATAATCGCTGAAAAATTGCAGCGGCTTTACCTTTTTCAGAATTTCGTCCGAAATTTCTTTTTGACTTGTCAAAATATCCGACAGCGCAACTTCCCGAAAGTCGGTCTTTTGGGTAATATTTAAAAATTCACGATACGAAAGCCCTTGTATATCATACATCATGGCTCGACGGCTCAAGTCTGCGCGGGCATTCAGGATTTCGAGCAGCGATGAGCCGGTAAACACCACTTTCAAATCGGGAAAATCGTCGTACAGGTTTTTTATTGCCTGCGGCCAGCTCGGGTATTTATGCACTTCGTCGAGCAACAAAAACTTCCCGCCTCGTTTTACAAAAAAGTCCGCCAAATCCAGCAGGCTGTGCTCTGCAAACCAGAGATTGTCAAGCGACACGTACAGACTTTCGGGCGTATTGCCCAAAAATTTCTTGATTCGTTGCAGCAAAAGCGTGGTTTTGCCAACGCCTCTTGCTCCGCGAACGCCTATCAGGCGGTCGCTCCAGTCGATTTTATCCATTATGCTCCGGACGGTACGGACGTCAACCTCCCGCACTTTCTGAAACGATTTTTCTACCAGCGTATCCATTTTTTATTGTATATTGTACATTAGAGTGTACAAAAATACGGATTTTTTTGATACCGGAAAAACATTTTTCCGGCAAAGTCGATATTTTTTATGCCATATTTTGTACACTGGAGTGTACAAAAAGATGGATTTTTTTGATACCGCAGAAAGCATTTTCCGGAAAAGTCGCCATTTTTTATGCCATATTTTGTACAATGGAGTGTACAAAAAGATAGCTTTTTTTGATACCGCAGAAAGCATTTTTTCGGAAAAGTCGATATTTTTTATGCCATATTTTGTACACTGGAGTGTACAAAAAGACGGATTTTTTTGATACCGGAGAAAGCATTTTCCGGCAAATTCGCCATTTTTATGCCATATTTTGTACGCTGGAGTGTACAAAAAGATGGCTTTTTTTGATACCGGAGAAACATTTATGCTGCGCACGGCATGGTTTTGTACGAAGATAGTGCACAGATACGGCAGATTGTTAATGATTTACACGGGTGGAGAAATGGCTGAAATCTGTGCAAATCCTTAAAATCTGCGCCATCTGCGCGCTAAAAAAGCAAATCGCCATTTTCGCCCCCGTTCTAAGAGATATTTTGCGTATATTTGCAGGGAAATATTACCAACATGGTTGCCTAAATTGATAAAAGAGCAACCCCCACTCGGCTAAAACAGCTGTTGAGGAGCATGAAAGCCGCCCGTTCCAAAGCATTCCGGTTAAACTTATCGGAATTTTTCGGTGCCTTGCCGCACATCGGGGAAGGGCCGGAATTTCAAAAAAAAAAGTGCGAGCGGCTGCATTAAGTATATGGGGGTTGTTGGGCAGCGGTAAGGTTTCGGCTTCTCCTCAACAGTAAACAGCACCAAATTTGCGCAAATACCGCATTGCCATTTCCCCATTTTTTTTTACTTTTGGCATCGGCTTACAATTCAAAACTCCAACTTATGGCAACAACGCGACAGCTCAAGGTAGGGCGACAGCTGCAAAAAGATATAGGCGAAATCATTCAGCGCCAGGGAATGGCGGCGTATGGCGGTGCGCTGCTCACCGTTATGGGGGTTGAGGTTAGCCCCGATCTCAGCTACGCCAAAGTGATGATAAGCATTTTCCCTTCGGAAAAAGCCAACGATGTTAAGGCTTCCCTTAACGAAAAGCGCATCCGCGCAGCGCTTGCCAAGCGCGTGAGAAACCAGCTGCGCGTGGTGCCCGAGCTGGCGTTCTACGTCGACACCTCGCTGGACTACGTAGAAAATATCGAGCGGCTACTGAAGGCAACGGGCTGCAACAGCAATTCCGCTGAACAGGGCTGAAAAATTGCCCGTCTACCCCCCCTGCGCAAACACTTGTACCGACGCCCCTACAAGGCTGTCGTCGCTTTATTTCCAACAAGTCAGGCAGTGGAGCAACTCGTCTTTTCGGCTATTTCATTTTTTGAAGTGCGCTAAAAAAACAATTTGCAGCTCCCGACCGTGCGGAGCTAATAGCGCATGCTACGCGCATCGCGCCTCAGCGCCTTCGTCGTAAGACGCACGCCATGCGCCTCTACGACGATATTTTGCCGCCCTTTTGCCGCCATTTTGCCGCCATTTCTTCACTCTTTTGCCGCCCTTTCGTCGCTGAGACGCGCTTTCTGCGCAACATGCGAGCACAACCCAAATCGCCGGCGGTGTCCCCCCCCAAAAAAAATACCATCTTTATGGTATTTACAATCCTATTTCACCTCGCTACCTTTGCAGCGTCAACTTGGCAATAATTTCTGCCAAAAAAAAATCAAAAAAAATGAAACTCTTGACGCCCGAAAAAAGTTTGGCCTCCTCTTTTATTCATATAAAAAATAGCCGTTATGTTGAGCGCAATAGCCGGCGGGACGACACGCACAGGGTACGCACAGGCGCACCCCAATTACAAAATGTGTCCGCACACGCAAGTAACACACACACACACACACACACACACACACACACACACACACACACACACACACTGCTCAATGAGTTACGTAACCCTCGTGCGCGCGTAGTATACGAAATTTATCACTTTTTTCGAGCAGCTTGGGGCAATAAATTACAGCGCCCTGCCTGCTGCTCGGCATCTTCCTTTTCTTTTATAGAAGCATGGTGGGCCAACCTATTTTCGTCGTCGAAGCGGATAGGCGCGCTGCTGGCGCTGATGCTGCCGTGCACGGCGCTATCCCAGGCGCTGGAGATTGAGGGTAGGGTGCTCGACGGGCGCACGGGCAAGCCGGTAGCCGGTGTGGCGGTGGTAATTCCCGCCACGACCTCCGGGGCCAGCACCGACGCCGAGGGCAAGTTTCTGCTCCGCACCGGCGCTTCGCTGCCCGTTACGCTCACCTTTAGCCTGCTGGGGTATGCGCTACAGGAGGTGGAGGTGTACGAGGCGGGCGCTCCGCTGCGGGTGCTGCTCACGGAGGATGTGAGCTACATCGAAGAGGTGGTGGTGGTGGGGTACGGCTCGCAGAAGCGCAAGGAGCTTACGGGGTCGGTGGCTTCGGTGTCTCAGGCGGTGCTGGATCATCCCGCCGCCTCCATAGACAAGCTGCTGGGGGGGGCGGTGGCGGGCGTTAGCGTGTCGCAGCAGTCGGGGCAGCCCGGCGCCGGCGCCAGCATCCGCATCCGCGGCGGAAACTCCATTACCGCAAGCAACGAGCCGCTCTACGTAGTGGACGGCTTTATCTTCTACAGCGACGGGACTTCTACCAAGACGGGAATAGGCGGCATTGAAGGCAGCCTGAATCCGCTGGCCGCCATCAACCCCTCGGATATAGCGTCGATAGAGGTGCTGAAGGATGTTTCGGCAACGGCCATCTACGGGTCGCGCGGCGCCAACGGCGTGATTATCGTCACCACGAAAAAGGGAGCGCACAACGCCGATAACGTAAGGTACCGGTATAGCGTGGGGTGGGATACGCCGGCCAAAAAGCTGTCGCTGCTCAACGCTACGCAGTGGGCGCGCATGCAGAAAGACTTTTTCCTGAACAAGGGGAAGTACACCGACGAAGAAATTGCGCAGCTCGGCGAAGGGTACGACTGGCAAAGCGCCGTGCTGCGAACGGGCGTTTCCCAAGCGCACGAGGTTTCGCTCAGCGGCGGCAGCGGCGGCAGCAACCCGCTGCGCTACCTGCTGGCAGGAAGCTACGCCAGCCAAAACGGGATTGTGCTCAACTCCGGCTTTACGCGCTACAGCGCGCGGGTGAACATCGACAAAAGCCTGGCAAAGGATAAGCTGACGGTGGGCGTTGCGGCTACCGCCGGTAAGTCCACGCAAAACAGCCTGACAACCTTTGAGGAGGTAAACTACAACTCATCGCCCTACTCCAGGGGCATTGCCAATTCGCTCACCTATGCGCTCTACATGCCGCCGGTGGTGCCCATTTACGCGGCAGACGGCAGCTACAACTACGAAAATCCCTTTGAGTACTCCTACCTGATGCGCGACGGCACTACCGCCAACCCTGTGTCGGACTTGAACAGCAGCACCGGACAAACGATCAACGCCACCCTGCTGGGGAATGCCTACGCTCGGTACAGCATAGCCGGCGGCCTGAGCGCAAAGGTGAGCGCCGGCGTTTACTCGAGCTACGTTACCCAAAACTTTTTCGCCCCCTCCTACACCGCGCTCGGGCTGGAGCAGGTGGGGCTTGGCGCTATCGGCAACAAGCGGCAAACCGTGTCGCAGGCGGAGTACACGCTCACCTACACAAGGCAGCTCAACCGCGACCACCTCATCGACGTGCTGGGGGGCTACACCTGGCAGCATACGCAAACGAACTACAACGTCAACCTCACCTCGCACTTTACCAACGAAGACTTGGGCGCAAACAACCTGGCCGACGGCGCAAGCCCCTACGCGCCGGTTTCGGGCGTGTCGAAGTCCAACCTGCACTCGCTGCTGGGGCGGGTGAACTACAGCCTGCTGGGGCGATACAACCTGACGGCAACCATCCGGGGCGACAAGTCATCGCGCTTTGCCAAAAAATACCGCTGGGGGTACTTTCCTTCGGTGGGCGTGTCGTGGAACGTGAACGAGGAGGCGTTTCTGAAACCCGTTAGGCTGCTCAACGCGCTCAAGCTGCGGCTTACCTGCGGCACGGTGGGCAACCAGGAGATAGGCGACTATGAGTACGCCCAAACCTTTGCTGCCAGCCGCTACAACGGCGCAACGGCTTACCGCCAAACCAACGTTGGGAACAAAAACCTGAAGTGGGAAAGCACCGCGCAGTACAACGCTGGGGTGGATGCGGAGCTGCTCGGGCGCCGGGTTTCGCTGGCGGCCGACGTTTACTACAAGGAAACCGCCGACCTGCTGCTGGAGGTTCCGGTGAATCCTACGCTGGGTACCGTTCAGCTGGTGAACGTGGGCAGCGTAACCAACCGGGGCGTGGAGGTTGCCCTGAACGTTGCGCTCATTAAGCGGAAAAAGCTGAAGTGGAGCGTAGCGGCCAACGCTGCCCGAAACGTTAACAGAATTGCCAAAATGGGCGCCGGCGACCGCCTGATACTCGGGCGTAGCGAGGAGGAGGTGCTACAGGTAGGCGAATCGCTCGGCACGTTCTTTGGGCTGGTGTTTGATGGCATTGTGCAGGCCGGCGAAGACGTTTCGCTGCTGCCGTCAACGCCGCACGGCCTTGCCCGGCCCGGCGACCTGAAGCTTGCCGACGTGAGCGGACCCAACGGCGTACCCGACAACGCCATCAACGCATACGACCGCATCCCGCTGGGCAGCATCCAGCCCAACCTTACCTGCGGGCTGCAAACAACGCTCGACTACCGCAGCGTCGACCTCTTTATATCCTGGCAAGGCTCGCAGGGCAACAAGGTGTACAACCACCTCCGCCGCTACTTAGAATCGCCCAACGACAGCTACAACGCATCGGCGGCGCTGCTCAACAGCTGGACGGCAGAGCGCCCCTCGAACATCCTGCCCGGGCTCGAAAACATGGCAAACGACCGCAGCTATGGCTACTTAGACAGCCGCTACGTGGAAGATGCCTCCTTTTTGCGGCTCAAAGATGTTACGCTGGGCTACACCGCCAAGCTGCCGCTCGCCGCTGCGGGGTCGCTGCGGATATTCGTCTCCGCCCAAAACCTGCTGGTCATTACCGCCTACAAGGGCTACGACCCCGAGGTGGCCGGAGGCGCTGACCTGGGTACCTACCCCACGGCAAGAACTTTTTCGGGAGGCGTAAATGTAACGTTTTAAAGTGTAACCTTAACCTGCAAAAAACCATGAAAAAGAAAAAAACACGCTACAAGTCATCCATTGCGCGATGTTGCGGCAAGGCCCGCAAAACCAGCTACGGCCTGGGGGCTACATTCAACCCGCTCTATAGGGAGCGCCGTATTTTTTTAACTAAAATCGCTTTTTTACAACAAAAATCATTCGTAAACCAATGAACACAACACGAATTTATAAACCCAATAAACGCAACACAAAAATGAACACAAAAATTTTCTTAGCCGCAATTAGCCTAAGCATTGCGCTTTCTGCGTGCAACAGCGACGACGGTAACGACGCCGAAGATAACGTCATAACCACCGAAGTAGTAAAAACCAACGCCGAAGCCATAGCGCTGGGCAACGGAGTGTATGGGCCGCTGCAAACGCTCAGCTCCTCCTTCTCCTTCCTGCTGGAATCGACCAGCGAAACGACCATCAGCTTCGAGGGAGCGGAAGATATAGAGGGGCCGTTAGCCAGCCGCTTGCAGACCGACCCTGCAAACTGGTACACCGAAAAAATTTACACCCGGCTCTACTCCAGCATAGGGGCAGCCAACATTGCCATCGAGAAGCTGGATTCTTCAAAGGTTACCGCAAAAATCTCCCAGGAAACCAAAGATTTGGTGAAAGCCCGCGTAAAGCTCATCCGCGCCCTGGCCTACCTCTACTTAGTGCAGCTCTACGGGGAGGTTCCGCTGGTGGTGTCCACGGCAACGCCGGTGAACACCACGCGAAATTCCATCGACGAGGTGTACGCGCAAATCATTCAGGATTTGACCGAAGCCGAAGCCGACTTGCCGGACTTCGACAACACCCGCTCAAACCCCAGCAAGGGCGCCGCCAACGCGCTCCTTGCGCGCGCCTACCTCACGTGGGGGCAAAACCCGCTTTCGCAAAGCCAAGTGCAGGACATTGCCGGCGGCACGACAGACCCTCCCCACACCGTCAACAGCGAGCGCTTGCAAAAGGCTATAGAGTATGCCGACAAGGTGATCGGCAGCGGCAACTATGCGCTGCTGGAGGACTACAACAAGAACTTCGGCGTGGGCGGCGAAAATCAGGGTACGGAGCACATCCTTACCATCCATCACGACGGTGACGGTGACAACCTCGACGTACAGGGAAACCACCAAACGCACTGCCCCTTTACCGAACGCTTCGACCTGTGGACAGACAACCACATTGGCCCGGCAGACGTTACGCTGGTAAACATCTTTGACAACAGCGACAAGCGCAAGCTCTACTCCATTGTGACGGAGCTCTACAACGCCAACGAGCCCCAAGCCGGCGCAACGCCGCCCTACAAGAAGTACGAGTACGCGTTTCCCGTTACCTCGCCCCGCTTTGGCAAGTTCATCCACCGCAAGGGCTATACGGCAGATAGCAGAGAAGTAGCGCCCGGCACTGAGGAGGGTCAGCCCAACAACATCAACCGCATAGAGATTCGCTACGCCGAGGTGCTGCTCTACAAAGCCGAGGCCTTGCTTTTCCTCAACCGCGCCAGCGAAGCCCTGCCGCTCGTCAACCAGCTGCGCAGCCGCGCCGGCGTAACGCCCCTCGCCACGCTCACCGAAGCCGACCTGTACAAAGAGTGGTACCTCGAGCTCTCCTTTGAGCAGAAGCAGTGGACTAACCTCGCGCGCTGGAAGACCCTCCTGTCGACCATCCGCACAAAAGTGCCCACGTACGAGTACTACAAGGAGGATTATAAGGATGAAGCTGCCGTGAAGACAACGGCAAAAGCGCTAAATCCAAGCCTCACGGATAGCGACATAAACGCCGCCTTCTTTGCCAAGATTTATAAGCACCTGCACGCAAAGGTGGACAACGTAAAGGGAAAGCACTACCGCTTCCCCATCCCCACCAACGGCGGTATAAACGCGGGCGTTTCGCCGCAAAACCCGGGCTACTAATCGGCGCCTCAAGCAGCGCATAGCGGACATGTGCAGCAGAGCATCCTAAAAATGTTTTGCTGCACATTGTTTTTTCGGCTAATTCTTTTTTTGGTAGTGTCCATGTTTGATTGATATAAATGGGCTAATTCTTTTTTTGAGGTGCTATGAAAATTTCGATGAGATTAACTTCGTTGAACTCTGCTTCGCTCCGGCTCCTCGCTGCGTCACCAATGACGGCGGCGAGGGCTGAAAGCCCGCCAAGCATTAGCGTAGGGCAACGCCCTACGAAAATGGCGCCTCACCCGCCCACCCGCTCTGAAAGGGCATTAGCGATTATGGCTATGGAAATAGGAGCTAACAGGTAATAGATATGCGAAGCGCTTTAGTTTCAGAACTCCTGACCTGATGAATCCTTACTTTCTGATAATGAGATTCATGTAAAAATCATACCCCAAACTGAAAATGTCGCGATTTTTAAGGAGGAGGCATTTCATAAAAAAAT
>JAIROF010000131.1 GCA_031257655.1 Prevotellaceae bacterium | reverse complement strand
TTGGGAATTTTTTGCAGGCATTTTTTTAAGCAGGGTGTTTTATTAGCATTTGCGCTGTACTTATAGCAGCAAAATTACACTAAAATACCGAATCCCCAAACGTATGAGAAGAAAAAAGGTAGCTACTCCGGTACCCTTTGTGACCTTTCCGTTAAAAAAAACAACTACAAAAACACACTTTGTGAAATCTTTGTGAACTTTGTTCCTTTGTGGTTGGAAAAATACCACGAAGACACAAAGAACACAAGGTTTCCACAAGGAGAATTTTTATTACTTTTGTGATTTGCAATGAAATATGCTACCTGAGTAGTTACAGCGAAATTAAGCTTGCAGAAGCCATAGTAGAAGAAAACGTAGCGCTGATAATAGAAAAATGGAATGATTTTTTCAGCAAAAATTAATGAATATGGAGGCTGTTATAGCAAAAGTTTGGGTAGATGATGCCCAAATACACATACAAGCTGAAGATGGCAAGGTGTATAGCCAGAATTTTTCCGACTACTTCCGCTTGCGCTACGCAACGCAGCAGCAGCGCGAAAATTTCACGTGCGATCCTTTCGGCATACACTGGGAGGAAATTGACGAAGACCTTAGCTACGCCGGCTTTATGCAAAAAAAGCCGGAAAATAGCATATGCAAAACATTCAAAGCCAACCCCGAAATCAACGCATCCTGCGTAGCTCGCAGGATAGGCATTTCGCAAAGCCTCATGGCGAGCTACATTTGCGGGACTAAAAATCCCTCGGCAGAGCGAAAAAAGCAAATCGAAAAAGCGCTCCACGAAATAGGCGCGTCGCTGGCCGCCGTAAAAATAGCCTGATTTCCGCAACATGTCCTTTCGTAGCCCGCCCGCAGCGGGCTATTTTTGCATCATGGATACCATGCCATCATGTGGGGCGTAATGTGTAAGATTATTTAACGGATATGGCGTCAAATTGCATTGAAAGATGATAGTAAATATACTATCTTTGTTGGCGTAATCATAAGGTACAAAATGAAATACTCAGAAGTCGAGCGAAGGCTCAAGAAGCATGGTTGCTGCTATAAGAGAGGAGGGGCTCACCCTGTATGGTTCAGCCCCATAACAGAGAGAGAGAGTTTATATTGAGCAACCACCAAAGCCAGGAAGTTCCGAGAGGTGCCTTAAAACAAATTAGCGATGCATCGGGGGTTAAGCTATAGCCCCCCATGAAGGCGACAAAAAAAATATTTACTACGATGAGAACCATAAGAGCATTTATTGAGCGCGGCAGAGACGGCACGTACAGCGTATATACAGACGTAGCCGGCGATAAAATGACCTACGCCGTAAACGGCGGCGGCAACACCGCCAAGGAGGCGGTCGACGACTTCTACGGCGGCTATGCCGCCATGAAAAGCTACTATCAGGAGGTTGGCAAGCCCTTTGAAGAAGTTGAGTTTGAATTTCACTACGACATGGCCTCATTTCTCAGCTACTACTCAAAAGTAATCACGCTGTCGGGGTTAGAGCAGCTCACGGGGGTAAACCAGCGGCAGCTGAGCCACTACGCCACCGGGCGCAAGCGCCCGCGCCCCGCGATGGTAAAAAAAATCGAAGACGCGCTGAAAAAATTTTCGGCGGATATTGGTCAGGTACATTTCTCTGCGTAGCGCTCTGGGGTTATGATTACACCACTTAGACAGCCCCGCCCCCCACATGGCGGGGCTTTTTATTTTTTTTACAGCAGAAAAGAGTAAGGTACCGACACGCTGTCCCTTGTCAGCCCGCCCCGGCGGGCTTTTTTGTGCCCCCAAATAAGGCGCCGCATGTGTTTTATACATCTTCAGGAGCGGCACCCCTTGCAGCATCGAGATACCCGGAAAAAACATGCGTGGAAACGCTATCTGTAAATTTTAAAATGCTGTAACATGCCCTATGGCATGACATCTGTTGCAGCTCCCAAGGCGCTGATGCTATCCGTTGGCCGGCCAGCCGGCCGGCTTCTTCATGCCCATTGCCGCCATCCTTATGCTTACCATCTGCTTTATTGTCGCAGCCTTTGCGGTAGGCCTCACCGTATCGTATCGTACCGCATCCGTCACGCGGGCTTCACCACGCTGAAGGCGTGGCGCACGGTATTCAAGTTCGCGGGCGCGATGACCTCCGTAGCGGCGGCATACGCCAGCGCTCCGCCCACGTGGGCGCCATCGGGTACGGGCATACCGGCGGCGTGAAGCCGAGAGACGTTTATGATTGCATAGCATTTACGGGGGAGGAGGGGGGGAGTTGTATCTAAGCTGTATCTAAAATTTAGATACAGCCTTAATGGGCTGTATCTAAACGTTTTATTACGGTTGTCGGGGTGACTGGATTCGAACCAGCGGCCACGCGCCCCCCAGACGCGTACTCTAACCGGGCTGAGCTACACCCCGAACGTAGCATTTGCGGGTGCAAAGGTAGAAAATTCTTTTTAATGCGCAAAAGTTTTTTTCATTTGCAGGAGATCGTGCCAATTTGCGGCTTTTAGGGAACCTCTAAAAACCCCAAACTCTGCGCTATGCTCCTTCTGCAAAATGCTCATTTACTTTAGTAAACTCCGCTTTTGCCTCAGTCGCAAGCCTTGATTTTGGGGTTTTTAGAGGTTCCCTTTATAAATTTCTGCTACATTTGCATTTCACCCTCAAACAGCAAAGCGATGTTTACCGCCGAAAAGCTACGTATAAAAATCCGCATCCGACTACCGGACGGAGCGCGAATTGTTTCGGCTCATGGGGCAGCTCGTTGAGGCGGAGCCGCCACCGCCGAGGACGCCCTGAAGCCGATAGGCGAAAAGGGCTACCTCACTCCCTACGCAGCCTCCGGCAAAAAGGCGGTGAAGGTCGGCGCGGAGTTCAGCGCCAAGGAGCGCGCGCTGAGCCGGTGGGTAGTGGGAGCATGAGCGTGGAGCATGAGCGTGGAGCGTGAGAATGGGAAGTGAGCAATGGCAAGTGAGCCATGGCAAGTAAGGCCGGGAAAGCGGCGAAGAGCGTCACCTGCTAAGGTCTGCAAATTTTAATTTGCGGTGCTGTCGGTTGTGTAAATGGACGAAAAGTTGTACTTTTGTTGGAAAATTAAAAAATTAGATGAAAAAAGCAATTATTACCGGTATTACCGGGCAAGACGGCTCCTACCTGGCAGAGCTGCTGTTGGCGAAAGGCTACATGGTGCACGGCATTAAGCGGCGCACGTCGCTGTTCAACACCGACAGGATCGACCACCTCTACCAGGATCCTCACGAGAAGGACATCCGCTTTGCGCTGTACTACGGCGATCTGAGCGATTCGATGAATATAACCCGCATTGTGCAGGAGGTGCAACCCGACGAGATTTACAACCTTGGCGCCATGTCGCACGTCAAGGTGAGCTTTGAAACGCCCGAGTACGCCGCCGATGTGGATGGCGTGGGAACGCTGCGCCTGCTGGAGGCCGTGCGCCTGCTTGGGCTGGCAAACAAGACAAAAATTTATCAGGCCTCCACCTCCGAGCTTTACGGGCTGGTGCAGGAAATTCCGCAGCGCGAGACCACGCCCTTTTACCCCCGCTCGCCGTACGCCTGCGCCAAGCTCTACGCCTACTGGATAACGGTGAACTACCGCGAAGCCTATGGCATGTACGCCTGCAACGGCATCCTCTTCAACCACGAATCGCCGCTACGCGGCGAAACTTTTGTAACCCGAAAGATCACGCGCGGCGCCGCGCGCATCGCCCTTGGCCTGCAGGAGTGCCTCTACATGGGAAACATCGACGCCAAGCGCGACTGGGGGCACGCCAAAGACTACGTGCGCGCCATGTGGCTCATGCTACAGCAGGAAAAGCCGGAGGACTACGTTATCGCCACGGGCGTAACAACGCCGGTGCGCGACTTTATCCGTATGGCCTTTGCCGAGCTGGGCATTGAGCTGGCCTTTGAGGGCAAAGGCGTGAATGAGGTGGCAAAAATAAAAGCGTGCGCCAACAGCGAATACCAGCTCGAAAAAGGGAAGATAGTGCTGCGCATCAACCCAAAGTACTACCGGCCAACGGAGGTAGACGTGCTCATTGGCGACCCCGGCAAGGCAAAAAAGCAGCTGGGATGGCAGCCGGAGTACGACCTGAACGCCACGGTAAAGGACATGATGGCCAGCGACATGGAGCTGTTTAAGCGCGACAAATATCTGCTCCAGGGCGGACACAAAATCCTGAATCAGCATGAGTAGCAAATTACAACACCTGGCCGGAACAATGGAAAAAACCGCAAAAATATACGTCGCCGGACACAACGGCATGGTAGGCTCGGCGCTCGTGCGGAGGCTGCAAAAGGAGGGGTACGAAAACCTTGTGCTGCGCTCCTCGGGGCAGCTCGACCTGCGAAACCAGCAGGCGGCAGCCGATTTCTTTGCGCAGGAGCGGCCGGAGTACGTTTTTCTGGCCGCTGCAAAGGTGGGCGGAATCGTGGCAAACAGCACCTATCGCGCCGAATTTATCTACGACAACCTCGTCATGGAGGCAAACGTTATCCACCAAAGCTACCGCCACGGCGTAAAGAAGCTGATGTTTCTGGGCTCCTCGTGCATATACCCCAAGCTGGCGCCACAGCCGCTCCGGGAGGAATACCTGCTCACGGGTGCGCTGGAGCCTACCAACGAGCCTTACGCCATTGCAAAAATTGCGGGGATAAAGCTGTGCGACGCATACCGGGCGCAGTACGGGTGCAACTTTATCAGCGCTATGCCAACCAACCTGTACGGCCCCAACGACAGCTACAACCTGGAAAAATCGCACGTGCTGCCGGCGCTGATACGCAAGATGCTGCTGGGAAAGTATCTGGAAGAAAACGACTGGAGCAGCCTGCGCTCTAACCTCGACAGCAACCCCATTGAGCGCGTTAGCGGCAGGCGCAGCGACCACGACATCCGCTCCATACTGGCCAAGTACGGCATCCGGAGCATCGACGGCGGCAGCGTGCAGGTAACGCTGTGGGGAACGGGAGCGCCCCTGCGCGAATTTCTCCACGTAGATGACCTGGCAGACGCCTGCGTTTTTCTGATGAAAACCTACAGCGAAGCCGGACCGGTAAACATTGGCTGCGGCGAAGACCTCTCCATAAAGGAGCTCGCAGAAATGGTGAAGGAGCTGGTGGGCTACCGTGGCGCCATTGTATGGGACGCCTCCAAGCCCAACGGAACCCCGCGAAAGCTCCTGTGCGTGGAAAAGCTCCGGCAGCTCGGATGGGCTGCCGGAATAGGCCTGAGAGAAGGCGTAGAGGAGGTGCTGCGGAAGGTAGGGTAGGGAAGATGTTGGGGCTAAGCCTTTTTGCCCACCCTGCTTGTAAATCTAAAAATTTTCATGTAAGTTTGCCCGCCGAACACAAAGTTGGGCGCCTCTTCCGGCCTTTGCCGCCGCCGCCTCGACGTGGCGGCGGGGAGGTCGGATGCAAACAGAACAGATAGATAAACATGGAACACGTAAAATGTTTGATAATCGGCAGCGGGCCTGCGGGCTACACTGCCGCCATTTATGCCTCGCGCGCCA
This sequence comes from Prevotellaceae bacterium, assembly GCA_031257655.1. Taxonomy (GTDB): domain Bacteria; phylum Bacteroidota; class Bacteroidia; order Bacteroidales; family UBA932; genus JAITMY01. Next base: position 6,490 of record JAIROF010000131.1, on the reverse strand, counting down.
ACCTGCACCCGGTCGTTTACGAGGGGCTTGCCCCGGGGGGGCAGCTGACCATGACAACCGACGTAGAAAATTTTCCGGGCTACCCCGAGGGCGTTAGCGGCGCGGCTATGATGGAGGAGATTCGTCGTCAAGCCCTGCGCTTTGGCGCGGATATTCGCTCGGGGCTGATTGTGCAGGCCGACTTGTCGGGGCGCCCCTTTGCGCTCGCCACCGACGGCGGCCACACCCTCCGGGCCGACGTGCTGATAGTGGCCACAGGAGCCACCGCCAAATACTTAGGCTTGCCCTCCGAGGCGATGTACATGGGGCAGGGCGTGTCGGCGTGCGCCACGTGCGACGGGTTCTTTTACCGCAAGCAGGATGTGGCGGTGGTTGGCGGCGGCGACACGGCCTGCGAAGATGCGCTCTACCTGTCCGGGCTGTGCCGCAAGGTGTACATGGTGGTGCGCCGCAACGTGCTTAGAGCCTCCAGGGCGATGCAGGAGCGCGTGCTGGCCACGCCAAACATTGAGGTGCTGTGGGAGCACCAAGCCAAAGAAATCCTTGGCGACGCCGGCGGCGTGAAGGCGGTGCGGCTGGTGAGCGCCGGGGGCGAAGAGAAGACCGTGGAGGTAGCGGGATTTTTTGTGGCCATAGGCCACCATCCCAACACCGAGCTGTTCACGAAGTGGCTAACGCTGGACGAGCAGGGCTACATTGTAACGGAAGGCAAAAGCACCGCAACCGGCGTAGCGGGCGTCTTTGCGTGCGGCGACGTGCAAGACCCCGTCTACCGGCAGGCCATTACCGCCGCCGGATCGGGCTGCATGGCCGCGATAGACGCCGAGCGATTCTTGCTGGAAAAAGGTTGAGAAAAAAATAAATCCGGCTTTTGGCGCGATTTCCCCAAAAAATAGCTATCTTTGTCCGCCAAAAAATAGCTATCGTCGTCCGTTTTTCGTCCATTTTTCCATTATGCTTGCAATAAAAAAAATACCCATAAAAGCGTGCGCCCTTCTGCTCCTGGCGTCGGGTGCGCTGGTTTCGTGCAACACTTTTGAAAAGTTGCTCAAGAACAACGATTTTGCGCTGAAATACAGAGAGGCAGGGCGCTACTACGACCTGGCCAAGTACGACAAGGCGGTCATGCTGTACGAAAATGTCATGCCGTTTTACCGCAGCACGCGGCAGGAGGATACCATAAACATTCGCATTGCCCGCTGCTACTACAACCAGCACGACTACGAAATGGCGCAGTACTACTTCGAGCTGTTTAGCCGCACCTTTCCGCGGAGCGTCTTCACAGAAGAGGCGGAGTTTATGCAGGGCATGTGCAGCTACAACGCATCGCGCAAGGCATCGTTAGACCAAACAGAAACCAACAGCGCCATTCAGGCGTTCAACCTTTACCTGTACAAGCATCCGCAAGGTGAAAAGTCGGCCGAGTGTCGCGAAAAAATAGCGGAGCTGCAGGACAGGCTCTCGGAAAAAGCCTACCATGGCGCAAAAATCTACTACACCACAGAGCACTACAAAGCGGCGGTGGTGGCCTTAAAAAATTGCATTAAGGCCTACCCGGATTCAAAATACCGCGAAGACATGCTCTTTCTGGTGCTGAAGTCGAGCTACCTGCACGCGGAAAACAGCGTGGCGGAAAAGCAGCGCGAGCGCTACCAGCTTACCATTGACGAATACTACAACCTGATGAGCGAATACCCGGGCACAAAGTACAAAAACGAAGCGGAGAGGTTGTATAAAAATTTGATGCTCTACACCAAAGGGTAGCGCGCAGCGCCTGGCCGATGCCGAATGCCGGGCAGAATGCGGCGTTGCGCCGCCAAGCCACAGCTCAGCTCAGGTCAGGTCAGCTCAGGTCAGCTCAACACAGGTCATGCTATGCCATAGCCAGCCATGCAAGGAGGCCGCAAGCGGCAGGTAAAAGGCCGAAGGTAGAAATTTATTTTGAAAGATATACGGAAAAAGACTAATGTAACAAAGCCATGGATTTAAAGAAAGTAAATGCACCTCTTAATACAGTAACCCGCGACATGGGCAAGCTGGACGTCACGGGCAACGTGTACGAATCGCTTGCCATTATAGCCAAGCGCGCCAACCAAATTTCGGTAGAAATGAAGCAGGAGCTCAACGGCAAGCTGGAAGAATTTTCCAGCTACACCGATACGCTGGAAGAGGTGTTTGAGAACAAGGAGCAAATCGAAATTTCACGCTACTACGAGAAGCTGCCGAAGCCTACCCTCATTGCAACGCAGGAATTTTTGGAGAATAAGGTTTACTATCGTAAAACCAGCGAAGCTATAAAGTAGCTTCACGTCGTTTTTATGATATTTTTGGAGCAAAGCAGCAGCGCGCAAACTAAATAGTGCCTTGCTGCTTTGCCGTATTATACCGTGCAGCAATTAACAAAGATAACAATGAACAAAAAAAATATACTACTGGGCGTAACCGGCAGCATTGCCGCCTACAAGGCAGCGGCGCTGGTACGCCTGCTGGTGAAGGAGGGCGCAGAAGTAAAAGTGCTGATGACCAATGCGGCCAAGCAGTTTATCACGCCGCTCACGATGGCCACCCTCTCCAAGCATCCGGTGCAGGTGGAATTTTTCGACCCCGAAAACGGCGATTGGAATAGCCACGTAAAGCTGGGCCTGTGGGCAGACGTGCTGCTTATAGCGCCGGCCTCTGCCAACACCATCGGAAAAATGGCGTGCGGCATTGCCGACAACCTTTTGCTTACCACCTACCTCTCGGCCCGATGCCCCGTAGCCGTTGCGCCGGCTATGGATATGGACATGTACGCTCACGTTGCGCATCAGCAAAACCTGTCCCTGCTGCGCCTGCGCGGCGTGCACGTCATAGAGCCGCCCTTTGGCGAGCTGGCAAGCGGCTTGCAGGGGCAGGGGCGCATGGCCGAGCCGGAGGTGATAGCGAGGCAAGCGCAGGCGATATTGAGCAAAAAGGTCAACCTGAGCGGCAGGCATTTTCTTGTTACCGCCGGGCCTACCTGCGAAAGCATAGATGCGGTGCGCTTTATCGGCAACCACTCCTCCGGGAAAATGGGCTACGCCATCGCCGAAGAGCTGGCGTGGCGGGGTGCGCGGGTTAGCCTCATATCGGGGCCGGTGCATGTATCGGTGCGCCATCCGGGCATAGCGCTCTACAGGGTATCGTCGGCGCAGGAAATGTATGAGGCCGCAGCGCGGCTTTTCCCCGACGCCGACGGCGCCGTAATGGCGGCGGCAGTGGCCGACTTCACCCCCGAAAGCCGGGTAGAAGGCAAGCTGAAGCGGGGAAAAAGCGCGATAGCCATAACCCTCACCCCCACAAAGGATATCGCAGCCTACCTGGGGAGCATTAAAAAGAAAAATCAAATCCTGGCCGGCTTTGCGCTGGAAGCAGACAACGAGCGAACGAACGCCCTGAAAAAGCTGCGCGAAAAAAAGCTCGACTTCATCGTCCTCAACTCCCTCACCGACCCCAACGCAGGCTTCAACGTCGACACCAACAGGGTTTGCATCATGGACAAAGACGGCAGAGAGGTAGCCGGCGAGCTGAAGTCAAAGGTAGAGGTGGCAAAGGATATCGTAGATAAGCTGAGCGAATGGGCTGCCGAACATTGAAAAACCGAAATATCGAAGATTATGGTAAGGACAAACGCATCGTTACTCTTAAAAAGCATCCGGAAGCGCATGCTGCTCACCCCGCTGCTGTGCGCCTGCGTAGCGGTAGCGGCGCAGGCGCAGGCTATTCGCTGCAACGTAACGCTGAACACCCAAAAAGTGCAAAGCACCAACCGTGCGCTGTTTGAAACGCTGAAAACGGAGATAGACAACTTTCTGAACGGCCACGCATGGACCACCCATGCCTACCAGCAGGTAGAGCGCATAGAGTGCAACTTTATCATAACGCTCAACGAGCAGCAAAACGAAAGCGACTTTAAGGGAACGCTACAGGTGCAGGCGCAGCGTCCCGTTTACGGAAGCATTTACAGCAGCCCTACCATCAACACGATAGACAATGACTTTGAGTTTTCGTACAAGGAAAATGAGGTGCTGGATTTTAGCGAAAGCATGCATTCGTCGAACCTGACCTCCATGCTGGCCTACTGGGTTTACGTAGTGGTGGGCTTAGACTACGACACGTTTTCGCTCAACGGCGGCGCCGAATGGTTTGGCAAGGCGGAGCGCATAGCGCAGAATGCGCAGAGCGAACCCCGTCCGGGCTGGTCGTCCTCGTCGGGGATGAACCGCCGAAACCGCTACTGGCTGGTCGAAAATATTCTGGGCAGCAAGTACGCGCGCGAGCGCAAGGCCTACTACACCTACCACCGGCTGGGCCTGGACGTAATGAGCGAAAAACCCGACGACGGGCGCCGACAGGTAATGCTGGCCCTGCAGGAAATGCAGAAGCTCTACCAGGAAAAGCCCGATAACGCCCTGTACTTTTACAACATATTCTTTGACGCCAAAGCAGATGAAATTGTGAACATCTTTTCGGAAGCCCCCCCGGCCGAAAAGCAGGCCGCATATCAGCTGCTCTCAACGATAAATACTGCCAACGAACAATACTATAAGAAGCTGAAGTAGGTATGCTGCAATCGCTCACCATAGAAAACTACGCCCTGATTGATAAGCTGGAAATTAACTTCCGCGAAGGGCTCAACATTGTTACCGGCGAGACCGGCGCCGGCAAATCCATTTTGCTTGGCGCCATAGGCCTGCTTTTGGGCCAGCGCACCGACGTTGCGGCGCTAAAGGACAAAGAGCGCAGCTGCGTGGTGGAGGGCGTCTTTGCGGGAGCCAACCCGGACGTGGAGCCGCTGTTTGCGGCAAATGACGTTGACTTTAGCAGCGACGTCACCGTTCGCCGCGTAGTTAGCCCCAGCGGAAAGTCGCGCGCGTTTATCAACGACCAGCCGGTAACGCTGTCGACGCTGAAGGATATAGGCGAAAGCCTGGTAGACATTCACTCCCAGCACCAGAACATGCTGCTACAGCATGCGGCATTTCAGCTCAAAATAGTAGACTTGCTGGCGGACAGCAGGACGCTACAGGATGGCTACAAGGCAGCTTTTGACCAGCTTAAGAGCGTAGCGCGGCAGCTTTCCGAGCTCGAAGAGCAGGCGCGGCTGTCCCAAAAAGACGTCGACTACCTCACGCACCTGTTTAACGAGCTGAAAGCCGCCACGCTGCGGGAAGGCGAGCAGGCCGGGCTGGAGGATGAGCAGCAGCAGCTCACCCACGCAGAAGAGATAAAGCTGACGTTTGCGCGCGTAGCGGCGCTGCTTTCGTCGGAGGAGGCCTGCGCCACCGCCATGCTGCGCGAAGCCTGCGCCATGCTCGAAAAGATGGGCGGCATATTTGCAAAATCCGAGCCGCTGGCCGCCCGCCTGCAAAGCGCCCTAATTGAGGTGCGGGATGTAGCGCGCGACGTAGACGCCATTGCCGAAGGCACCGAAGTAAACGTAGCGCGGCTTGCGGAGGTAAACGAGCGGCTCGACCTCATCTACGCGCTGCAAAAAAAGCACAAGGTGGGCGCCGTAGAGGAGCTGATAGCGGTGCGCGACCAGCTGGGGCAAAAGCTGAGCTCGGTGGAGAACATGGACGAGCAGCTGGCGGCGCTGCGCAGGGAGCGCGACGCGCTGCACGGGAAGGCAAAAGCGCTGGCCGAGCAGCTGAGCACGGTGCGGCGCAACGTCTTTCCGACCATCGAATCGCACGTGGTGGGCATGCTGCACGAGCTGGGGATGCCCAGCGCCGCAATGCAGGTGGAGCATACGCCGCTGGCGGAGCTCTCCGCCACCGGAATAGATGAAATTCGATTCCTCTTTTCGGCCAACAAGGGGATGCCGCCGCAGGATATTGCGCGGATTGCCTCGGGCGGCGAAATATCGCGGCTCATGCTTAGCCTCAAGTCGCTGGTCGCCTGGACGGGAAACCTCCCCACCATCATTTTTGACGAAATAGATACCGGCGTTTCGGGCGAAGTGGCCGACCGGATGGGCGTAATCATAAGCGAGCTGGGAAAATCAATTCAGGTGGTAAACATCACCCACCTGCCGCAGATAGCCAGCAAAGGGCAAACCCACTTCTTAGTTTACAAGCAGGAAACAAGCTCCGGCACAACCACCGCCATCCGCCGCCTTTCCGACAGCGAGCGGGTAACGGAAATAGCAAAGATGCTCAGCGGGCAATCGCTCAGCGAAGCAGCCATAAAAAATGCAAAAGAGCTGCTGAAAAATTGGGCGTGATATGGGTTCGGGGAGAGGCGCCCTTTTATCAAAAGATTGTAAATGGATGATGGTAAACGCAATGCGCTTTTAAGTCGGTAGAATGCGGCGTCATCCCTCATTTTCGGCTAATTCTTTTTTTGAGGTGCTATGAAAAATTTGTATAGCGATTGGCTGCGCCGAGTTCCCACCATACCACCGTCTCGTGTGGTAAAAGTGGAGGAAACCGTAGCGAAGCGGATCTAGGCGTAGCCAATCTCCTACTAT
>JAIROF010000186.1 GCA_031257655.1 Prevotellaceae bacterium | reverse complement strand
ATTTTTTTATGAAATGCCTCCTCCTTAAAAATCGCGACATTTTCAGTTTGGGGTATGATTTTTACATGAATCTCATTATCAGAAAGTAAGGATTCATCAGGTCAGGAGTTCTGAAACTACATCGAGGGCACGGAATTTACCGTCGAAGACGCAAAAGCAATTGTTGATACAGGCGTAGCCTTTCCAAAGCGGGTTAAAGATTCTCACGACATTTTAGGTACATTTCAGGTGGTATCCAACCGCTATGAAATGGGCATTACGCCGGCAACCGCCGAAGATTTGACGGCCATTCTTAAGCGCCGACACCTCACGATGATGTCCGGCAGGGCAGAAGAAGTACATGCCGGCGAGTTCAAAGCTCGGAACAACCGAGCCGGCAACACTGAATTTGTAGATTTTACTTTGGTTGACGGAACATTAAGGCAGGGATTCAAGTATTACGCAGCCCTGACAGACCCTATGGCAAAAGCCATTTTCATGATGTTTATGATTTCGGAAGTTCACCCGTTTACGGATGGCAATGGAAGAATTTCGCGGATTATGGGCAACGCCGAGCTGTTTAAAAGCGGGCTTTCGCGGATTATTGTGCCTACCGTATATCGGGAGGATTACCTATTGTCGCTCAAGGAGCTTACCAACCGAGAGAAGCCGGATACTTTTATTCGCGTCATGGACAAGCTCCAGCGCTTTTCGGGCAACATTTTTGGGGATAATTTCGGCGAGCTCAGCGAGTACCTCAAAGCGACAAATGCCTACAAAGAGCCGTCGGAGGGGGCGCTGAACATTATTGACCGATTTTCAGGGAGCCTCTAAGAGTTGACGCATTACAAATGCTTATATTCACGGCTGCCGAATTACAAATTCGGCAGGACGGAGCGGGGCAGGTACATTAGCAATCACATTCCGTCCCTACGGGACGGGGAGCCGCCAATCCCAAAAATCATTCAAATCCCCAAAATCACAGCTCAGACAATAACGGCGTAGCGTGGACGCTACGCCGAGCGGGGGCGGATTCAATCCCCAAAATCACAGCTCAGACAACATTCAGCGCGTTCTGAACGGCGGATTTACCACTTCGGCGGCTAAATACTTGTCGCGGACTTTAACGTAGATTTTTGTGCCGACCGCTGCGCAGGCGGCTTGTACGTACCCCATGCCAATGCTGAGCTTGGTCAGCGGAGATACCGTCCCGCTGGTTACTTCGCCTGTTTTTTCCTGCTTATCGCTGTAAATTTCGTATCCGGCGCGGGCTACGCCTCTGTCGGCAAGCACAAAGCCCACCAGCTTGCGCTGCACGCCTGCCGCCTTCTGCGCAAGCAAGGCCTCCCTGCCGACAAAATCCTTGGAGGAGAGCTTGGTGATCCAGCCCAGCCCGGCCTCCAGCGGCGTTGTGTGGTCGTTGAGCTCATGCCCGTAGAGGCAGTAGCCCATTTCGAGGCGCAGCGTATCGCGCGCGCCAAGGCCTATGGGCTGTATCCCAAGCTCTTTTCCGGCCTCCATCACGGCGTTCCAGAGCGCTGTAGCGTCGGATGCGCGCGCGTAGATCTCGCAGCCGCCGGCCCCCGTGTAGCCGGTGGTGGAAAAGATAACGTGCTCCACTCCGGCAAGCGTTACCTCTTTGAACGTGTAGTACGCCATGTTTTCCAGCGGCTCGGCGCATAGCTTTTGCATAGCCCGCAGCGCCAGCGGCCCCTGCACGGCCAGCTGCGCGTAGCGGTCGGAGGCGTTGACGAAGTCCGTGCCTGTTCGCAGCCCGAATTGCGCGGCGTAGCGGCTTGCCGCCGCAAAATCCTTATCCACGTTGGCCGCGTTGACCACCAGCAGGTATTTTTCTTCGCTAAAGCGGTAAACGAGCAGGTCGTCCACCACGCCGCCATTTTCGTGCATAAGGCACGAGTACTGCACCTTGCCGTTGGTGAGCACGGCGGCGTCGTTGCAGGTAATGTGCTGGATAAAGGGTAGCGCCTGCTTGCCCAGCACCCAAAATTCGCCCATGTGGCTCACGTCGAACACGCCCAGCCTGCGGCACACGCAGATATGTTCATCGCTAATGCCGGTGTACTCTATCGGCATGTTATACCCTGCAAATGGCGCCATGCGCGCCCCTAACGATTCGTGGATTGGAGTAAAGGGAGTAGTCAGCATACTAAATGACAAATGGCTGTGTTGCCACAGCCATTATTTGGTTTGTTATTGTTGCTATTTTTTCTTTTTTTTCTGCGACGCTTTTTTTGCGCTGCCTTTCTTCTTGACATTTTTCTTTTCGGCGGCAGCGGCGGCAATAGAATCTGCTCTGGCTTTTTCTTGTTGCTGCTGCAGCTCGAACAATTTTTTATCCTGCTCTTCTTTTTCGGCTATCATTTGTTTTTTCAGGGCATTCCGCATGCCCCACCGCTGCTTGTCGTATTCGCGGTAGTGCCTTCCCGACAGGGCTTTCTTGACTTCTTTGTCGCGCGCTTCGCTCAGCTTGTCAAAAGGGGAATCCCCTTTTTTCTTCTTTTTTGGTCCACCGTAAGCCGCTGTGGAAGCAACCGAAAGCGTCAGCTCCTGCAGCAGCTCCTCGTACTTTATGTTAATAACCTGAATTGCGGCGTACTCTTCGGTGTCCAAGTCCAGCCTCTCCTTCATCATCCGGCTCAAAAAATCCGCGCGGGCCTCCGCCGTAGATATGCGCACCAGCGATGTATCCTCTAAGGTTGTATTGGCAGCGCTCAATGTAAACGGAACAACACCCGTCAGCAAAAAAAACAAGCAAAGTAACTTTTTCATGTAAAGTAGTTTATGTAAGAATTGGTTTCCATATACCTGTGTAAAAAGCATCATTAATTTGAATGTTGCTAAGGTAGTGTTTTTTTGCTGATAATCGCATATTTTTTTTTGGGAAAAAGTTATGTTTTCTTAAACATCTCTAATTTGTTGCAGGATGCTCCTCCGTGCATTGTTGAAAAAAAACCGGAAAAAGACGAAACATGCCGGGAAACAAGTACGCATAGAGCCAAATTTTACGCTACATTTGTAGCCTTAAAAATTGAGCGCTTCCCGCGAGCTTGTGGCCTGCGCTCACGGTAAAAACAGCCAACTCCAGCCCCCTCCCGAAGTTTCCCGTACGAGAAGATGGCGGGGGCTATAATACATAAAAAGAGAGATGAAAATTTTGAAATTTGGCGGCACTTCGGTGGGCAGCGCAGCGCGGATGAAAGCGCTGCTCAAGCTGATTGTGAACGACGACCCGAAGATTGTTGTGCTGTCGGCAATGAGCGGCACCACCAACAGCTTGGTGGAGGTTGCCTCGCTGCTGCGCCAAAAAAAGCAGCGCGAAGCCGCTGCCGCCATCGTCCGGTTGGAAGAGACGTACGCTGCCGTTGTTGCAGAGCTGTACGCTCAGCCGGAGTATGCAAAAGAAGCCTCAAGCAGGCTCAAGTCGCACTTTGACTTGCTGAGAAGCTTTTCGGTGGAGGCCTTTTCGATTAAGGAGGAGCGCGTGGTGCTGTCGCAGGGCGAGCTGATGAGCACCATGCTTCAGCACCTGTACCTCTGCGAGCAGCAGGCGCCATCGGTGCTGCTGCCCGCGCTCAGCTTCATGCGCAAAGACCAGCACGACGAGCCGGACATGTACTTCATCCGCGAAATGCTCAGCCGCGAGCTGGCGCAGCATCCGGGCTGCAAGCTGTTCATCACGCAGGGGTACGTTTGCCGTAGCTTTGCGGGCGAGGTGGACAACCTCAAGCGCGGGGGCAGCGACTACTCCGCCTCCATCATCGGCGCCGCCATTGGCGCAGAGGAGGTGCAGATATGGACAGACATCGACGGGTTTCACAACAACGACCCGCGCGTGGTGAGCAAAACGCACTCCATATCGCACCTTTCGTTCGACGAAGCGTCGGAGCTGGCGTACTTTGGCGCAAAAATCCTGCACCCCACCTGCGTGATTCCCGTGCAGGAGGCCAAAATTCCGCTGTGGATAAAAAACACAATGGAGCCTGCCGCCTTTGGAACGCTCATCAGCGCCGAAACCGAGCCGGGGGTTATAAAGGCGGTCGCCGCCAAGGACAACATCACGGCCATCAAAATCAAGTCGGGGCGCATGCTGCTTGCCTACGGCTTTATCCGGCAAATATTCGAGGTCTTTGAGGACTACAAAACCCCCATCGACATGATTACAACTTCGGAGGTGGCCGTTTCGCTGACGGTTGACGATACCTCGAACTTGGACAAAATCGTGGACAAGCTGAAGCATTTTGGCACCGTAGAGGTCGATTCGGAGATGACCATCATCTGCGTGGTGGGGAATAAAATTTCGGAGAGCAAAGGCGTTGCCGCAAAAATTTTTAGCGCCCTTGCGCACATCCCGGTTCGCATGATTTCTTTTGGCGGAAGCCGATACAACGTTAGCTTCCTGGTAGATAGCGCGTATAAAAAACCGGCTATGGAGGCGCTGAACGAAGCGCTGTTTTAGCTTATCGTAAGGGGTGCATGATTGACAGCTGCGCTAATGCTGAATTTCCTGAAAATGCAGGAGCGCTGAAGTGCTGAATTTTCCGGGATGCTGAAATCCTGATAATCCGGCAATTCCTAATTCTTAATGCTTAATTCTTAATTCCTAATTAAAAAGATGTTATTTCCGATAGAAAAATTTCGTACCCTCCCAACGCCATTTTACTTTTACGACGTGGAGCTGTTTCGTCGCACGGCGCAGGCAGCGCTGAGCGAAGCGCAAAAGTACGGCTACATTATTCACTACGCGCTCAAGGCAAACGCCGGCGAAAAGCTGCTGCGCCTGCTAAGCGGCATGGGCTTTGGCGCCGACTGCGTAAGCGGCGCAGAGGTGCAGCGGGCTATTGGCTGCGGGTTTGCGCCGCAGAGCATTGCCTTTGCGGGCGTTGGAAAGCGCGACGACGAAATTTGTCTGGGGCTTGACAGCCGGATTTTTTCGTTCAACTGCGAATCGGAGCAGGAGCTGGAGGTGGTGAACGAGCTGGCTAAGGCAAAAGGCGTGGTGGCGCAGGTGGCGCTGCGCATCAACCCCAACGTGGATGCGCATACGCACGCGCACATTACCACCGGCTTGGACGAAAACAAGTTTGGCATTAACCTGTGGCAGCTGAACGACGTGGCAAAAAAAGTGCAGCAAATGGGCAACCTGAAGCTGATTTGCATACACTTCCACATCGGCTCGCAGATAACGGAGCTGGAGCCCTTTGAGGAGTTGTGCGCCAAAATAAACGAGCTGCAGGAGCAGCTGGAGCGGATTGGGGTCGCGGTAGCGCACGTGAACGTAGGCGGCGGCCTGGGCGTGGACTACGAGCATCCCGACCAAAACTGCATCCCCCCATTTGCCGCCTACTTTGCCACGATAAATCGGCGCCTCAAGCTGCGCAAAGGGCAACAGCTCCACTGCGAGCTGGGGCGCTCAATCGTGGCGCAGTGCGGAACGCTAATCACAAAATGCCTGTACGTAAAAGAGCTGCAAAAAAAGAATTTCGTGGTGCTCGACGCCGGCATGACCGACCTTATCCGTCCTGTGCTCTACGCCGCCTACCACAAAATCGAAAATATTACCCCGCAGCACGCCAACGAAAAGGTGTACGACGTGGTGGGGCCTATTTGCGAAAGCAGCGACGTTTTTGGAAAGGATGTTGCGCTGCCGCAAGCGCAGCGCGGCGACCTCTTTGCCATCCGAACCGCAGGCGCCTACGGAGAGGTGATGGCTTCGCGATACAACCTGCGCCAATTGCCAAAAGCATACTTCTCGGATAATGATTAATGGTTAATGGTTAATGGTTAATGGCGCGATGCGCTGTATGCTGCGCTCGGCATGGCTTTGTGCGACAATAGCGCGCAGATGACGCGGGTTTTTATGATTTACGCAGATGAAAAATGGCCAAAATCTGTGCAAATCATGAAAATCAGCGTCCGTCTGTGCGCCCAAAAAAACAAATCGCAGTTCCCCCCTCATCATAAGTTGGTATTATTTGACGTAAAATGGCTGAAAAACCCGCATAATATACCAACATATTATGATTGCGGGTTTAGCGGAGACCTTATACCTTTGTGCGGGTAAAAATTACAAAAAAATTATAGGTAGAATGACAGGGTTGATGGATATTGCTCAAGCGTTGGCTGGCGCGAGGTTGCGCCGCTGCTGGAAGGCGGGGATTTTTTTGCTGCTTTTTTGCGGCGCAGGAGGTTCCCTGAGCGCGCTTGCGCAGGGGGCGGCGGCGGATAGCCTTACGCCCGTTCGCTCCCCGCGCTTTCAGGTGGGCGGATACGGCGAGGCGGTGATGCAGCGCATGTTTTACAGCGACGACGCTGCCCGCTACTACTACCCGCAGAGCTACGCCAACGCTTCGCACGGGCGCTTCGACCTTCCCCACGTGGTGCTCTACATGAGCTACGATTTTGGTCGCGGGTGGAAGATGTCGGCAGAGCTTGAGTACGAGCACGGCGGCGGCGGCGCTACCTACGAAATAGAGAACTCCGAGGGCGGAGAGTACGAAACCGAAATAGAAAAGGGTGGGGAGGTTGCCATAGAGCAATTTTGGATCGAAAAGCGCTTTAGCCCCTACGCCAACCTGCGCATGGGGCATATCATTGTTCCCGTTGGCATGACCAACCAGCACCACATGCCGACGGAGTTTTTTACGGTGCTTCGCCCTGCGGAGGAGACGAGCATCCTGCCCTGCACGTGGCACGAAACGGGCATTAGCCTGTGGGGCAGGGCGGGCGCGTGGCGCTACGAGGCGCAGCTCGTTGCCGGGCTTGACGCAGAGCGCTTCAGCAACGTGGGGTGGGTTTCCGGCGGCGCAACCTCCCCCTACGAATTTAAGATAGCCTCCGCCTACGCCGGCGTACTTCGCCTCGACAGCTACGCCCTCAAAGGCTTGCGCTGGGGCCTGAGCGCCTACTACGGCTATAGCGCGGCAAACAGCCTGAAGGCCGAGCGCTACCGAAACCGCAACGTGAAGGGCATTGTCAGCATTGGCGCGTTCGACGCCGTGTACGACGACCGCAACGTGCTGGCCCGCGTCAACGCCGTGTACGGAAACTTAGGCGGCTCGTACGACATTTCGATGGTCAACAAGCGGCTGCCCTCCGCAAGCCCCTCGCCGCGCACGGAGGTCGCCTCCGACGCCCTGGGCGCATACGTGGAGGCGGGATACGACCTGCTCGCGCTCTTTGGCAGCCGCGCCTACAAGGGAAGTAGGCTCTACCTGTACGGGCATTACGGATACTACGACTCAATGCTCAAAACCGCCGAAGGCATTGCCGACAAAACGTGGTGTGCGCGGCACATCATCAGCGCAGGGCTGAGCTACTTCCCGCTAAAGGAGGTGGTGCTTAAGGCCGAGTACAGCTTCGGAAAGCTGGTCGCACCCTACAACAACGAGCCCACCATTTCGCTGGGCATCGGCTACGCCGGAATCTTCAGGTAATTAGGAATTAAGAATTAGGAATTACGAATAGAGGCTCTTTGACATGCTGTTTACACGCTTGCGCTTTGGAGAAAAAAGCGCTACCTTTACGCTGTAAAAAAACTTTTTTCATCCCGTGCGCTTGGAAATCCGGGATTTTCATGTAATTTTGCGCTGGTTTGTACAGCTAAAAATCTTAATACCATGCAAACGTATCGAATTAACGCTTGGGTTTCGGGAAACGGAACTATCTTGCTTCCCAACATGCCGCCGGACTTGTACAACAGGGAAGTACAGCTGGTGATTACGCTCAAACAAGCAGAGGCTAAAAAGCCGAAAAACGAAAAACCTCATCCGGTTCCGAACTTTGTGGAGCTGTGCCGGTCGCTAAGAGATTGCCGCCCGTCGAAAGAGGAAGTGGAGAACGAGGACGAGTATGACAGAATTAGGTATGAATACTTAATGGAAAAGTACAAATGATAAGGGCGTTGGTGGATACGAATGTCGTTATAGATACTGCATTAGAACGAGCTCCTTTTTACGAAGATGCGAACGCCATTTTTCGGAAGTTTTACAACGGAGAGTTGTTAGGGTACATTTCTGCTTCTGCTGCAACCGACATATTTTATGTATTGCGAAAAGAAAGAGGAACGCAAGCTGCATTGAAGATGCTGCGAAATTTGGTGAAAATACTCGACATTCTCCTCGTTGACAGAGGTACTGTTCATGCTGCCCTGGCATCCGACTGGAGCGATTTTGAAGATGCTGTGCAGGCTCAGGTGGCGCTGGAGAACGGAATAGACATTATTGTAACAAGAAATGCAAAAGACTATAAAGCGGCAGGAGCTGTAAAAATCCTCACCCCTCCCGATTTTATCGGGTATTTGGATAGCCTTCGATAAAAAAGCATACGGCAATTTGGCCAAAGCGTGTAAACAGCATAAATACGATGTTTACGCGCTTTTTTTATGGAATTAATTCACCAACAAATAACACAAATGCTAACTTTTAAAACAATTATTAAGATGAAAAAGAACTTCAAAATCCTGCTACTTGGAGCGACAGCCGCAGTGCTGTCCGGAACTTTTGCCTCGTGCGAAAAAGACAAAACGGGCGATGGCTCCTCAACGGATGCGCGCTACCAAGCGATTCTCACGCAGTACGTGGATGCCACCGTAGTACCCACCTACAAAGCGCTGGCCGAAGCTGCGCTGGAAATGCGGGCTGCCAACGAAACGCTGAAAAATAATCCTACCGACGCCGCCATGCAGGCAGCCTCTGACGCATGGATGAAAGCCCGCGTACAGTGGGAGCTGAGCGAGGCCTTCCTCTTTGGCCCTGTGGGCGAAGATGCCTTTGATATTGACGGGCACATTGACTCGTGGCCTCTGGAGCTTGAGGCTATTACGACGTCAATTGCGAATGGTGGAGATGTTACCGGCAGCTCGGCGTGGAGCGAGCTCGACGCCGAAGTTATCGGCTTTCACACGACCGAATACCTCCTTTACCGTGACGGGCAATCCCGCCCTGTGGCGGACTTGTCGCAGGCTGAGCTGAAATACCTCACCGCCGCCACCGATGCGCTGGTGTGGGATTGCGTGCTGGCGTACGTAGCGTGGGTAGGCGAAGAAAATGTTGCGGCAGACATAAAAACGGTATTCAACGAAAACGCCAATGTGGTGGCAGAGTTAAATAGTAAATCAACCTACAAGAATTTCGGCGCATCATTAAAAAATGCAACAGGCAAGTATGAAGGCAAGTTTGCCTCAGCCTTAAGCGAAATTTCCGACGGCGCAGCAGATATTGCCGACGAGGTAGGCGCAACAAAGATTGCAGAGCCTTTTGAAACGGGTAAAGTAGAGGAGGTAGAATCGTGGTACAGCTGGCACTCGCTCGACGACTACCAGAACAACATCAAAAGCATCAAAAACGCCTACTACGGAGGGCGCGACCTCAGCGCGCCAAATTCAAATTCTTTGAGTACCTTTGTTGCCGAAAAAAATGCTACCCTTGATACCCAAATTAAGGACAAGATGGCCGATTGCCTTACAAAAATTGCCGCTATCGGCACAGGCAATAAGTCGTTTTATGAGGTAGTGCGCGACCAAACTAACGCAGAGCAGGTAGATGCCGCCGTTGACGCCTGCGCCGAGCTGGGAGCGCTGTTTAAGAGAATCAGCAGCGAGGTGATACAGTAGCGCGTAGCGTAGCAGCGCTTCCACCGCAGCAGCGCTTCCGCCGCAACAGCAGCTTTTGCGAACCAATGTAGAAAAGCGAGGCAACTTTAGCTTGTGAGGGGTAAGGTTGCTTCGCTTTGCGCACCATAGAAGTATAACCTGAACATGCGCCTTATGCTGCGTCGGCGTATAATTCGCCGGTGCATAACTTTAAGTGTATAACTTTATACGTTTTTTTATGAACAACAAGCTATTCTTAGCGGCGTGCTGCCTGATGCTCACGGCCGCCTGCAACAACAATGACGACGGCAACAGCCCGGGCGGCGGCGGCGATGAGTACAGCGAAGAGTACTACGCCGGCGGCAAGGCCGGGACGGTGTTCATCACCTCATCGTTTGCCTACAAGCAGCCCATGCCCGTGATAGACGACGACCCCGCGCTGTACAGGCAGTTCATGCGCGGCGAGCGCATAGCCGATAAGAGCTTTGTGGCCACCGAAGGCCTGGGCTACTCGGGCTTGGGGCCCGCCTACGTGCGCAAGTCGTGCATAGCCTGCCACCCCAGCTACGGCGGGCACAGCCAGCGGGTGAGCGGCAAGTTCGACAGCAACGATAGCCACAACGGCTACCTGCTCACCATCTACGACCCCACTTCGCCCACGCTGGCGCTCGCCACCCACTTCACCGGTATGCCGCAAACCCGCGCCGTGCACCCGTTTAAGCCGCCCATCGACGAAAATAAGGGCAGCGGCATAACCATCGAATGGCTGCCCTATACCGACGAATACGGCAACCGCTTCCCCGACGGCGAAACCTACGAGTTGATTTACCCCAGCGTAACCATTGACCAGGAGGCCATTCTGTTTGACGCCAGCGAATTTGACGTAAGCCGCTACAAAGTTGGCATTGAGGCAACCATCGGCATCTACGGCACGGGGCTGCTCGACGCCATTTCGGACGAAGACCTGCGGGCCGAGCACCAAAAGCAGCAGGCGCGCGGCTACTGCCGGGGACTTATTGGCGCGGACATCGACGACGACGCCACCGGCGGCAACAAGTACTACCCGGGCAAGCACCCGGGCCGCTTTACCTACCTCTGCACGCGCGGAACGCTGGACAACGGCCCCGGCGCCAACGCGCTGTGGAACATTACCAACGTAAACCGAGCCGACCGCACTTCGCTTTACATTACCCGAAAGTACGCCGAAAAAATGTCGCGCGACCCCGACGTGCAGCAGCTCTACGGCGGGCTGACCCCGGAGCAGATTGTTGATTCGCTGATGTCGAGCAGGCAAAAGCCGGAGATGTCGATGGAGGACTACGAGGCGTTCATGGTGTGGCACCGGGGGCTTGCCGTTCCCGCCGCCCGCAATTTGGACGACGACGAGGTGCAGCGCGGGCGAACGCTCTTTCGCGATTCGCTGGGCTGCGCCGCCTGCCACCGCCCGCAGTGGAAAACGCGCGACGGCTACAAGCCGCTGCCGGCCATCTCCAACCAAACGATATACCCCTACACCGACCTGCTGCGCCACGACCTCGACATGCACGAGCCCGGGCGCGCCCGCGTGTGCCGAACCACGCCGCTCTGGGGGCGCGGCCTGATGAAAATGGTGTCGGGGCACTCCGATAAGCTGCACGACCTCCGCGCCCGAAACTCCGTAGAAGCGATACTCTGGCACGGCGGTGAGGCTAAGCTGAGCAAGGAGAAATTCCGAAACCTCTCTAAGGAAGACCGCGACGCCCTGATAAAATTTCTGGACGCAATATAGGAAATTGAGAATTGAGAATTGAAAGTTGAAAGATGAAAGTTGAAAGTTCAACTCTCCGTGCTCCTCTGTGCACCTCTGTGCACTTCCGTGCACCTCTGTGCAATGCTAACAAAGAGAAACACAGAGGTTTCACAGAGGAGCACAGAGGGCTTACGCCAAACTTTCAATTTTCAATTTTCAACTTTCAATTAACTTTCAATTCTCAATTCTCAATTCTCAATTCTCAATTCCAGAACTCCTGACTTGGCACAGATTGGACTGTCGCGATTTTTGGGCATTAAATAATGTAATAATCTGATTATAAGATGTAATGCTTCAACATTATTGTACTCCCGACATTATTTTACGACAGTAGTGT
>JAIROF010000099.1 GCA_031257655.1 Prevotellaceae bacterium | reverse complement strand
TTATTACTTCGTTATCGTATCGGTTCGATTATGTCAAATCACTTTTATCTACCACCGTATCGCTGTTCTATGAAGGCGCTCCGCAAGGCCGCCTGAATTATATTTACACCAACGACATGAACGGAGATGGCAACTCAACCGACTTGATGTATATCCCCAAAGATGAAAATGACATTATCTTTGTAACCAAAACAAAAACAAATGATGGGAGAGAAGACATTATTCCATTAACAGCCGAAGCGCAAAAAGAAGCTTTCTTTAAATTTCTGGAGCAAGACGACTACCTGAGTAGCCACAAAGGAGAATATGCCCAACGTTTCGGCGCCGTGATGCCCTGGGTACACCAGTTCAATCTCAAAGTAGTGCAGGATTTCGTTGTAATTAGTGCCCGCAAGTCAAAAATCCAACTGACATTGGACATCTTGAATCTGGGCAACCTGATTAATTCTTCGTGGGGTGTGCGCAGGGCGCAAATTACCGGATCGTACGATAATATTCCCCTGCTGCAATACATGGGCGTCGATGCCGGTAACAGACCTACATTCACGCTTCCTACCAATAGCATCGCAAGCTACTATACGGACACATACAAGAATGTCCTGGATTATGCAAGCACCTGGTCAATGCAATTAGGACTTCGGTTTATCTTCTAAAAGATATTACAATTTAAGAACTAAGAGTTAAGAGTTAAGAGATGCCGTTTTCAACTGCACTCAGTATAACCCCTGTAGTTGCGTTGAGGCGTAACGCAACGTTGCGTTGAGGTGTAACGCAACATTAATCCTCGCCTGTGATTAACGTTAATCACAATTCTTAGTTCTTAGTTTTTAGTTTTTAGTTTTTAGTTTTTAGTTTTTAGTTTTTAGAGGTTCCCCGAAGTTAATCTCATCCAATGCTATACAAATTTTTCATAGCGCCTCAAAAAAAGAATTAGCCGAAATTCTTATCTGTGCAATCTGTGGATATATCCGCTGCGAAGCATCCGTTTTTATATTTTCGTACACAGCCATGCCAATCGCAGCATAAAGCGTTGTGAAGGTCAGCGCATCCTCCTGCGGCAAGGCGCGCTGTGCAAAGCCTGTTAGATAGCCAGCACCATTTCATCCCCTGCATTCAGCGAAGCTTCCAGGATGCCGGCCTCCACGGGGCAGGATGCCGGTTTGCCGTTTATCTTCACCTTTGGCATTGCCTCATGCGCCGGCATTTTGATGCGGAAAGCTCCGCCTTTCACAGCCTTGAGCGTCATGCGTTTCAGCTTGCCGTCCGTCCAGGCGGCGGCGACTTCGGCGCCGCCCTGTACGCGCATTCCGTCAAAGGAGCCTGTTTTCCATGCGGCAGGCAGCGCGGGCAGGAACTCCACGCAGCCGCTGTGGCTTTGTATCAGCATTTCGGCGATTCCCGCGCAGCCCCCAAAATTCCCGTCTATCTGAAACGGCGGGTGTGCGCAGAACAGGTTGGGGTATGTTCCTCCGCCATGCGCGTAGCTCACGTCCTCCTGTATGCTGGGCTTCAGCAGGTCGGTGAGCAGCTTCCACGCATGCTCTCCGTCGTGCAGGCGCGCCCAGAAGTTTATTTTCCAGGCCATCGACCAGCCGGTACTTTCATCGCCTCGGGCTTCGAGCGTCTTGCGGGCGGCCTGGGCAAGGGCGGGCGTCTTTTCTACCGATATTTCGCCTGCGGGATGCAGCCCGTAGAGGTGGGATACGTGGCGATGATGCAGGTCTGCCTCGCCAAAAGGCTCCAGCCACTCCATGATGCGCCCGTCTTTTCCGATGGTAGTAGGCGTTAGGCGGGCGCGCTTTTCGGCCACTATGGCGGCAAAATCTTCATCTACGCCGAGTATGGCTGCCGCTTCGATGATGTTTCCGAACAATTCGCGCAAAATCTGGTTGTCCATTGTTGAGCCGGCGCAAACGCTGGCCTTTCGTCCGTTAGGCAGGACGTATACGTTTTCGGGCGAAGTGGTTGGCGCCGTTACGAGATAACGGGTACGCGGGTCTTCGACCAGCATATCTACAAAAAACAACGCCGCCTCTTTCATGACCGGGTATACGCTTGCCAGGTATGCCGTATCTTTTGTGTACAGATAATGCTGGTAGAGATGTGCGCACATCCATGCCGCCGACGTATTGGTAGAGCCCCACGAGGGATGCTCTCCCGGCGCAGTAAACTCCCAGACGTTGCCAAGTATGTGGGTAACCCATCCGCGGGCGTTGTAAAAGACCTTTGCCGTTCGCTGTCCGCTGGGCACCTGCTGCTTTGTCCACTCAATGAGCGGAAGATGCAGCTCCGACAGGTTGCACGGCTCCGCAGGCCAAAGGTTCATCTGGGCGTTGATGTTGAGGTGGTAGTCGCCGTTCCAGGGGGTGTTGATGGTGTTGCACCACAGCCCCTGCAGGTTGGGCGGAAGCAGGCCGGGGCGCGTAGACGAAATCAGGAGGTAGCGTCCGAGCTGAAAGTAGAGCGCTTGCAGCGAAGGGTCGTTCTTGTCGCTGTGGAACAGGTGGAGCCGCTTGTTTATCGGCAGCCGCTCTTTTTCGGGCACGTGCCCGAAATCGACGTGCACGCGGTCGTACAGGCGGCGGTAGGCTTCTACATGCTCCTCTTTGAGCGCGTCGTAATCTTTTGCGGCAGCGGCGGCAACGAGCGAATCGACATGCCGGTCGAGGTCTTTCCCGAAGTAGTCGGTTGCCATGCCTACCACGATGATTGCTTCGGAAGCCTTTTCGACCGCCAGCGCCGTGTCGCCCACAACGGAAAGCAGCCCGCCATCGGGCAGCAGCACGCGCAGCCGGGCGCCGTAGCGCACGCCCTTGCCCTCCTTTTCGGCGGCGCTGGGCTTGTCTTTGCCGCTGCGGGCTGCAGGGCTATAGGCGTCGCCTTCGTACAGGCGGCCGTACAGCCGCAGGTCGCCGCGGTCGTGCGCCACCGCATAGCGCTCGGGGCGGCTGAGGCCAACACGGAAGCTGAGCGCTTTGTTGCCGCTTGCGGTCAAGCGGATAAGCGCCACGTCCGACGAAAACGAGGTGAAGGCTTCCCGCGTGTACACATGGCCGCCCTTTTTGAACGAAACGGTGGCAATGGCGTTTTCGAGGCTCAGCTCGCGCCGGTAGCCCGTGGCTGCGGCGTCCTGCCCGTTTTCGTAGAGGTAGCTCAGCGTCAGGTTGCCCAGCAGCTGGTAGCTGCCGTAGGGCCGGCGGTATCCCTCCCGGCTGCCTTCGCCGCCGCAAACAAAGGTTTCGTACATAAGCTGCTGGGCTTCGTCGTTGCGGCCGCCGAACAGCAGCTCGCGAATTTTGGGTAGCGACTTCAGCGCGTTAGGGTTATCGGTGTTCTGCTTGCTGCCTGACCACATCGAAATTTCGTTGAGCACGTAGCGCTCCTCATTTATCCCGCCATCGGGCATCAACCCTATACGCCCGTTGCCCAGGGGAAAGGTTTCCTCCCATATCTTCGCCGGCTCGTCGAAGTGATACGCTACACGGTGCGGCACGCCGCCACCGGCGCCCAACAAATAATCGCACCCCAACAGCAAACATGCTGCCGGTAACGACAATAAGGTGCACTTGATTTTGTTCGTCATAATGTTAGGTTGAATGTATGATAAGAATGCAAGATGATGCAAGATGATGTATGATGCAGAATGTAGAGCGCATGCTGCGCTCGGCATGGTTTTGTACGGAAATAGCACGCGGATGGCGCAGATTTTTATGATTTACACCGCTTAAAATCTGCGTAAATCTGTACTATCTGCGCCATCTACATGGCTATTTTGCGCAAAGCTGTGCGGGCATAGCATCGCTACTTTTTGGCGCCCGTAAGCGTTACGGCAAATGGTAGCGACCCATACGTCGGCGGAGTAGTCGTCGTATCTGTCACTGTATATAGTGACCCTGCTGCGCTAACGAAACTTGTCTTGTTAGCATAGCGATAGCTCACCGTGCCGCTATCAAGGGTAACACTCCCAAAATCTGTTGTTAAGTTTTGCACCGGAGCAATAGCGCCATACAATACGCTGTCTGCCGCTTCCTGCTTGCCGTATGCCTTAATGCTGAAGGCTACGTTAAGCATCGATATCGATATGGTGTCGGTAGTGACGAGAATGGTATCGTTGGCAAGGGCTTTTATGCTCCAGCCAACGCCGGGAATAGGGAAAGTTTGACCCAAATAGGTGGCCTTTAATCCGGTATTCCCACCCTGATAATCTCCAACAATGGAGGTGTCCGGTTTGTCTTTATCATCATCACCATCGCAGGCAACCATTACGGTGCTTGCAGCTGCTGCCATAAGCATCAGGGCAAAAAATTTCTTCATTTTCATAATCATTGCTATTTTATTTTTGACAAATTATAATTTGAGCGCAAATATATAAAATTCGCGCGATGCTCTTCCACAGGTTGGGGTTGGTTTTTGTTTTTTTAACAGAAGCGGATCTCTAAATACCTCAACATCAACGCTTTGAGCTAAGGCAAAAGCGGAGTTTGCTAAATGGAATCTCTAAAAACCCAAAAATCAAGGATTTCCCTCCAAAAACTCCATAAACTTTTCCGGGCTCGAAACGTAGCCTACCGGCGTTCCTTGCAGCACGCCGTTGGCGTCGAGTATTACAAAGTAGGGCTGCGAATTTACCTTGTAGGCGGTTATCTGGTAGTCGCGGTTTTTTTGGCCTATGGTTTTTTTCAGCTTTCCGTCGAACGGGGAGGTGTAGCATTCGCTTTCGGCGAGCGGCGTTTTGTCGTCGGTGTAGAGGGCTGCAATGACAAATTTTTCCTTAAGCAGGGCCTGCACCCGGCTGTTTGCAAAAACTTCGCCCTCCATTTTTTTGCAGTTTGTGCAGAAGTGCCCCTTAAAGTCTATCAGCAGGCGCTTTCCCTGCTCCCTTGCGCAGGCGAGCGCCTCCTCCACGTCAAAAAAGGCGGGGAGGTTTGCGGGGCCATGCAGGTTGAGGTTGCTGTACTTTGGCGTTAGGCTGCACAGGGCGGGCGATTTGCCTGCCGGCGCAGGGGTTTCCCCTATTGCCTGCGGCGCTGCCGCTACGCTTTGCGCCGGAAAGAAGCCCGAAAACGAGCGGAGGGGATTGCCGAGCAAGCCCGTAAAGAGGTACAGCGCAAGGCAAAGCGCGGCTACGGCAAGCGCAAAGCGCGGCACGCTCACGCGGGGCGTTTCGTCGTCGTGCGCAAAGCGCAGCTTGCCCAAAAAGTACAGCCCCTGCAGCGTAAGCAGCGTTACCCAAAGGCAGATGAAGACTTCGCGCGAAATGAGGTGGAAGCCCAGCGCCTGGTCGGCAAGGGACAAAAATTTTACGCTAAACAGCGCAAGGATGAACGCAAACGTAACCTTTATGGTGTTCAACCAGCCGCCGGACTTGGGGAGCTTCTTTAGCGCCGAGGGGAAGAGGGCGAGGAGGGTAAAGGGGAGCGCAAAGGCCACCCCAAAGCCCAGCATCCCGATGATGGGCTTGAGCGTTGCGCCCGTTGCCGCCGACACCAGCAGCGCGCCCACAAACGGCCCCGTGCACGAAAAGGAGATGACGGTGAGCGCAAGCGCAACAAAAAACGTGGAGAAGTATCCGCCCTTGTCTGCCTGCCTGTCGATGCTGTTGGAGAGCTTGGAGGGCAAAGAGATGTCTACCGCCCCAAAAAACGACGCCGCAAAAAGGATGAACAGGGCAAAGAAAATGAGGTTGGACAGCCAGTGCGCGCTGATGACGTTCGCCATGTCGGCCGTTTTGGTAACGGCAACAATGGCGCCTATGGCAACGTATATCAGGATAATGGAGGCGCCAAACACGGCGGCTTTTCGCGCGCCCTTGCTGCGGCTGTTGCCGCGCATGAAAAACGAAATGGTCATGGGGAGCATGGGGAAGACGCACGGCGTGAGCACGCCTGCAAACCCCGCAAGCAGGGCCAGCAAAAAGAAGCGGAGCAGCGATTCCTGATCGCCGCCGCCGCCGGCCTGACCGGGCGGGGCAGCAGCAGCAGCCGCAACCGGCTCGGGCTGCTGACCGGAGGCCTGCGCCGAGGCTTGCTCGGGCGCCTGTCCGGCTTCTTGTCCGGCCTGCGTCCCCGGCGCCTGTACGGAAGGCTTTGCCGCTGTTGCCGCCGCCGCCGGCATTGCCGGCATTGCCGGCACCTGCACGGAAAAATCATCGTCGAGCAGCACGCACTGCATATCGTTGCAGCACTGGTACTCAATGGTTCCCGACACGGCTACGGGATTCGCCGCCGCGCCGCTCAGCGCAACGCGCTGTGAGAGCTTCGCCGTGCCCGAAAAGTACTTGACCTTCATGTCAAACATTTCGTCGTGCTTTTCCTTTGGCGCGCTCAGCTCGGCGAGCGCTCCTGCCGGACGGTAGCTGTCGCTTTCGGCGAGCGTTACGGCAATGGGCAGGGGGCCATCTTCGGGTACGCTCACGGAGTAAACGACCCACGATTTCTCAATAGCAGCCGAAAAGAGCAGCTCGGCCTCGCCAGACGATATCCTGCGGGCGCTCACGCTCCACCTGACGGGTTTTTGAATGTCCTCTGCCGACAGCGCAACGCCGGCAAGCATACACAGCAAAAGGGCAAAACATTTTGCCCTCAGCCGGCTAACGCAAAAACGAATGCTGATTTTTTTTATCATTATCGCTACAAATTTGGTTTAGATTGGGCGGCAACTCTCAATTGCCAAAACTCAAACATACATGAAATTTCTCATATTTACAAGCGCAGGGGTAAAATTTGTAGCGCCCGGGGGGGGGAGGCTTGCCGGGCAGTAAGCTGCCTGAACTCGGATTTTTTTGATTTGAGCGATTACTATGGGAACCTCCAAAAAAAAATTTTGCAATTCAAATATAAAGCTATATATTTGCACCCTCTTTTTTCGGTCGAAGGCAAGGAAAAAGGTAAGACACACATTTAAGAGGGGCCCATAGCTCAGCTGGTTAGCAGCACCTGACTCATAATCAGGGGGTCGCAGGTTCAAGTCCTGCTGGGCCCACACAGGCGGAAAGCCGGCGCAGCAGCGGGATGTAGAAAAAGCATCCCGCTTTTTTTGCGCCCAAATTTGGAGTAATTTCGCATGTGATTTGCACACAATTTGCACACTTGTTCAGGTATCATCTTCCGGCATTGGGAGGGAATTTTTTTTGGTTGTCTTTTCTTGATAAGAAAAAATTAAGCATGGTACCACGTTTTGGTGTTTTTGCAACAAGAAAAAAGCCCGCATTACATGCGGGCTTTTTTCTTGTTGCGTTGCTTGTGCTGTAGCCATCTCTTGTCGGCATGTTAAAACGGCAACTCATCCCGCTTTTGCAGCAGCCTTTCTATTTTTTTTGTCAATTTTTCGACCATCCGGTCGTACTCACAGCTGGCTGTGAACTCCGGATCGTCGGTGGGGTACTTGGCGAATATGCTCTTGAGGCGCGGGCGCAGCTCTATGGCTATCGACCGCACCTCCTCAGATTTGTGCGTATCTCCTTTTTCGTAGTAATAATTATCTACGATATGGAATATTATGCTATGCTCCGAGAATTCTAACCCGGAGGTGAGGATTTCGTAGGCGCTGTTGTTCGCCTCGCGCTGCGTTAGCGCGTCGGTGCTACCATGCTCTTTGACGTAGTCTGCCGCGTGCTGCGCTGCTATGTCGGCACGCTGCACGATGAAGTCATAGTCCAGCGCTAAGTCCGGGTGGTACTGCTCTAAGTACTCCAGCAGGCTCAACGCATAGTAGTTTAGCCCTATCGCCTGTGCGACTTCGGCTACGGTGGTGTATTTTTTCTTTGCCATAGCTACTTTTGTTTAGGATTTTTTGATGCTGAAATTCTTGTCAAATTTTTGGTTACGCTTACTCTAGCGTATAGCTCACCACCACAGTAAGGGCATGTCTGTACATTGGCTAAATACTTCGGCTTTTCTATTAATTCAGAAACGCTTATATCAAGTGCATTGGCTATTTTTTGTAATGTTTCAACGGTCGGGTTGCCGTTGATAGCACGGCTTAGCGTGGGCGCTTTGATGCCAATTCTCCGAGCTACTTCTTGCACGGTCAGCCCCCGTTCTTTTATTACCTCTTTTACTCTCATGTTGTCATGTTGATACGCATATAGGCTATATGCTCAAAAATTAAAATATCGCTATAAAACAGCGCAAATGTAGTATTTTATTAGCGTATCTGCAAACGGTATTCAGCATAAAAGTAGCATAAATACTAAGCATGCAAACATAACATAGTGAACATAAGCAACTTGATGAAATGTTATTTTAGCATAAATAATCGCATATATGCTATTTTACATTCTTAATCCCCTGTTTACAGCTCTTCTTGGCGCTGATTTTTTTTCTGCTATTTTTGCGATGTCTTCCGTTGGCGCTGCCGGCATTAGCTTGGCGTTGCTAAATACCATCTGACTTTTTTGGAAATCCCAGTGGATTTCTGATTCGTATTTCGTCGCTCCATCGCGGCTGGTCAGGCCTGTCATGCGGATAGCTTTCCCGCACATGAGGGCCTCATGCTGCTCTGCGGTCAGCGCTACTCCGCCAATTTTCGAAGGTATCCTGATATATGAGGCGGTTTGCTTACCAGGCGCATTCGCCTGTATTTTTTTGCTGGCTGGCTTTTGATTTTGAATGCTTTGTGCCACCCTATCGCTGGTATAGCTGCGTTCATTGCTATGAGGTATGCCCACGCTTTTGTTGGTGTTGCCGGTGGCGGTGGCCGCTTTCAGCTTCTCGCTGCTTTCGTTGTTACCGCTCATGTCCACGCTTGCCAGCTTTTTGCTGATGGCGGCCTCCAGCGTTGAGTGCGCCACCTTTAGCGCCGAGAGCGCCGCCTCTTTTGGCCATTCTTTGCTGAGCATTTCCTGCAAAACCGGTAGCGGCTTCGCCAGCTCGCTGTTTTTTTGCTCGTATCCTTCAATGATTTCCGGGATGCGGCTAAGCGCGTTGGCAAAGTTGGCGCAAGCCCGCTCCGGGTCTTGCGCTAGTACGCCGTTGTTGTAGGAGTACTTGATGCCGGTGTTGGGGTGCTCTACGAAAAATCGGTTTTGGAAAAAGCCTAAAGCCCCCTCCTTTTCGGAAGCCTCCGTTTTTACAAGCAAGGAAAAGGTACCGTAGAGCGCTCCGATGGGCTGGTAGCTGCCGCTTGTTCGGGCGGTTGCCCCGATTTCGTGCAGCTTTCGGCTCACCTCTTCAACGCTCCTCCCGGCAAATCCGGTAATTTTCGGGATGCCTGACGCCGCCGCCTGGCAGCTTTGGAATGCGCTTAAATCGCTTTTCAGCCGGTTAATGGTAGCTGTATTCGCCTCCGTTTTTTCGGTTATTTTTTCGATTTGTTTACCGGTTGCGTAGCGCTCGCTGTAGAAGCTGGTGCGCTCGCTCTCCAGCGTGGCTATTTTCTTCTCCAGCTTAACTTTCTCCAGCAGATTTGTATCGCCGGAGAGCACGGCAACATATTCGGCGAAGTTCATGCCGGCGGCCTCGTCCATGCTGCCCTCGTCGATGCTGCGCGCGCCCAGCTTGTTGCTCTTAATTTGCGAAATAAATGTTTGCTTGTGCTGCAACAAGCTGAACTTGTAGGCATCGAGCGTGCGCTCGGTGGCGTAGATGTACACGTCCACCTTGTTGTTGTTAAACTCCTTGGCGACCTTGTTTCCGGTGCGCACGGCGCGCCCGTTGCGCTGCTCGAGGTCGGAGGGACGCCAGGGGATGTCGAGGTGATGAACGGCAACGGCGCGCTCCTGCGCGTTCACGCCCGTGCCCAGCTTCTGCGTGGAGCCGATGAGCACGCGGACTTTTCCCGCGTTCATTGCCTCAAACAGCTCATCGCGCTTCTTGTCCGTTGTTGCCTCGTGGACGAATCGTATCTCCTCCTCCGGAATGCCTTTGGCGGCCAGCTTTTGCTTTAGCTCGCTGTAGGCGTTCCATTCGCCCGTTTTGTAGGTGCCCAAGTCGGAGAAAACGAACTGGGTGCCCTTTTGCGCATCAAATTTTTTATAGTATTCAGCTATTTTATTGGCGCAGTGCGACAGCTTGTTGTCGATGTGGTCGCTGTAGGCGGCGGGGTTTACCAGCCGCATGTCGAGCGACATTTTTTTGGCATAATTGGTAGCGATGAGCATTTTGGCGGTTTCTTCGCGCTCCGAGAGCGGGGGCCTGCCCAGCAGGGTTGCGTCGCCGGATTTGGCAAAGCCAATGAGCCTTTGCGTGAACTCCTCCTGCTCCGGCGTAGGGGGAATATTGTACAGGATTTCGTTTTTTTCGGGGCGCTCAATCCCAATGTCTGCGGCAGTTTTAAAGTCGGTGATTTCGCTATAGAAAGCCGCCAGCTCCGGCACTTTAATGAAGTTTCGGAAGCGGTCTTTTTGGATGATTTGGTTGGTTACCGAAAACTCGTAGTCGGTAGTTTTTTTCGCAAAAACCGCCGCCCAGGCATCGAAGGAGTGAATGCTCTGCGCCGCCAGCGCTTTTGGGCGCAGGTACTTAAATATCAGGTACAGCTCGGTGAGGGAGTTGCTGATGGTCGTTCCGGAGAGGAAGGTTGCGCCGAGGTCTTTTCCGGAGCGCTGCTGGATGGTGCGGATGGCGTACAGCAGGTTCAGCGCCCGGCCGCTGCCCTCGGAGTTGCCCAGCCCGGCAACGCGGTCGTGGCGGGTGGTAAAGGTGAGGTTTTTGAACTGGTGGCTTTCGTCAACAAAAATATGGTCGATGCCCAGCTCCTTAAAGTCCGGAACGCTATCCTTTTTGCTGCGGATTTTTTGGTTAACCACGGCGAGGCGGGCTTCGATGGATGCCTTTCGGCGCTCCACCCCGCGCAGCTGGGATTTGTTTACGCCTCTCTCACCGGCGCCTACGGCCAAACTTTCATCGGCAGCTTTAAGCTCTTCGGTTAGGATGTTTTTCTGCACGGACAGCGACTGCGGAATAACTGAGAACTGCTCGTGCGTCAGGATGACGCAATCCCAGTCGTTGTTTTTGATTTTGTGAATGAACAGCTCCCGCTTACCCTCAGCGAAATCGTCTTTGCCGGGGTAAAGGATTTTTGCCTCCGGGTAGGCGTCGCGGTAGGTCTCCGCAATGGCTTGGATGTTGGCCTTAAGCCCGATGATCATGGGGCGGTTGGCCAGCCCGAGCCGCTTCATCTCGTGGGCGGCGCAGCACATTACCATGGTTTTTCCGCCGCCCACCTCATGGTCTATGATGCCGCCGCCGTTCTGCTTGAGCATCCAGATGGCGTTCTTTTGGCTGCCGTAAAGCGATGCGTATTTGAACTTATCGAACGATAAGCCGGGCATGGTTTGATGAGCGCCGCTGTAGCTTGCCTTTACGAAGCTGTTGAACTTGCGGTTGTATAAATCGGCGATTTCGTTCTTTAGCGCTTGCGGCTGCCGGCTCAGCCACGCCGTAAATTCGGCGCGGATTTCATCAACTTTTACGCCGATGCGCTGTATGGCCTGCGTATCGCGCACTTTCCGCTCCTCGCCGTTTACGGTGATGGTCTTGGTGACGTTGGGCGTAGTGTTGTGCAGCGCGTGCTGCATAAGCGCCATGCCGTTGTAGCGCCGGGAGGAGGTGGAAACGCTATACTTGTTGTAGATTTCCGGCGAATACCCGCGCGCTTCCACCGTGAACTCATCTGCGGTGGCGTAGTAGCGTATGCTTGTTTCGGTTTTGAACAGGTGCGTTGCAAAATCCGAGTAAATGCGCTCCGGCAGCCACCGCTCGCCAAAGTTGAAGTCCAGCAGCTCAAAGGGAATTTTCTTGGGCGTAACGCTTTGTAGGGCGGCAATGGATTTTTCAGCTTCTTGCTCGTGCCCGCCGGCTTTTTTGCCGGCGTAGCGCGTGATCGCCTCCAGCTTTTCAACGATGTTGCCGGAGAGAAACTTTTCGGCGGTTTCGTACTTTGTTTTGGCGAGAGGGTTGTAGAATATCTTACCCTCCAGCAGCCGGGCAGCCTCATCTTCGGCGGCGCTCAGCGCTTTGGCGATAGCGCCAAGCCGGACTTCGCCGTACCGGTCGAGCGATGCCAGCAGGGCATCTTCGGGCGTTGCGATGGCGGTGCGCTGCGAAAACGCAACCGGCTTGTGGAAGATATCGCTCTTTACGTAGCGCTTGCCTTCCAGCCGCTCGATGGCAAGGATGTCCATCCGGTTAGCGTCCATGCTAATGATTTCGCGGTTTGCCTTATCGCTAAGCGCGCCGTAGCGCCCGGTA
The DNA here is from genome assembly GCA_031257655.1 of Prevotellaceae bacterium. Lineage (GTDB taxonomy): Bacteria > Bacteroidota > Bacteroidia > Bacteroidales > UBA932 > JAITMY01. The sequence continues at coordinate 1,593 of JAIROF010000099.1, read as the reverse complement.
AATTTGTCGTAAAGGAGGTTAAGGCGCTCACGCCCGCTCCTATCTTCGGCTTGCGCCTGCTGCTCCGCATCGTACAGCGCGTAGTAGGCGTCGCGCAGGCCAACGTACAGCGCCATTTTAGCGCTGTTTTTATCAGGGTTTTCCAAAAGCGGTATAACAATGAGGCGGCTATCCTCATCTACGCCTAAAACGCCGATTTCGCCCTGCTCGCTCTTGACGAGCGATCCGGGCTTGAGGTGCGCTACATTACCGGTGTATATTTGCGGTTGTACAGGCGGCGGCGGCGGCTTAAGCGGCGCTGCCGCCGGCAGCGCTACCGGATTAAACCGCTGCTGCTGCGCAGCCGTCGGCTTCGCCTTTTTGCGGCTCGCCCGTGCGCTGGCTCGCGAGCGCTCCTGCGGCGAAAACCCAAACAGGTCGTAAAGCGTCAATAGCGGCTCGGACGACTTGGCCGGCTGCTGCTGCTGCTGCTGCTGCTGCTGCTGCTGCTGCTGCGATTGCGGTTGCTGCGGCGGTTGCTCCGGCGTAGCTACAATAACCTTCGGAGCGAGCGCACGCTGCCGGTACAGGTCGAGGTTGAGATTTTTGGAAAAGTCGCGGGCAAGGCTTTTATGCAAATCGTCGGCAATGCCGGAAACGCCGCCGCTGTGGGTGAGGATTACCGCAGGCTTGCCGTACATGTCCGTGCCGGTCTTGGCTTCCGTAAAAATGAGGTTTGCCTTGTCGTAAATGTATTTGTTTATAGCAAGGCCTGCTTTGGTTTGCGTGAGGGCTACAAAGTTTTTTTCGTCCTCCGAAAGCGCCGCTTTGCCGGCGTTTTTTTGCAGCACAATTAAGTCGCTGCCCACCTCCGTCCCGGCGTTTTCCGTAAACAGGTTGTTGGGCAGCCGGATGGCGGCGACAAGGTTGGCCTTGCCCATCAGCCATTCGCGGATGGGCCTGTTGGCCGACGCATCGGTTACGCCCTGCGAGGTGATGAACGCCAGCATGCCGCCATCGCGCAGGGCATCTACGCTTTTCAGAAAAAAGTAGCTGTGAATATGCCGGGCGGCCAGCCGTCGGGCAGGGTCTTGGCTCAGGTGGAATGTTGCGTCGGGAACGGCAACATCGCCAAACGGGATGTTGGAGGTAACGACGTCGAAGCGGTTGCTGCTGCTCTCCGGGATGGTTTCAAACCCGGCGACGTGGATTTTTTCATCCGGGTATAGCCGCTGCAAAATTTTTCCGGTGATAAGGTCCTTTTCGTAGGCGCTAATGCCAGCCTGCGGGAACGCCGCCTTAAAATCCTGCACAAACCGCCCAACGCCCGCCGAGGGGTCAAGGATGCTTTGCGCCTGTATGCCGGCTTCGGCCAATGCCGCAGCAATAGCCGCTGTTGCAGCTTCCGGCGTATAAAACGCCGTGAGCACAGAATTTTTGATGCTGCTCAAATACTGCTGGTATTCCTGCTCGCTAACGGTGCCGCTGCGGATAGCCCGGTGCAGCTCCTGCACGAGCGGGAACAGCTCCAGCTCCGACTTTGGCCAGCGCCTTTTGTCGGCCTCCACCTCCGCCGGTAGCAGAACGCACTTAAGCGCCCCAAAGCCGGTGTAC
>JAIROF010000097.1 GCA_031257655.1 Prevotellaceae bacterium | reverse complement strand
CAATTTATATTTTTTTTTTTTCTTTCCTTTGTGCTTTTGTTTGTTCCTCGCACAATTTTTTTTCCAGTAACGATACGACTGTGTGTGGGTGGGTGGGGCCCCGCGACCATTTACGGCGTTATAAGAAGCCGCCACAAATTTTCAAACCATGCCGGCCAACCACAGCGAAGCGGCGCGGTCGAAGCTATCCTTCATTTCGTCGAGCAAGCGCCCCGTCTTGTCGATTTTTCATGCGCCGCCGCCACCATTCCCCGTACTTTTGCCGCCGCCGCAGGCCTTGCTTTGGGGTTTTTGGAGATTCCCGAAAAAAAGTTCGCCGGCAGGGCGGCGGCCTCGCGCGGCCACCTTTTTTTGGGGCAAGACCATTGGGAGAACCATTAGTTTTCCTATCTTTGTACTTTCGTTGCAGATGAAAAAGCACAAAATAGTCAACGACCCGGTTCACGGGTTTATCAGCATTCGCAGCGCGCTGGCGTACGAAATCATTGAGCACCCCTACTTTCAGCGGCTGCGCAGCGTGAAGCAGCTCGGGCTAACGCACCTTGTGTACCCGGGGGCGTGCCACACGCGCTTTCAGCACGCGCTGGGCGCCATGCACCTCATGGGGCGGGCGGTGGAGGTGCTGCGCTACAAGGGGCACGAGGTGAGCCGCGACGAGGCGGAGGCGGCCGAGTGCGCCATGCTCCTGCACGACATAGGGCACGGGCCGTTTAGCCACGCGCTGGAGTTCAGCATCGTGGGCAAGGTGGCGCACGAGGACATCTCGGCCGCCATGATGCGCGAGCTGAACCGCGAAATGGGCGGACGGCTATCCCTCACGATGGCCATCTTTGACGACCGCCACCCCAAGCGCTTTCTGCACCGGCTGGTATCCAGCCAGCTCGACGTGGACAGGCTCGACTACCTGTGCCGCGACAGCTACTTTTCGGGCGTGGCCGAGGGCGCCATCGGCATGGAGCGCATCATCCAGATGATGGAGGTGGTGAACGACGAGCTCGTGGTGGAGGCAAAGGGGATACGCTCCATCGAAAAATTTTTGATTGCCCGCAGCCTCATGTACTGGCAGGTGTACCTGCACAAAACGGTGATTGCCGCCGAGCAGCTGCTGGTCAACATCTTTGCCCGCGCAAAAGCCCTGGCGCGGCAGGGCGCACCGGTGGCGGCAACCGAGGCGCTCCAATTCTTCCTGACGCAGGACTTGAGCGCCGTCGGCATGGACAACAGCCGGGCGCTGAGCAGCTTTGTCCGCCTCACCGACAGCGATATAGACTGCGCCGTGAAGGCGTGGCGCGACCACCCCGACAAGACGCTCCGCACGCTTTGCCGCATGCTCACGGAGCGAAAGCTGCCAAAGGTAGAAATACGGCGCGAGCCGTTTGCGCGCGACCAAATCGCAGCGCTACAGCAGAAAACCGCGCGCCTGCTGGGGATAAGCGCCAACGAGGCGGCCTGCTTTACGCAGGCAAGCGCCCTCACCAACCGCCTGTACAGCCCCACCGGCGACCCCATAAAGCTCCTGCAGAGCAGCGGCGAGCTGCGCGACATTTACGAGGCGTCGGATATGCTCAACGCTACGGCATTCCGGCAGGAAACAACGAAGCACTTCCTCTGCTTCCCAAAAGAAATCCTGAGCGCCGCCGGCTGAACGCTACGCTTGGAGCGGAGGGCTGCCTGTTTTCACGCGGTTTAAGAATGTAAAGGCGTAAATGAAGCGAAGATGACGGATATGGAGACGGAGGGCATACGGGCGGGGCTGCCCGGCGACTTTGCGGCGATAGGCGCGATATGGCAGGAGGCGTTTGGAGGCGCGGGGGAGGCTTTGGCGTACCTGCGCGAGCACTACACACCCGCAGGCGCGATAGTGGCGGAGGAGCGCGGCGCGGTGGTCGGCGCGGCGTATCTGGTGTTCGGTGCGCGGCTGCTGGAGCCCGGCGGCCTGATTCGGGCCTGTCCGTATCTGTACGCGGTGGCGGTGGACAAGCGGTATCGCGGACGCGGGTGGGGTAAGGCGCTGGTACGGTTTGCGGTGCGCCAGGCGTTTCGGCTTGGATTTGGCTGCGTAGCGACGTGTCCGGCGAGTGAGGAGCTGCTCGGGTACTATAAGGACTTGGGGTTTACGGAAGAGATTTCGCTGAAGGAGCGAATGTTTCTGCCGGCGCGGTGGTCGGAGAGCGTGCGGACGCTGGAGCGCGGCCTGCTGTATCCGCAGGCGGGTCGCGGGTGGGCGGGATAAGGTAGCTGAGAAAGTAGCAGGGAGCACGCTTTGCGCGCGTAATGGGCGCCATGGAGCACACCGAAGCCCGTTCTCCGTGTTTCACTGTGAAGCCTCCGTGCGCCGCTGCGTAAATAGTTGCACAGCGGCGCACGGAGGCTTCACAGAGGCGCGTAGCGGCAGGGCAGGGCAGGGTATGCCCTGCCGCTACTTACGCCAAAATTTGTTTGGCAGCGCTAAAATCAGACAGCTACATGCGCCGCCTGGGTACATCATAAAAAGCGGCGGCGGCAGCAGCGCGCTAAAAAAGCAAATCGCAGGGTTCCGCCGTGCGGCGCCTGCTTTTTCAACTTTTAATTTTCAACATTCAACTTTATCATGGAGCTATCAGCACGAGAAATAGCCACGTATTTGAGCGGCGAAGTGGAGGGCAACCCCGACGCCAGGGTGTCGGGATTTGCCCGCATAGAGCAGGCAACGCCGGACACGCTTTGCTTTCTGGCCAACCCCAAGTACGAGGAGTACCTGTACAAGACCGGCGCCGGCATTGCCATAGTCAACAAATCCTTCACGCTTCGGCAGCAGGCGCCGTGCACCGTTGTGTGGGTCGACGATGCGTACCGCGGCATAGCCACGCTGCTGGACATCTACGCCACGCTGAGCGCCGCGCAGCGCAGCGGGCGCGAGTACCCCTCGCGCGTTTCGTGGCGGGCCAAGGTGGGCAAAAAGTGCTACATCGGCGCGTTTTCCTACATCAGCAAAGGCGCCAAGATAGGCAACAACGTCAAGATTTTTCCGCGCGTGTACATCGGCAGCAACGTTACCGTTGGCGACAACTGCATCCTCTACCCCGGCGTAACCATCTACGCCGGCTGCCGCGTGGGGAGCGGCTGCATCCTGCACGCCGGCGCGGTGGTTGGCTCCGACGGATTTGGCTTTGCCCCCGACGAAAACAAAAACTACAAAAAAATCCCCCAAATAGGCGCCGTGGTGCTGGAGGACGACGTGGAGATAGGCGCAAACACCTGCATAGACCGCGCCACGATGGGCGCCACCGTCATCCACCGCGGGGTAAAGCTGGACAACCTCGTCCACATAGCCCACAACGTGGAGGTCGGGAAAAACACCGTGATGGCCGCGCTGACGGGCATTGCCGGATCAACCAAAATAGGCGAAGGCTGCATGTTTGGCGGGCAGTCCGGCGTGATTGGCCACCTCAACATCGGCAACAACGTTGCGCTCACGGCGCGAGCAGGCGTGTCCAGCAACATTAAGGACAACGAAACGCACATGGGGTTCCCCAACATGCCGATTGGCGCATACCGCCGGAGCTACGTAGTATTCAAAAACCTGCCGGATTTGCAGAAAAAGGTATCCCTGCTGGAGCAGGAAATCAGCGGCATCAAAAAAGGTAAGCCGTAGGCGCGCCAAGCGCACCCTCCCCCCCCCAAATGGCGCCGGAGAGTTCAAGGCGGTGGCGCTACAACCGGTTGCAGGCTAACGCATTGCTGAAAATAGTTGGCAACTTACAAGTTTTTCCATTACCTTTGCGCCTGTTTTTATGTTAATTTAACCGTATATGCAGAATAATCAACGAACCATAAAGAAAGAAATCACATTTAGCGGAAAAGGCTTGCACACCGGCCTGCTGGTGGAGATGACCATTTGCCCGGCCGCCGCCAACCACGGGGTAAAGTTTCAGCGAACAGACCTGCCCGGCGCCCCCGTGATAAGCGCCATTGCCGACTACGTTACCGACACCTCGCGGGGCACCACCATCGACCACGACGGCGTAAAGGTGAGCACCATCGAGCACGTCATGGCGGCGCTCTTTGGGCTGGGCATCGACAACGCGCTGATACGCATCAACGCGCCCGAAGCGCCCATCATGGACGGCAGCGCGCTCAAGTACGTGCAAAGCCTCAAAGCGCTCGTTGAGGAGCTCCCGGAAAAGCGCGCCTACTTTGAGGTGACGAAAAAAATTGTGCTGCGCAACGAAAAAAAGAACACCGAAATCGCGCTCTACCCCGACGACCACTTCAGCGCCAGCGTCCACATCGACTTCGGCTCCAGGGTGCTGGGGTGCCAGTACGCCGAAATCGGCTCGGTGGACGACATCCCCGAGCAAATCGCGCCCTGCCGCACGTTTGTCTTCTTCCACGAGCTCGAATTTCTGCGCCAAAACAACCTCATAAAGGGCGGCGACGCAGACAACGCCATCGTAATCGTGGAGCAGGAGGTTACGCAGCGCGACATCGACCGCGTGGCGCACCTGTTCAACAAGCCCAGCATAGCGCGGCTGCCCGAAGGCTACCTCAACAACCTCGAGCTGCGGTTTGCCAACGAGCCGGCGCGCCACAAGCTGCTCGACCTCGCGGGCGACCTCATGCTGGTAGGCCTCCCCATAAAGGGAAAAATTATTGCCACGCGCCCCGGCCACCAAGCCAACACGGAGTTTGCCCGGGAGCTCCGCAAAATCATCAAAAAGCAAAGCCTCAGGCCCGTCGCGCCCAGGTACAACCCCAACGACCCGCCGCTGTACGACATCATCCGGATAAAAAAAACGCTGCCGCACCGCCCGCCCTTCCTGCTGGTGGACAAAATCATCAGCATGGACGCCGAATCGGTGGTGGGCGTGAAAAACGTGACGATGAACGAGGCGTTCTTTACGGGGCACTTCCCCGACGAGCCGGTCATGCCCGGCGTGCTCATCGTAGAGGCCATGGCGCAGTGCGGCGGCATCCTGGCGCTCAGCAACGTGCCCGACCCGGAGCACTACAGCACCTACTTCCTGAAGATGGAGGGCGTAAAGTTCAAAAAAATGGTCGTCCCCGGCGACACGCTCGTGCTCAGCCTGAAGCTCGTGGAGCCTATCCGCCGCGGGCTGGTGCACATGCTGGCGCAGGCGTTTGTGGGCGACGCCCTCGTGACCGAAAGCGACCTGCTGGCGCAGGTGACGAAAAACAGGTGAGGAAAACGCCGAATGCCGAACGTTGAATGAATGAATGATTCGACTTTCGCAAGCGGCTTATGCTGCGCGCTAAAAAAATGAAACGCAATTTTCGACCGTGTGAAGTATATAAAAATACAGCCGTTATAAAATGTCAACAATCACTAAATTAAACAATTTACAAAGGTTGAATGAGAGATTATGGCGCTAACGGCCGACCCCAAAAAATACGCCGCGCGAAGCATAGCTCAAATTTTAAAACTCAAAATTACAATAATGAATAATGTTCACCCCGACGCCAAGGTAGGCGCAAACGTAGTCGTAGAGCCTTTTGCCACGATTCACCAGGACGTGGTTGTAGGCGAAGGCACATGGATAGGCGCCAACGCTGTGCTGATGAACGGCGCGCGCATAGGCAAAAATTGCCGGATATACCCTGGCGCGGTGATTGCCGGCGAGCCGCAGGATTTGAAGTTCAAAGGCGAATTTTCTACCGCCGAAATCGGCGACAACACCACCATCCGCGAGTACGTGACCGTTAACCGCGGCACGGCGGCAAGCGGCAAGCTGCGCACGGTGGTAGGCAGCAACACCCTGGTCATGTCGTACGTGCACATAGCGCACGACTGCCGCATTGGCAGCAACGCCATCCTGGCGGGGTACGTCGGCCTGGCGGGCGAGGTGGAGGTGGGCGACTGGGCAATCGTAGGCGGCGGCGCGCTGGCGCACCAGTTTGTCCACATCGGCGCGCACGCCATGATCTCCGGCGGCTCAAAAATCGGAAAGGACGTGCCGCCCTACGTCCTCGCCGGGCACGATCCGCTGGCCTACGGCGGCGTCAACACGATAGGCCTCCGCAGGCGGGGCTACACCGCAGAGCAGGTGGAAAAAATACACGACATATACCGCATCGTATACCAAAGCAAGCTCAACGTTACGCAGGCGTGCGAGGAAATAGAAAAGCTGCCCGCAAGCGCTGAGCGCGACGTCATCCTCCGCTTTGTGCGCAGCAGCAAGCGCGGCGTGATAAAGGCAAACGTGAGCGGCGCGGTGGAAATGGACCTCTGATGCGCGCAAAAAAAAATGCTGTGCGCGGCAACGCTGGCCTGGCGCTGCGGCGTTGCGGCCGCGCCGAAAAAAAGAACACCAGCGCCGCCAACGGTACCTCCCCGGCGGAGCCCCCCCCCAAAAAGCCTGGCAAAATGCAGGGTGACAGCGAAGTAGCGCATCGCCCCGAGGCCGGAACCGGAGCAATGGGTGCCGCCAAGCGCCGCCAACACTAACAATATCAACAGAAAATCTGCGAAATTGTTGATATTTTCTTTGCTGCAAGCAGTTAAGGCAATGCGCTGAAAACGTGGATGTTGCCATTCAAAATAGCATGAAACCATCTCAGAATGACGAAAATACTCGAAAAAAAAGCCGAAAAAATTTGGAAAATCAGGCGAACACACGTATTTTTGTGAGCGTTTTCATACGCACGTTTTTTTAATCACATTTTTTTAAATTTCTAAAAACAAATATTATGAACAAAGCTCAGTTAGTTGATGCTATTGCAGGCAAAGCAGGATTGACAAAAGCCGATGCCAAGCGCGCATTGGACGCTTTCACCGAGGTTGTTGCAAAATCTCTCAAAAAAGGTGACAAGATTGCTCTTGTTGGCTTTGGAACTTTCAGCGTTTCGCAGCGCAGCGCCCGCACCGGACGGAACCCTCGCACGGGCGAGCCGATCAAAATTAAGGCCAAGAAAGTTGCCAAGTTCAAAGCCGGCGGAAATCTTGCTTTCTAAGAAAGCAAGGTTTGCAACCTGTTTGCCAAAACAAGGGGGGGGTCGCAAGATTTCCCCTTTTTATTTCTCCACCTGTTTCTCCCCTTATTTCTCCACACCGTGCACCAGCGCCGCCAAGCCATATCCATCCTTGCAGCGTGCTCCACCGAAGCCCGCGTAGAGCAGCTGCAACGCGTGCTGGCCGGGCGAACGCGCTACCTCACCATCTGCCTTGAGGATATTTTTCAGCCGCAAAACGCAAGCGCCGCCCTGCGCTCGTGCGACGCCTTCGGCGTGCAGGACGTGCACATCGTGGAGCAGCGCAACCCCTTCAGGCTGTACCGCGACGTTGCCATGGGCAGCGACAAGTGGCTCACCCTGCACCGGTACGGCAGGCAGCACGAGCAGCCCCTGCCGGCGGCGGCGGCGCACCTGCGCCAAAGCGGCTACCGGCTGGTGGCCACTACGCCCCGAAAAGACGCCAGGCCAATCGACGAGCTCGACCTGAAAACAGGTAGGGTGGCGCTGATGTTCGGCGCCGAATACACCGGCCTCTCCGACGCGGCCATGAGCGCCGCCGACGAGCTTGTAACGGTGCCCATGTACGGCTTTGTCGAAAGCCTCAACCTGTCGGTGTGCGCCGCCATCGCGCTGCGGCAGCTGGCGCAAATGCTCAGAAGGCAAGGCGCTGCCTGGCAGCTGGACGACGACGAAAAGGAGGAGCTCCTCCTCACGTGGCTCAAAAAATCGGTGCGCCACAGCGACCAAATCCTCCGACGACACGGATTGTGAGCTGCAATAAAATACCTATTTTAATGGTTAATGGTTAACGGTTAATGGTTAATGGCGCTTTTTAATGGTTAATGGTTAACGGTTAATGGTTAATGGCGCGAGGCGCTTTTTAATGGTTAATGGTTAACGGTTAATGGTTAATGGCGCGAGGCGCTTTTTAATGGTTAACGGTTAACGGTTAATGGTTAATGGCGCGAGGCGCTTTTTAATGGTTAATGGTTAACGGTTAATGGTTAATGGCGCGAGGCGCTTTTTAATGGTTAACGGTTAATGGTTAATGGTTAATGGCGCGAGGCGCTTTTTAATGGTTAATGGTTAATGGTTAATGGCGCGAGGCGCTTTTTAATGGTTAATGGTTAATGGTTAATGGCGCGAGGCGCTTTTTAATGGTTAACGGTTAATGGTTAATGGTTAATGGCGCGAGGCGCTTTTTAATGGTTAATGGTTAATGGCGCGAGGCGCTTTTTAATGGTTAATGGTTAATGGCGCGAGGCGCGTAGAGGTGATTGCGGTCGCCCTGCGACAAAACCGCATGGTTAATGGTTAATGGCGCGAGGCGCGTAGAGGTGATTGCGGTCGCCCTGCGACAAAACCGCGACGAAATGGCGACGAAATGGGCGCGTAGGGGCGTTTTTTAATGGTTAATGGTTAACGGTTAATGGTTAATGGCGCGAGGCGCGTAGAGGTGATTGCGGTCGCCCTACGACAAAACCGCGACGAAATGGCGACGAAATGGGCGATTGCTATGCGCCCTGCGACAAAACCGCGACGAAATGGCGACGAAATGGGCGCGTAGGGGCTTGCTATGCGCCCTGCGACAAAACCGCGACGAAATGGGCGCAATGCGCTGTAGAGACGCACGGCGTGCGTCTCGGCAACGAAAATGGCGGCATTGATGCGCAATGCGCGGTGAGACGCACGCCGTGCGTCTCTACAACGCATCGCGCTGATCCCGGAAGGGGCGACCTGCGATACCAGTATATGGTAAAACCCTTTGCGATCCATGCGACCTTTGCGGCCTTTGTAGAGACGTGGCATGCCACGTCTCTACAGCGCTTCGCGGCATCAATCATAAAAATCTGTAAAATCTCAAAAATCAAAGTTCAGACAATACAGCGCTTCGCGCCATTAACCATTAACCGTTAACCATTAACCATTGAAAACGTCCGCTTGTAGAAGGGGCGTTGCTTGTAGAAGATGAGCTGCCGAACAGGTAGTTTTTCGCCTTGCTGCCGCCGGCAACCAGCGAAACGTATACCGTTGCCGTGCGGCTGCCTACGTCCTTGCTGTCGAAGCGGGCGCTGTCTACCGTGTAGTCGTCGCCGAGCGTAAGCGCGTCGCCGGTTACCAGAGCGGTGAAGGCTACGCTAATTTCCACGTTGGCGGTATCCGTGCCGTCGTATATCTTTTGGGCAACGGTGGAGCTTGTAGCGTCGAGGGCGATTTCCTTTGGGATGATGCTTACCCCCGTCTTTGTAACCGATGAGCTTGCAGGAGATGAGCCGCCAAATGCGTAGTTTTTCGCATTTTCCCCGCCGGCAATCAGCGAAACGTAGGCTGTAACCTTTCGGCTGCTGCCAACGCTCGCGCTGTCAAAGCGGGCGCTGTCTATCCTGTAGTCGGTGTTGAGCGTAAGCGTTTCGGGGTTGCCGATGGGCGCCAGATTGCTGAACGCCACGTCAATGTCCACGTTGGCGGTATCCCTACCGTCGTAGGTTTTTTGGGCAACGGTGGAGGTTTCCGCGTTGAGGGCGATTTTCCTTTTGAGGATGCGGAATCTCCCCACCTCCACCGTGTCTGCGCCAAAGTTTCCGCTGTCCGGCACGGCGGCCTTCACCGCGTACGCCCCGGCGTTCACGGGGGCGCCGGGCAGCAGGGTAGCGGCGGCGGCATTATCGCCGTCCTCGTCGTCGTCGCCGCCGTCGGCAACGGCGTAGTACAGCGCCGCAATTTTCCCATGCCGGCGTACGGCGGCGTTCTTAGCGCAACCCCTGCGGTCTTTGCGGAGCCGCTGTAGATGTACTTGCCCGGTTCGTCGCCCGATTCGGCGGTCGCCTCCGGCGGCGTGTAGCAGAAGTGCAGCGTATCGGGCGTAGCCTTTCTTACGCTTTGCCCCCGCAGCAGGAATTTTTCGCCGTTGGCGAGCTTGTAGAGGCTGGCCTTGAGGCTGGTGGTGAGCCGAACGTAGAGCAGCACGGTATCGCTGCCCCCCACGCTTGCGCTGAGGAAGCGGGCCGTATCCACCGCGTAGTCTGCGCCGAGCGCGAGCCTTACGCGAACGCTCTTGTCATCGCTACGCGTAAGCGTCACGCTGTCTACCGCAGCGGAGGCCGTGCCGTCGTAGAATTTCGGCGCAAGGTAGGCCGTGTCGATGGAGATGGAGATGGGCTCTTTCGTCACCCTTACCGTTGCCACGCGGGAGGTGAGCGTCGACGCCCCGCCAATGGTAACAACGCAGTAGTAGTAGTAGTAGGTGTCTAAGGCGTCGGTCGGAGCTGCGAGAGCAGCTGTAACATAGTACGCAGAGGAATCGGCGCCGTCTATTGCCGTGCTGCCTGTGGTGTCCTCCGCGCTCGCGCTTTTATACCACTGGTAGCCCACGGTATTGACCGTTGGCGGGATGGCGATGGCGAGCGTGGCGTTGCCCGGGGCGATGTTATCCTTCGCCACCTCAATCGATGCGGGCTGCGCGGTGATGGCGGAGACGGTGACCAGCGCCGCGCGCGAGGCAAACTTTCCCGCCGCCGCCTTGTAGCGCGCGTGGTAGTCGTCGGCTATAAGGCCGGGGGTTGCGTTCGCGGCGGGCAGCCAGTCGCCGGACGAGGCGCGGTTGCGGTACTCAAATTCTCCCGCCATGCGGATGGCGCCGTCGTTAGCCGTTCCGCTCGAGGCGTGCGCTGCGGTGCTGCCGTCCACCGGCGGCGCTTGGGGGCGGCCGGCAACGGTATCGGAGTAGCCGGTATCCGACGCGGGGTAGGGGGCGCTGGCCTTGCGGACAATGAAGAGCGCGAGGCTGTCGTTTGCCGCCTCGTTGAGCAGCGCGGTGAGCGAGCCGGCGGCGGCGGGGCTGGGCAGCGCCGGGCGGCCGGCGCACGAGGCGCAGCCCACCGCGTAGTCCGCAGCGGAGTAGCCCTGCCGGAAGGCGATGCGCTCGCCCGCGTAGTCCACCTCCGCCACCGCGCCAAACGAAGGCGTGGCGTAGGCCGTGTAGCCCGTGGCCAAGTAGGGGTGCGTGGCTTCGCTCAGGTGGTTATCATCCGGCTTGGCCTGCACCGAAATGGCGTAGGCGGCGCCGGCCTCAAGCCCGTGCTCCGCCGTAAAGGTGAAGGTCGCGGCGCTGTCCGCGTCAACCGCGCTTTCGCTTTCGGCAACGGGCGCCGATGAGCTGCCAAAGTAGTACCTCAGCGTAGCCCCCGGCGGCGCCTGGCTCACCTTAAGCGTCAGCGCGTTGGATTTGGTCTGCGAAACGTCTATTTCGCCCCGAATCCTGCTCAGGTCCCAGTAGATTTTGCTTACCGACAGGTACACCTTGGCCGTTATGGTGAACGGGTAGCCGCCGTTAAGCTCCGTATTCGCCTTGCCGTTGGCGTACTTGTGGTAGCTTATCGTCATGGTATCGCCGTGCGGCCCTGCGGAGAGGCCGCCAACGGGCGTGAGCACCCAGCTCGAATCCATGGCGCCCGGCGCGATGATCGAGTCGCCGCCGGCCAGCGAATACCTGGCGTTGCCGCCGGCCAGCTTCAGCGAGCTCAGGAAAAAGGTGTCGACGGCGCTGAAATTCCTGATGTAAACGGGCCTCCCCTCGGGCGCGCTGCCGTAGTCGTAGGCCAGGTTGTACAGGGGCTGGCTCACGACGTTGAGCATGTTTGCCTGCAGCATCACCGGCAGGGACGCCGGCCTGTTTCCGGTGGAGGCAATGCGAAGGTAGCACGTGTCGCTGGCGCCAAATTCAATGGGCTCAGACGTGGACATGTCGGGGTCGTCCTCGTCAATCGAAAGGATTTCCCAGCTATCGCTTGCAGATTTCGTGTATGGGGTTTTAAAGTGGTAGACGTTGTTGCTGTTCAAACCGCAAATGGTAACCTCGGTTATGGGGTCGACGCCGCCGTTGCTGTTGTCGACGAGGTAAATGTCCGGCGGCAGCTGCGGTCGGGCGCGAATGCTGCTGCTGCCGGCGAGGGAGGCAAAGGCCGCAGCCGTGGCCGGAAAGCGAACGCTGAAGGGGCAGGCTATCTCGCCATCGCCCCAGCCGGCCTCGGCAAACGACCACGAGCCGCCTTTTACAACCGTCGTCCACTCCTGCGCACCCGCAGCCAAAAACGCAAGGCTGTCGGTCTGACTCCCCAGCCCTATACTTTCTGTTCCCGCGTCGTAGTTAATCTTGTAGCCGCCGGGCGTGGTCGGCGCACTCCTGCGCCTGGGGATGTCGACCTGCTTGACGGGCGACGTCCACGCGCCGGCGTAGCCCGCCGGCGCGGCGATGCGGTAGCTCAGCTTGGCGTCGGCGTCGAGCTTGCTCATCAGGTTGAGCGCGCTCTCCGTGTTGCCCATGAGCACGTTTTCCGAAAGCAGCACCGGCCGGGCGCCCGTGCCCGCCACCCAGCCGTCGGTGAGCGCGCTGTCGGCCGCAGCAAGGTGGTACTCCACCTCTGCGGGGATGTGGCCGGTGGGGGTGGCGTCGCTCTTCACCGTTTCGCCAAAGAAGTCCACGCGAAAGGTATCGGGGCAGCCGTACGCCCGCCCGCCGCCCCGCCCGCCGGCCGTGCCGCCGTTGGTCATCACCTGGTAGGGCGTTTTGTAGCTGCTCTCGGGGAGGGGAAAGCGGAGCGTGTCGCCCGCCGACTCCGCTATCTGCACGCCCACCATGCGGCCCGTTGCGGGGTTGGCAACGGCGTACCGGTGGCCGGCCTCAACGGTGGCCACCCTAATCACGGTGCAGCTGTCGCGCAACACGTTGCTGGGCGCAACGTCCCGAACGTCCGGGGCGGGCGTTCGCACGGCGATGTAGGCCGCAGTATCGCTTGCGTAGGCCGCCGCCGCGTACGTCACCTCCGCGTAGCCGGCAGCGCGGGCCACGAGGTAGTAGGTGGTGTCGAGCGCCAGGCCCTCGAAGACCGCTACCCCCGCGCTGCCCTGCTTCCAGCCGGTGGCGGGCAGGGCGGGGCCGGCGGTGGCGGGTGCGCGGCGGCCGTCCGCCAAAACGCTGTCTGCCAGCAGCGCGTACTCCAGCTCGGCGCTCGCGTTGTGCACGCTGATGCGCACCTTGCGCGCGCTGTCGTCGCTCGCATCCCGGTAGACCTCCACGCCGATGCTGCTCATCCACAGGTCGTCGTCGCCGCTCTGGTAGGCGATGGGCATGCGCGCGTCGCGGTAGTAGCCGTCGTCGAGCACGTACACGGGGCTTTCGTTCGCGTGCAGCGCCGTGTCCACCGCCGGCGCCGGGACGCCCACAATGCGGTAGGTCTTGCTCGGCGTAAGGCCCCTGAACGTGATGACGCCGCCGGCGCCAAATCCGGCCTTGCTGTCTCCTTCGCCCCAGGCGGCGTACCAGCCTCCCACGCCAAGCCCGGCGGTGGGCGCAATGCCGACCTCCGCAGCGTTGCCGCTGCCGTCGGGGTCGTACCCGGCCTGCGGGCTGCTCAGCGCGATCACCGTAGAGCCGCGCACCTCCGCAATCCCGTAGGCGTAGCCCGCCCGCGTAGCGGCGCTTAGCGCGGTCTCCCCGCTGTACGCGATGTCGGAGGATGTGGTGGGCGGCGTGCCGGAGGCGAAGAGAACGTTGTCGAGAATGTTGCCGCCATTAGCTGCATATGCGCATATGCTCACAAAGCCGAACACCGTCGTACCCTGACCGGTGGGTACGGTGTAGGTACCGGTCATATGCGTCCATTGGTTGTCATAACCCTTATCTGCGACGAACTTGACGTAGTAGTTAGCGCCGTTGTAGCGCACAATGTACTGCTTACCGCTCAAGTCGGTACGCAGCGAGGCGTAGCTGTTGTTATTGTTGCTGAGGTTATTATCCAGCTCCATGCTGTTGACGATGTCTTGGAAGAAAGAGTTTGTAGTGTTGTAGCCATAGGGATACTGCCACGTGTACGTGCCGGGCTGTATTGCATGGAATGAACTACTATTGCCCTTGTTAAGGGTATAGGTGATGTTAGATCTCCACCGGTTCGTTACACCGTTTTGGTAGTCGCTTGAATCGTTGATGGCTGGGCCGATGATGACGGCCAGCAGCTCCGTGACATCGGCGGCGTTGTAAGCAGAGAAATCCAGCCCCCACTCATAAATCTTGCCCGGAACCGTTGCCACCTCCTGATAAAGGCTAGACGACATCGCAACACTCAATTCGGCGACCAGCGGGGCTGTTCTGGCCCATTCGTGTTTGATAACGCTGTTCGGCGTCTGTGCGTGTCCTGTGGTGTCTAATTTGTTCGTAGCGGCTACCTTGTTATCAGAAGACACCCATTGTATCTCTGCTACTTTCCCGAGGTGTACATTTTTTTGATTATCAACAGCATAGTTTCCATCGTGGGTAGTGTTCCAATACGGCATCTTCGTGTTTGGGATGTCAAGGGGCAGAGAACCCCAACAAGCAGTAGGCACACCCGATGCTATACTGCCATCATATGCGAAAAATCCCGTAGTGTCGTAGGTCTGGAAGTCGCCGTTCATCAACTTAGATTCCAGGGTTCTGTTCACGATTTTTGCGAGTGCAAATTCGCTTTCTGTAGAATCTGTAGCGTTGTCCTTAGTATTTTTGATATTTACCCAGTAGTAGCAGAATGTTGTGGTGTCGGAGGAGGGGTTTGAGGGGGAGGAGAGGTCGGTTGGGGTAGTGGTAGCGAGGATAGCCTTGTCGCCTTCCGGGAGTGGGGTAGCGCCTGCTTTTATCTGGTTTTTTTGCTCCGGAGTGTACCCCCCATCGGGGCTAAGCGTGAAGGGGCTGCCAAAGTTTTTGGAGCGGTACCACTGGTAGGTGAGGTAGCCGTCGTTCGGGCTGTAGGCGCTTACGTAGAATCGGGCGGGGGCGCCCTTTGCGTAGGTGGCCGCAGCAGGGTGCTTAGTAATGTACGGCTGCACCGCCGCCTGAGCGCGTAGCGCCACAGGCAGGAGCAGGGCAAAGAGCAGGGTAAATAATGGTTGTTTCATTTTTAATGACGCTTTTTAATGGTTAATGGTTAATGGTTAATGGTTAATGGCGCGAGGCGCTTTTTAATGGTTAATGGTTAATGGTTAATGGCGCGAAGCGCTTTTTAATGGTTAATGGTTAATGGTTAATGGCGCGAAGCGCTGTAGAGACGTGGCATGCCACGTCTCTACGGTAGTGTCATAAATTGTAGGGAGCGAAAAACCTAATTTATACCTAATTTTAATAACAAAACAACCTCAGTAGCAGAGAGATATAATAGAAATAACAACCTTATTAACCTCATTGATGTAAATGATTTATAATCAGCATAATACTTGCCGTATCATACAATTTATGACATCACCGTCTCTACAAAGGCCTCCCGGTTGTATAGTTTTCAATTTTCAATTTCCCGTCCCGTAGGGACGAAATGTCGGTAGGAAATGGCATGTCCCCCGCCGCGCCCCGTCCCCGTCCCGTAGGGACGGAATGTCGGTAGAAAACGGCATGTCTCCCGCCGCGCCCCGTCCCGTAGGGACGGAATGTGATTGTTAATGCACCTGTTTAAAAACATATTTGTCATCGTATTCCAATTCGCAATTCGCAGTATATGGTTTTACCATATGCTGGTA
>JAIROF010000074.1 GCA_031257655.1 Prevotellaceae bacterium | reverse complement strand
TTTGGCACGTCACCCAGCCCAACGATGGCGTGCGGAGCGGAGGTTGCGCAAATCAGCACGTCTGTGAACGCCAGCATTTGGCGCTTTTGGTGCAGCGGCATGGCCGTGCCGCGGTAGCGGTCGGCTAAGGTGGCGGCTTTTGAGAAGCTGCGGTTGGACAAAAAGATGTTCACCGCCTGCCTATCGGTCAGGAACTTCAGGATGTCCTCCGTGAGCTTGTTGGCGCCAATGAGGCTGACGATTTTTTGCTTCAGGTCAACCTTTTCCTTTTTGAGGATGTCCACCGTCACCTGGCTGTGCGACACGGCGCCTTCGGAGATTCCGGTTTCGCTCCGCACCTTTTTTCCGGTGTGCATGGCGGTTTGGAACAGCTTGTGCAGGTGCGGGGATAGCTTGTACTTTTCGCAGGCTTCGCGGTAGGCGTTTTTGAGCTGCCCCTGTATGGCGCGCTCTCCGGTGATGCCGGACTCCAAGCCGGCGGCCACGCGGTAGAGGTGGCGGAGGATATCGCCGGATATTTCGCCCTCGCCCCAGTAGAGCTCCGTCCGGTTGCACGTTTTGAGCAAAACGTGCGGCGTAGCCTCATCCACCTGCATGGCGGCGGAGAGGCGCTCCCGCTCCTCGAGAGAAAAGCGGGCATTGCTGACCTGTCTGCACTGTATCATCGGATTTTTATTACTTCTTGTTCTACCAGCTGCTGTATTTGGTTGCGAATGGCGATGGCCTGCCGCACGTTTTGCCCGTTGGACGATACGGCAATCGTAACGTTGCCGTCCTTATACACGGCGGGCGAAATAAAGTCGCAGCGGGAGGGGTTGTCGCACACGCTTGCCGGCACGCCCCGCCGGGCGCACTCGTCCTTTATCTCCCGGTTGAGCGCCTCGTGTCCCGTGCAGATGTACACCATGTCGGCGCCGGTCAGGTCGTCCGGCTCGTAGGCTTTCTGCACCCGCTCAAAGGGCAGCGCGGCAAAGCCGGCGTGAAATTCGGGCGCTACGACCGCCACCCTGTCCGTAAAGCGGGACAGGATGGACGCCTTATGGAGCGCCACCTCCCCGCCGCCAACGAGGAGCAGCTTTTTTTGGGTAATGTTGACGGATACCGGCAAAAATTGAAGCTCGCCCATGCCTACTTTTTTTCGGGGTAGAGGCTGTTCCACCACGCGGGGTCGTCCTGAAGCCACCGGGCAAACCAGGCGTATATCGAGTGGCTCCACTCGATCTTTCGCTTGTAGGCGGCTATGCCGTGGTTTTCGCCCTTCACCTGTATAAGCTCTACCGGGCGTCCGAGTATTTTCAGGGCGGTGAACATCTGGATGCTTTCGCCTACGGGGACGTTGGTGTCCTCCATGCCGTGCAGGAGGAGGAGGGGGGTTTTTATTTTGTCGGCGTGGAAGAGCGGGCTTTGCTCCACGTAGAGCGTCGGGTTGTTCCAGGGGTAGCTGCCGGCGCTGGCCGTTGCGCTGTAGGCGTATCCCCAGTACCCCTCGCCCCAGTAGCTGGCAATGGAGCTGATGCCGGCGTGCGACACGGCGGCGGAAAAGATGTCGGTAAGCGTTTGCAGGTACATGGTCATAAACCCGCCGTAGGACGCGCCGATGCATCCGATTTTTTTTTCGTTGACGAAGGGGTGCTCGGCCGCGAACTTTTTTGTGCCCTCAATAATGTCGTCGGCCGTGCGCTTTCCCCAGGCGTTGACGTGCCGCGCCGAAAACTCCTGCCCGAAGCCTATCGTTCCGCTGGGCTGAAGCGTGTACACCACGTAGCCCAGCGCGGCGTAAACGTGCAGCGGGTACGACGATTCCAGCGTTCGGGGGGTAGGCGTTACGCCGCCGTAGTAGTAAACCACCAGCGGGTATTTTTTGGCGGCGTCAAAGTTTGGCGGAAGGTAGTAGCGCCCCTTGATGAGGGCGCCGTCGGACGCGGTGAAGTGCCAGTCCGTAACGCTGCCCAGCGCAATGCCTTCGAGCCGCTCTTTGGAGGGGTCGCTAATCAGCGTCGACTTCCCGCTTTTCGGGTCGTACGCGTACGCCCGCGTGGAGCTGGACGCGCTCACCCCCACGTAGGCTGCCGCGGCCGCGCTCCGGGCCGGGCTAAACGCGCGGACGACCTCCTCCTGCAGGCCCAGCTTGGCGAACGTTTTTTTCGAAACGCTGTACCGGTACACGTTTTCGTAGTCCTCCTCCACGACGCTGAGGTATATTTCGTCGTCCGAGCGCCACGCCATGCGGCTGATGGAGGGGTCGAAGCGCTTGGAGATTTCCGTCACCTTCCGGTCGGGCAGGCTCATGATGAACGCCTCGCCCTCGTAGCTGTTGGGCATTACGCCCTGCGGGAGGTTCAGCGCCACGCCGCCAAAGGCCTCGGGCGCCCCGGCGATGAGGATTTTTTTCCCGTCGGGGGAGAAGGCGGCCGAGCCGGCGTACTTTTCGTCCGTCCACAGCGTATCGACCTGCATCGTTTCCAGGTTCATCATAAAGAGCGACGATTTTCGGAAAGGCCGTTCGGTAATTTGCTCGTCGCTCACGGAGAAGAGCAGGTAGCGCGAATCGCGGCTAATGTCGTTCAGGGCGGTGGAGCGCTTTCCGTACGTGAGCCGCCGGTTGACGCCCGTTGACAGGTCGTAGCGGTAGAGGTATCGGCGGTCAAAGTAGCCCTCCTGCCGGTCTTGCGGCGACTGGAGGTTGAGCAGGTCGCCCTTTCTTTCGTCAAACGATTCCTTCATGGAGTAGATGAGGAACTGCTCGCTGGGGGCAATGCGGAAGCCGTCGCCGTCTTTGGGAATGCTGGGCGCAAGAACGCTTTCGCTCATCGTTGCGGGGTCAACGCCGATGAGGGCGTTGCTGTAGCCTCGTTGCGCCGTGTAGTACAGCTTGTTCGACGTTGGCATCCACCACATCGGCTTGTCTATGTAGAGGCTTTTGGCCGTTTTGGTATCGTAGAGCGCCGAGTAGCGCGACGATTTGCCCTCCTCGTTCACGCTGGCGTAGCTCAGCACCACGAAGCGTCCGTTGGGCGAAATGCTTGCGCCGGAAACCTTTTCGCCCTCCAGAATATCGTTTATCCGGATGGGTCGCCTGTCGCCGCGCTCGGTCAGGGTTACCGCGCTGTCCTTTGCCTCCACCAGCACGCTCACGGCCTCCTGCGGCAGCTTGGACGACGAGAGGCTGAGGTACTTCACAGAAAATTCGGTCGCGCCCGGGTTGACGGCTATCTCCTTCTCCACCTTTTTGGCGCTCTGGAGGCTATCCTCGGCGGTGGTTTTCGACAGCTCTTTTTTGCCGTTTACGTACAGCTCCAGCATGCCGGGGGAGGTGATGGCCACCTTCAGCTTGGCATACCTGTCGGCGTTCACGCCGAACGAAAAAAAGCGCAGCTCGCCGCCCTCCTTTGCCTTGGGAAACAGCACGTAGCGCGAAGTGTCGGCGGCTATCTCTTCTCCAAAATCTTTCCGGTTGACCAGAAAAGCCGTCGTGAGCAGCGCTTTGGCCTCAAACTTTTCGCCTTTAAGGTTTGCGCTGTCCGTCATAAACGGGTAGCTAAGGGCAACCGGAGGCGTTGCGCGAACTTTTGAAATGTTGAGCTTGCTCTGGGCGGCGGCGCGCCCCCATGCAAGCGCGCCCAACAGCAGGGCGGGCAGCAGCAGATGTGTACTCATGGAAGAAATTTTGATTTTTGGACTTGAATTTTGAATGTTGAATGTTGAGACGCTGAAAGTTTTTTCTGCGCAGCATGAGCTAAGGTGCCGGATTGTGCAGCAATTCCCCGGCACCCTGCTACGCTGCATGATATGTTCGGATGGCAACCGGTCGCCATTTGTGCGCCGTCCAGCCCATTCCGCCATCCGGCAGGTGCTGATATCCTATCGGCTTACGGGGCTTTTCGGCTTCCCGCTTTTGCGCTGCCAGCTCCGTGAGCGCCTGATATATTTCGTTGAGCTGCAGGTTTGTTTTCTGCATAAAGAAATCCAGCTGCTGCTTAAGCTCGGCGTAGCCGAGGGCGTACTGGCGCATGGCGACAAAAGCCCGCATGATCATAATATTTACGCGTATTGCCGTGTCGCTGCTGAGCACGCCGGAAAGCATTGCTACACCGTGCTCGGTAAATGCGCACGGGAGCTTCCGGGTGCCGCCCCAGCTTGATGTCGCATTTTGCGACATCAAGTCCGAAAACTCTTTATTTGCCGCAGGTATGTTATGTTGCTGCCCCGGCTTTTGTTCAAGGTCACAATTTGCGACCTTGAAAGCTCTTCCCTTGCCACCTCGAACATAAAATTATCTCCATAGAAGCGCTTTAGATTGCGCCTTACAGCCTGTCTCAAAGCTTTTTTTCCATTCCGTACATTTTCGCTAAGCTTCAGGTACGCTTCTCTGCGTAGAGCGTTACGGCTACGCCACCGAAAAAGCCCCGACACGCCCGTGTCGGGGCTTTTTATTTTTTACACGGCAACCTCTCGCCGCCATTTTGTCGCGAGGCGCACGCCGCGCACCTCTACAGCGCTACTTCACCGCTACGGAGCATGCGTAGGCGCCGATGCTTGCGCTGTCGGAGAGCGTTTGCAGCGCGCCGTTTTTCCACAGCACAGCGGCCGCCTCGTTGCAGCCGGACACGTATACGTCGCCGTTGAGTATGTAGACGGAGCGCGCCTCCGTGCCGCCGGCAAGCGGTTGCTCCACGCCGTTTTTCCACACGATGGCCTTTCCTTCGCTGCTGCCCGCTACGAACACATCGCGCCCCGACACGCAAACGGAGAGCGCCTCTGCGCTTTTGCTGCCGCCGGAGAGCGCCTGCGGCGCTCCGTTCTTCCAGAGCATGGCGGCGTCATTTTCGTATCCGGCCACGTACACGTCGCTGCCCGATACGCAAATTGAGTACGCTGCGGCGTCGCTTTCGTCGGTTGGCTTGGAGAGCAGCTGCCGCACGCCGTTTTTCCATACCGCGGCCGCCTCGTTTTCGTGCCCTGCCGCGTACACATCGCTGCCCGACACGTAGACGGCGTAGGCCACCGCGTTGTTTTCGCCGGCGCTTCCGGAGAGCGCCTGCGGCACGCCGTTTTTCCACACCGTAGCCACCTCGTTTTCGTGCCCGGCTACGTACACGTCGCTGCCCGACACGTAGACGGCGTAGGCCACTGCGTCGGTTTCGTCGGAGAGCTTGGAGAGCGCCTGCGGCACGCCGTTTTTCCACACCGTAGCGACTTCGTTTTCGTGCCCGGCCACGTACACATCGCTACCCGACAGGTAAATAAAATTGGCGCAGGCGTCCTCCGCGCCGTTGGAGAGCGCTTGCGCTACGCCGTCTTTCCACGTTTTTGCTACGTTTACGCCGCTCGCATTCTCCTCATACCCAGCTACGTATGTGCTAACGCTCTGGTTTGCGCTGCACGAGGTGAGCACTACGGCAAACGCCGCCGTTGTCAGCAATCCCGGCATAAATTTTGGTAGTGTTGTCATTTTCAGGTGTTTCCTACTTTTGGCTTGTTAAAAATCGAAGTTAAACGGCACAAAAATACTGCTTTTTTGGATACGTAGCGCCGCTACGGTTGAAAAAAATTTGAACATGATTTCAAAACATGGACAGCACCGGGCGTTTTGTGGTAATGGATTAGCTATGTGGATAGTAAATTAACCTGAGCGTTAGGGGCGCAAGGCGGTCGCAAGCGCCTCGCGCGCATCTAAAGCTCAGGTTAATAGTGTTTTAAAGTATAAATATTCAAGCTTCTAAAGTTCATAAATTCAGATTTCTGCTATTCGCCTTGCCGCTACAGCCAAAAATCGCTGGGCATGCCGCCGGTGTTTTTCCACTGCTTTGCCCGGGCGCCGTTTGGCTTCTCCATCACGTCGAAGGGGACAGGCTCGCCGGAGTAAACTATCCGGTCGCAGCCCGCAGGCCTGGCAGCCTGCGGCGTGCTATATATTTCTGTTTTGTTTTTTGTGCTCTTTTTCATAGCAAATAATTTTTTAAACATAAAAAATTAGCCTTTCGGCAATTCTCCATTCTCAGGCATAGCGAATTATCCTGTTTTCGCGCCGCCCTACCCGCTACAGCTATCGTGCAGCGTATCTACTAATATACTAAATTTTCCCCATACCTGCGCCCTCATTTAGCATTAAATGCTATCTTTGCAAGATTTTTTAATGGACACAATTCAAATACAAAACGCTATGATCTATTCACATGAAGTTGAGCATCAGTGCACTGTAAAGCAAGGATGCGTGCACGGCGCGGCGCCCATTCCCGAGGAGGGGCGGTGGGTGAAGTCGAAAGAAGTAAAGGACATCTCCGGCCTCACGCACGGCGTTGGCTGGTGCGCCCCCCAGCAGGGCGCCTGCAAGCTGACGCTGAACGTAAAGGACGGCGTCATAGAGGAGGCGCTGGTGGAAACCGTTGGCTGCTCCGGCATGACGCACTCCGCAGCCATGGCCGCCGAAGTGCTGCCCGGCAAAACCATCCTGGAGGCGCTCAACACCGACCTGGTGTGCGACGCCATCAACACCGCCATGCGCGAGCTGTTCCTCCAGATTGCCTACGGGCGCACGCAGAGCGCATTTAGCGAAGGCGGGCTGCCCATCGGCGCCGGGCTGGAGGACTTGGGAAAGGGCCTGCGATCGCAGGTGGGCACCATGTTCTCGACCAAAGCCAAGGGCGTGCGCTACCTCGAAATGGCCGAAGGCTATATCAACCGAATGGCGCTCGACACCGACGGCGAAGTGGTTGGCTACGAGTTTATCCACATGGGTAAAATGATGGACGCCATCAAAAAGGGCGCCGACGCCGGCGAAGCGCTCAAAAAGGCCACCTCCACCTACGGCAGATTTGCCGAGGCCGCAAAGTATATTGATCCACGTCACGAATAAAATTTTAAACACACTATGGCACTATTTGAAAGCTACGACCGCCGCATCAAGCAGGTAAATGCAGCGCTTAACCAGTACGGAATAAAAGACCTCGACGAGGCAAAAAAAATCTGCGCCGACAAGGGCATCGACGCCTACCGGCTCTGCAAGGACATCCAGCCTATTGCCTTTGAGAACGCCGCGTGGGCTTACGTTGTGGGCTGCGCCATCGCCATCAAAAAGGGCGCCAAAAAGGCGGCAGACGCTGCGCAGGCCATCGGCGAAGGCTTGCAGGCCTTCTGCATACCCGGCTCCGTGGCCGACGACCGCAAGGTGGGCATCGGCCACGGAAACCTCGCGGCCATGCTGCTGCGCGAAGAAACAAAGTGCTTCGCCTTCCTGGCGGGGCACGAAAGCTTTGCCGCCGCAGAGGGCGCCATTGGCATTGCCAAGTCGGCCAACCGCGTCCGCAAGGAGCCGCTGCGCGTAATCCTCAACGGGCTGGGCAAGGACGCCGCCATGATCATTTCGCGCATCAACGGCTTTACCTACGTCCAAACGCAATTTGACTACGCCACCGGCCAGCTGAACGTGGTGAGGGAAAAAGCCTACTCCACCGGCGACCGCGCCAAGGTGAGGTGCTACGGCTGCGACGACGTGCGCGAAGGCGTGGCCGTAATGCGCAGCGAAGGCGTAGACGTCTCCATCACCGGCAACTCTACCAACCCGACGCGCTTTCAGCACCCCGTGGCCGGCACCTACAAAAAGGAGTGCGTAGAGCAGGGCAAAAAGTACTTCTCCGTAGCCTCCGGCGGCGGCACCGGCCGCACGCTGCACCCCGACAACATGGCGGCTGGCCCCGCCTCGTACGGCATGACCGACACCATGGGGCGCATGCACGGCGACGCGCAGTTTGCCGGCTCGTCGTCCGTGCCGGCGCACGTTGAGATGATGGGCTTTCTGGGCATGGGCAACAACCCTATGGTGGGGGCTACCGTAGCCGTGGCCGTAGCCGTGGAGGAGGCCTTGCAAAAATCGTAAGCCAACACAACCTGCCCCAGCCGGCTGCGCCACGCCGCAAAGCGGCAGGCGACAGCAAAGCTGCGGCGAACCCAAACCGGAGCGCCGCTGCCTGGACTCCCCCTCGTTTCCTAACGAGGGGGAAATGGTTAAACGTTTCGTAGCTACTCAGGTACCCTTTGTGACCTTTCCGTTAAAAAAAACAACTACAAAAACACACTTTCAGAACTCCTGACCTGATGAATCCTTACTTTCTGATAATGAGATTCATGTAAAAATCATACCCCAAACTGAAAATGTCGCGATTTTTAAGGAGGAGGCATTTCATAAAAAAATCATA
>JAIROF010000072.1 GCA_031257655.1 Prevotellaceae bacterium | reverse complement strand
TTGTTCCTTTGTGGTTGGAAAAATACCACGAAGACACAAAGAACACAAGGTTTTCACAAGGAGAATTTTTATTACTTTTGTGATTTGCAATGAAATATGCTACCTGAGTAGTTACAAGTTCATATCAATAGACCATGGACACTCCGTTAAAAAATAAAAATGTTATGGTGAAACAGATGCTAATGTTGGCAAGCGCGGCTGTGCTTATGGCAGCTTGTCAGAAAGAAAAAGAGACAGATTTTGAAAAAGGCAAAAAAGATGGAAAAGCTTACTGCAGCTGTAGTGAAAAAGCAACGTCGGAAATTGAGCTATCCCTTTGCATGGTGCAGCATATTGACCTCAACCAGCTTAGGGATGTGTACACCGCTTTGCAGCTAAATGACTATGCTGCAGGTCTGCTTACGTCGCCGTGCATGCTGCAAGATATTATGGGGAGGGTAGGTGACGGCTCGGATTTTGCCGACATTCCGCTCGAATAGCGAAGGCCGGAAAGCAAAAAGCGGTCAGCTGCTGCAGCTATCGTCGATTAGCGCTAATCGGAGCAAGTTTAGCGCGATGTAGGAAGCGCGCTGCATGGTTTGCTCCCTGTCGCCACCCAGGTTGAGCTTGTAGGAGGCAACCCTTTTCGGGGCGGCAACGGCTACCCACACCGTTCCGACAGGCTTTTGTGGCGTTCCGCCGTCGGGTCCGGCAACGCCCGAAGTAGCAATGGCGAAGTCGGTTTGCAGGGCTTGCCGTGCGCCCGTTGCCATTTGCTCCACCACGGCCTGGCTTACCGCTCCGTGCTTTTCGATGTCGTCCGGCAGCACCCCCAGCGCTTTT
Organism: Prevotellaceae bacterium; assembly: GCA_031257655.1. GTDB lineage: Bacteria > Bacteroidota > Bacteroidia > Bacteroidales > UBA932 > JAITMY01. The sequence goes on along the minus strand of JAIROF010000072.1, from coordinate 19,367 downwards.
ACTTTTACGTTGTTTGCGTACGCCACTACGCCTCCCTTAAAGTAGGCAGAGGCTCCCGGCTGCGCCGTGACGATGGCCGCCAGCCGCCCGCCGGTGCACGATTCGGCGGTGGACAGCGTTGCTCCGCGCACCTTTAGGAGCCGCCCCACGGCGCCTTCGAGCGTATCGTTGTCGTAGCCTACAATGTGGGAGGGGATAAGCGTTTGCAGCTGCCGCACCCGCTCTGCCACCTCGCTGGCAAGGTTGGGGTGAGCGGCGGCGGTGTGGCACGAAAGGCGCAGCTTTACGCCCGACAGCGAGGGCAGGTAGGCCAGGCGCAGGTAGCCCGGCAAATCATTCTCCCAGGCCGCAATGGCTTCGGCCAGCGTAGATTCGGGGATGCCGGTCGTGATAATGTTTTTGTGGAAAATTTCACCCGTGTTAAACCGTTTTTTCAGGCGCGGCGCTACTTCGTTGGCCATGAGGTATTCCATTTCGGAGGGGACGCCAGGGAGCGCAACGGCCAGCTTTCCGTCTTTCTCCAGCCACAAGCCGGGCGCTGTTCCCGCAAGGTTGGGCAGCACCTCGCAGCCGTCGGGCGCTAAGGCCTGGCTGCGGTTGAGCTCGCCCAGGGCAATGCCGCGGCTGCCGAGCAGCTCGGTCAGGTGCTTCAGCGTAGGCTCGTGCAGCACCATGCGGGAGGCGCCAAAGTAGGCGGCGAGGGTGTGCTTGGTAATGTCGTCGCTGGTGGGGCCAAGCCCTCCGGTGATGATGACCGTATCGCAGGAGGCAAAAAGCCCGTCCAGCGCGGCGGTGATGGCCTGTTGCGCGTCGCCGGTTGAGCGCATTTCGCAGACGCAGAGGCCTTGCTCGCCCAGCCACTGCGCAATGCGGGCGGAGTTGGTATCGACGATTTGGCCAATAAGGATTTCGTCGCCGACGGTGAGAACGGAGGCTTTCATCTAAGTAAACGAAAGTAGGGTAGGGGGATTAGGTTACTTTCAGCTTCTTCTCAATGTTGTTTACCATTTCAAGAAAGTTGCGGTCGGTTTCCATGAGGTTATTCACCGTTTTGCAGGCGTGCACCACAGTAGCATGGTTTTTCCCTCCAATTTGTGCGCCAATTGATGCAAGCGATGTTTTTGTGAGGCTTTTGCTAAAGTACATGGCAATTTGCCGCGCCTGCACAATTTCTCTTTTTCGAGTTTTAGACTGTGCGCTATCGGTAGGGATTTTGAAGTAATCGCACACGACCCTGTAGATGTTGTCTACCGTAAATTCTTTTTGGGTATTTTTAATGTTTTTGTTTACTACGTTCACCACCATATCCATTGATATTACTTTTCTGTTGAACGTTGCTTCAGCCAGCAACCTGTTTAACACACCTTCAAATTCGCGCACGTTGCTGCTCACTTTTTCCGCGAGGTATTCAATAATATCGTCGTCGATATCGATGCCATCTTTCCGGACTTTGTGTCGGTATATGGCAAGCCTCGTTTCGTAGTCCGGCGCGGTGAGCTCGGCGATCAATCCCCACTTGAATCGCGAGAGGATACGCGGTTCCAGGCCTTCGATTTCGACCGCAGATTTGTCGGAGGTCAAGATAATTTGCTTTTTTGAGCGGTGCAGCTGGTCGAAGATATGGAAGAAGGTATCCTGCGTTTTTGTTTGGCCTGCAAAGTCGTGCACATCATCGAGGATGAGCACATCCACCATCTGGTAAAAGTGGAGGAAGTTGTTGATTTCGTTTTTCTGCACGGCGCTTGTGTACTGCTCCTTAAACTTGTTTGCGTTGACGTAGAGGACGAGCTTATCGGGGTGTAGCTTTTTCACCTCCAGGCCGATAGCTTGTGCGAGGTGAGTTTTTCCGAGTCCTGTGTTTCCGTTAATGAACAGCGGGTTGAAGGTTGTAGTACCGGGGTTCTGCGCTATGGATAGGCCGGCGTTTCGTGCGAGCTTGTTGCAGGCGCCTTCGATGTAGTTGTCGAAAGTATACTTTGGGTTCAGCTGTGGGTCTATTTCCAGGCTGGGCAATCCGGGCATTATAAAGGGGTTGAATCCCTTTATTCGGGCGCTGCTTAGGGAGTTTGCCGGCAGCGGTACCGGTTTGTTTCGCGGCGTTGAGGCCGACCTGGAGAGCACGGGTCGGGTTGCCTCTCCGGCAACTACCACGCTGTACTGGAGCTTCGCGTCGGCGCCAAGCTCTTTACGGAGGGTTTTGCGCAACAGGTCGATGTAGTGCTCTTCGATGTAATCGCAAATAAACTGCGACGGAGCCTGCAGCGTAAGCATGTTACCCTCAAGTCGTAAAGGTGTGACTTTTTCAAAAAAAGCCTTGTAAACGGACTCGCTTATGTTGTCTCTGATGATCTTTAGACAGCTGTCCCAAACTTCCTTATGGCCAAGCATAGATAGTGATATGTTTATGTAATATAGTCCAGAAAAAATGCTCTAAAATTGAGGGCAAAGTTGGAAAAAAAAAGGTAGAAAAAAAAGCGCTGCGGCACTTGTTTTTCTCAAGAATACTTCAAAGTTCTTGTAATCTGAACAATATTTTTCATGTTGTAAAACAATCTTTTTTGCAGGTTCATCAGCTTATTTTTCTTAATCGCTTCAATGTAGTGATGGTCTGCATTTTAATTTGACATTGTGTTATTTTCGTCCATCAAAGCATCGAGCTGTCGGCGCTCTTTTTTTGTTGGTCGTCCTGTTCCTTTTTCGCGCTGTACGAAAATGGTCAGCTTGTTTACGTTTAGCTTGTTAAGCTCCTCCTGTGGCGTTTGGTCGTCGGCAAATTCGCTGACCAGCTTTGCGGCTACGCGCGATTTCGGAAAACCTGCAACGCGGTAGGTGTAGCATACCGCAGCTTTGCGAAAGGTAACCCTGTCGCCGGGTTTGAGCTCGCGCGAGGCTTTGGCCTCCGCTTCGTTGACCTTTACGCGGCCGCTTTTGCACGCCTCCGCAGCTTCGCTGCGCGTTTTGTAGGCGCGAACGCACCATAGCCACTTGTCGATGCGGGAAGGTTCTCCGGGCATAGGCAACTTTAATTACGAATTACGAATTACGAGTTAGGGATTAGGACGCAAGCGGAGCGAGCTCACGAACGCCCGTAAAAAAAGTCGGGAGCGCAGCAAATAATCCTTTTGCCGATGGCGCGTACCGCAGCGGTTTTTGGGTTTTTAGCGATTCCTTACCATGAGCTTGCGCGGCAAGGCGCAAGGCGGCTGAGCATTGCAGCGGGTGAGCTACTTTGCCGTATTTACCACGTTCATTGCCCGCTCCAGCCCGATGGCGGCGAATGCCTTTACGGCGTCGGCCGCTCTGGTGAGGTATTCCGGCAGCAGCGTTTGCTCGTTGTCGGTCCACTGTCCGAGTACGAAGTCCATTTGCCGGCCTTTTCCGAAATCGTTGCCCACGCCGCAGCGCAGCCTTGCGTAGCGCTCGCTTTGTAGGAGGAGGGCAATGCTTTTCAGGCCGTTGTGTCCGCCATCGCTGCCTCCGGCGCGCATTCTGAGCCTCCCAAAGGGGAGGTTAATATCGTCCAGCACTACGAGGAGGTGTTCGAGGGGGATTTTTTCGGTTTGGAGCCAGTAGCCGACCGCTTTTCCGCTCAGGTTCATGTAGGTTGAAGGCTTGAGCAGGATGATAGCCTGCCCTTTGAGGTGGAGCTCGGCAATGCTGCCGTATCGGGCTGCGCAGAAGCGCAGCCCGTTGGCGGCAGCCAGCGTGTTGGCCACCTTAAAGCCAATGTTGTGCCGCGTATTTTCGTACTCCGGCCCAATGTTGCCTAAGCATGCAGCTAAGTACTTCATGGTTTGGGGTTCATCAAAGCGATTTGTCGCGGCGCCTTAGCGGTTTGCGGGCGTTCGGGTTATTTTTTCTTGGCAGCGGCGGAGGCTCCAGCCGAAGCGCTTGCGGCGGCGGCCGAGGCGGCGGCTCCAATGGCTGCGCGGGTCATCTTCACGGCGCACACTACGGCGTTTTTCGACGTAAGGATGCTTAGGTTTTCAAACGACAGGTCGCCCACGAAGATGCTTTTTCCCAGGCCGAGGGAGGAGATATCCACGTCGAGCTTGTCGGGGAGGTGCTGCGAGAGCGCCGCAATTTTCACCTTGCGGGTGAGCTGCTGTAGCTTTCCGCCCAGCTTCACGCCCTCCGGGCTTCCCTGTAGCGCCACGGGAACATCAATGGTGATGGGCTTGCTGTGGTCGATACGGTAAAAATCCACGTGCAAAATTTCGTCGGATACGGGATGAAATTGCAGCTCGCGCATGACGGCGGTTTCTTTTTTGCCGTCGATGTCGATGTTTACGAGGTAGGCGTTTGGCGTGTACACCAGCGCGTGCAGCTGGGCTTTGTCTACCGAAAATGGAATGTTGTCGCCGTTGCCGTAGATGACGCAGGGCACGCTGCCGGTTTTGCGCAGCTTCACCGTGTTTTCTTTCCCAAGCGCTACGCGGCTTGAGCCGATAATGTCAATGGTCTTCATCTTGTTTTTTTTTGTGTGTTACTCAGAATGTAGATTCCCCATCACACCCTTACAGCGAGCTGTAATGTCTTCGAGGCCTCTTTGCAAAAGGGTTGCAAAGGTAGCGATAAGTTTGCGATTTACCAAAACAAACAAGCGATTACCGGGGCCAACGTGCCCAAATGGTCTGCTGCGCTTGCCGTAAAATCGGGTGAAGCGTGGCGTTATTCCTAATTGATTCTCACGCCCATTGATAATCCCACCCACGCTTTTGTGGCGATGCGGTTTCCCCTGACGGAGAAGAGGTGGTATGGCGAGGAGAGGTCGACCGAGTTGGGGTTGGTGAAGTTGGTGCAGTAAACATAAAACGTAGGGCCGGCAAACAGGGCAAAGTGCTTTGTGAGCTGCTTTGCGGCAGCTACGCGCGCCTGCGCCAGCAGGTTTAAGCTTCCCTGCTGCCAGAACTTGCTTGTGAGCACGTGCTGCGATGCGCCCTCAACCTTCAGGCTCCAGGTTTTGGGCAGGGATATTTGCGTTCCCAACCCCACTCCGGACAGCCACCGGCGGTCGTCCCAGCGGTAGGAAAGCTCCGCAAGGGTGTAGAATTTTTTCATCCCCATGCGGAAGGTAAGGTCGAGGTGATTCATTGGGTCTGTGCCGATTTCGAGCTCGTAGAGTCCCCCCCTTCGGGCTACGTTCACCAGCCCAACCATCACGCCGTCGGAGGTGTCGCACACGTTTATCAGCCCTACCTGGATGCCGGCTTTTCGGGCTACGTTCACCAGCCCCACCTGGCAGCGCGACGTGTCGGTAGCGTTGGCAATGCTCGCCAGCTGGACGTTTGCGCGGCGCTGGGCAGCGTTGGCAATGCCGGCCGCCTGCAGCTTGGCGCTCGCGGTAGCGTTGGCAATACCCGCCAGCTGGACGTTTGCGCGGCGGTGGGCAGCGTTGGCGATGCCGGCCGCCTGAAAATCGGCGCCCTGCGCCACGTTTGCCACGCCTGCCAGCTGTGCTTTGGCGGAATCTCGCGCAGCGACGTTTGTTACTCCCGCCAGCTGCATTCCCGTAACGCTGCCCAAGCTGAGGTTGGCCAAGCCTGCCAGCTGAACGCCCGACATGTAGCGGCGGTTAATGTTGACCAAGCCCCCAAGCTCCGTTCCGCTTACGCCGCTGTTGACGCCGACCAAGTAGGTGAACGAAGCGCGGTAGGCGTACCGCTCCGTGTTGAGGTCCGGGAAGGAAAAGGGGTAGAGCAGGGTGAAAATTACGGGTCGAACGCTATCGCCGGAGGCTGCGGCAGGCGGCGCTGCGGCAGGCGGCGCTTCGGTTGGCGCTTCGGCAGGCGGCACCTTGGTTGGCGCTTCGGCGAACGCGCCGGCGGTTTTCAGGTGCGAGGCTTGCCGGTTGATTTCGTTGGCGGCCATCTTCACGGCCTGCGCTGTGCTGTCGCTCACCTCCTTTACGAGCGCAACGAGCTCTTTTCCGGCTTTTTCCAGCTGCCCGGAGGCGTTTGACGGCTGCTGTGCCTGTGCGCTCGCGCCTGCGACAGACGCCAGCGCAACGGCGGCTAAATACTTTCTCATCATTTTAGAATTTTGATTGTTGGTATGGCTAAGACAACCGCCGGACGTTGTACCACTATCCGTGTAGCATAATTTTTTTACGTATTGCTGGTTGGTGATGTACGAATACGCTGTTTTTTCGGCACTTGTGGGCTGCTGCTGCTGCTGCTGCTGCTGCTGGGGGGTAGTGAGGGGGTGTATCTCCACGCGGGATTTTCGCAGGATGATGAATTTTCGGACGGCTTTGTACTCGTACATTTCGCCAAAGAGCATCCGGAGGGCCTCCCTCACGGGCAGGCGGTGCGCCTCTATCGAGGCCGTTCGGCTTACGTCGAGCGCCTGCGGGCTATAGGAGAACTGTATGCCGGTTTGCCGGGTGATTTCGTTCAGGATTTTTTCTATGGGCTGTTCGCGGAGGTTCAGCGTGACCGGCTTTACCAGCACCGGCAATGCCTGCACCGCGATGCAGAGGAGGAGGAGGAGGCAAGCAGCGCATCCGGCGGTCTTAGCGTTCGGCATTTTCCTGTTCGTTGGTTAGGGTCTGTGGCGACATCCGGTAGGTGTTGCCGCTCTGCGCAGCTTGCAGGCTCATCGTTTCGCTTATCACCTCCACGATTTCGCCAATATTTTCGCCGTTGAACGTTACGGTGATAGCCTGGGTGGCGATGGCCGAATCGCTCAGGAGGAGGCTCACGCCGTAGACTTTTCCGATGACGTTTACCACTTCGCTCAGCGGCTGGTTCTTAAAGACGAACGTTTTGGTCATGTAGGCGGTAGCGTTTGCGTCGGTTGGCTTTCGTTGGAAGGTTTGCGCGCGCTTGCAGAAGGTTCCCGTTTCGCCGGCCTTTAGGGTAATGCCGCTGCTCTGCTCGGTGTGGAAGTTCACCTCGCCGCTCTGCACAAAGACGGTTATGCTGCTATCTTGAGGGTAGGCCTGCACGTTGAACGTTGTGCCCACATCGCGGATGAGCGTTTGTCCGGCGCGCACCACGAGCTGCCCGGCGCCCGCCGCCGCGACGTCAAAGAACGCTTCGCCTTCGAGCAGGAGTTCGCGCTTTCCGCTGCCGTAGTCGCCAAGGCAGGAGAGCTTGCTGCCCCGGTTGAGGAAAACGCCGGAGCTGTCGCTTAGCATGTGCGCTCGCGCTTCGTTGTGGCTTTCGGCTACCAGCCAAATTTGCCGAGCGTTGTCGCCGCCGTTGTCGCCGCCGCCGCCGCCGTTGGCGCTGCTTCCGCCGCCGTTGCCGGCGCCATTGTGGAGCGTTGTCCAGGTCAGCAGGGCAATTCCTGTGAGCAGGGCTACGGCGGCGGCGTACCTTAGCAGCGGCATTGCAATTTGCCGCGCGGGTGCGCGCGGCGCAGGAGCGGTGGCGGCGCTTTGCCGCATGTGGCGCGCAAAGGTTTGCCACGCTCTTTCCGTGTCGGGCTTGACGTCCGTTACGAGCGCAGCAAAGAGCGTCCGGTGCTGCTCCGATTCGGCCAGCCACTCCTGCAGCAGGCGCTGCTCCTCCGGCGTGGCGTTGCCGCCTAAGTGTCGCGCTATAATTCGGTCAATGTCTTGCGTCATAGTCTTAGCTTTGGGTGTGGGTGTGGATGTGGATGTGTAGCTGCGTAAAATCTACGTAAATTCTTTGAGCTTTTCGCGCAGGTGGCGTAGGGCCTTGCATATATGGTTTTCCACCGTGTTTCGCGAGATATTCAGGCGCTCTGCAATTTGTGGGTATGTAAGCGCCTCGCGCCTGCTCAGCTTAAAGACGGTGCGGCACTGCTCCGGCAGCTGCGCCACGGCGCACTCCAGCGCCGCCGTCAGCTCGTCGTAGGCAATGCGCTTGTCGGCGCTGTCGTGCGCATCTCTGTTCCGGTGCGCGAAGTCGGATTTATGCGCCTCCCTGACTTTTTCGTGCTTCAGGCGGTTGAGGCAGCTGTTGTGCACCGTTCGGTACAGGTAGGACTTGAGGGAGACCTGCACGTCTACCTCCGCGCGCTTGTCCCACAGCGTACAAAACATTTTTTGCACCACATCCTCGGCCTCGTCCATGCTGTGTAGCATGGAGCAGGCGTAGGCGCAAAGCGGCGCATACCACAGCTTAAAAATAGCCTCGTATGTTCTATGGTCACCCTTTTTGAGCTGTGCTACCATATTCTCCGTACTTACCATGCACTCTATCTCTGTTTTTTGGTACCAAAACCCACATCAGCGCGCACATCAACGCGCACATAAAGATACGCTATTTTTTCTTATCCTAAAGCTGCCTCCTGCCTAACTATGACAACTAAAAAGGCCGCTAACACTACGGGCAACCTTTAAAAACCCAAAATTTTGCGGTGCGGTTCATCGGTAAGGGGGCTTATTTGCTGTGCTCATTTGCTTTCAGTAGGCTCCGATTTCGGCTCGGCGGCAAGCCTTGTTTTTTGGGTTTTTAGCGGTTCCTTTCAATCAGTACTCGTTCCAGCTTTTGATTTTTATGTCCTTTTTTGTCAGCTTGCAGAAGGCATGGATGAAGGCGCTTGCCAGGCGCGCGTTGGTGAGGAGGGGGATGTTGAAGTCCACCGCGCTGCGCCGGATGAGGTAGTCGTTGTTGAGCTCGTCTTTGGAGAGGTTTTTGGGGATGTTGACCACCAAATCTATCTTTTTTTCCTTGATGTAGGTCAGCGTGTTTGGCTGGTGCGGCTGGTCTGGCCAGTGGAGCATGGTAGCGCGCACGCCGTTGGCCTCCAAGAAATCTGCGGTGCCCTTGGTGGCGAAGATGGCGTATCCTTTTTCCTGTAGGGCTTTGGCGGCCGAGAGCATGTCTACCTTGGAGCGGCTGTCGCCGGTGGAGAGGAGGATGTTTTTTTGCGGGATGGTGTATCCAACGGAGAGCATAGCCTTTAGGATGGCCTCTGCGAAGTCGTCGCCAATGCATCCCACTTCGCCGGTAGACGCCATTTCTACGCCCAGCACGGGGTCTGCCTTTTGGAGGCGCGAAAAGGAGAACTGCGGCGCCTTAATGCCCACGTAGTCGAGCTCAAAGGCGGACTTGTGCAGCGGCTCTACCCGTTCGCCCAGCATGACGCGGGTGGCGAGCTCAATGAAGTTAACCTTGAGCACCTTCGATACGAAGGGGAAGCTGCGCGACGCCCTGAGGTTGCACTCTATCACCTTAATGTCGTTGTTTTTTGCCAGCAGCTGCATGTTGAATGGCCCCGAAATGCTAAGCCCGCGCGCCACCTGATGCGATATTCGCTTGATGCGTCGCATGGTTTCGACGTACATTTTTTGCGCCGGAAACACCAGCGTAGCGTCTCCGGAGTGCACGCCTGCAAACTCCACGTGCTCGGAGATGGCGTAGGCAATCATTTCGCCGTGCTGCGCCACCGCGTCGATTTCAATTTCCTTGGCGTTTTCGATAAATTCGCTCACCACCACGGGGTGCTGCTTGGATACGCTGGTGGCGAGCGTGAGGAAGTACTCCAGCTCGTCCTTGTTGGATACCACGTTCATGGCGGCGCCCGAGAGCACGTAGGATGGGCGGATGAGCACCGGAAATCCCACCTGCTCGACAAACCTGTATATGTCGCCCACGGAGCTCAGCTCCTTCCATCGGGGCTGGTCGACGCCGAGCTCGTCGAGCATGGAGGAGAACTTGTGGCGGTCTTCCGCGCGGTCGATGTTTTGGGCCGATGTTCCGAGTATGGGCACGCCGTAGCAGTGCAGGCGCATGGCGAGGTTGTTGGGGATTTGCCCGCCTACGGAGACCACCACGCCGAAGGGCTGCTCGAGGTCGGTAATGTCGAGCACCCGCTCGAGGGTGAGCTCGTCAAAGTAGAGGCGGTCGCACTCGTCGTAGTCGGTGGAGACGGTTTCGGGGTTAAAGTTTACCATGATGGCTCGGCGCCCCTGCTTTCGGATGGCGTGGCTTGCGTTTACGCTGCACCAGTCAAACTCCACCGAGCTGCCGATGCGGTACGCGCCCGATCCGAGCACCACCACGTCGCGCCCGTCGCGGGGAAAGTCCACGTCGTGCGCCGATCCGTTGTAGGTTACGTAGAGGTAGTTTGTTTTGGCGGGGTATTCTGCGGCCAGCGTATCGATTTGCTTTACCACCGGCGTAATGCCGCGCGCCTTGCGCAGCTCCCTCACCTGCCGGAGCTTGCTCTCCATGCTGTCGCTTTTGCCCTTGAGCACCGTTCGCGCCAGCTGAAAATCCGAAAATCCCTTTTGCTTAGCCTCCAGCAGCAGGTCGCTGGGGAGGCTTTCCATGCCGGAGTACGCCTCCAGCTGCTTTTCGAGGGCGACAATGCTGCGCAGCTTTTCGAGGAACCAGCGGTCGATTTTTGTCAGCGCGTGGATTTTTTCCACGCTGTAGCCCTTGTAGAGGGCGTGGGCAATCACAAAGATGCGCTTGTCGGTGGGGTGGCTCAGCGCCTCGTCGATGTTGTTCACGGCAAACTCCTTGTTGGCCACAAACCCGTGCATACCCTGCCCAATCATGCGGAGGCCTTTCTGGACGGCCTCCTCAAAGCTGCGGCCAATGGCCATCACCTCCCCCACGGACTTCATGCTGGAGCCCAGCTCGCGCGACACGCCCTTAAACTTGCCCAGGTCCCAGCGGGGGATTTTGCAGACGATGTAGTCGAGGGCCGGCTCAAAGCAGGCGGTGGTGGTTTTGGTGACCGAATTTTTGAGCTCGTGCAGCCCGTAGCCCAATCCGAGTTTCGCCGCCACAAAGGCCAGGGGGTATCCCGTAGCCTTCGAGGCCAGCGCCGACGAGCGCGACAGGCGGGCGTTGACCTCAATCACGCGGTAGTCCTCCGAGCCGGGGTCGAGGGCGTACTGCACGTTGCACTCGCCCACGACGCCGATGTGCCGGATGATGTCGATGGCAAGCCGCCGGAGCTTGTGGTACTCTACGTTGGAGAGCGTTTGCGAGGGCGCCACCACGATGCTTTCGCCGGTGTGGATGCCCAGCGGGTCAAAGTTTTCCATGTTGCACACGGTGATGCAGTTGTCGTATCGGTCGCGCACCACCTCGTACTCCACCTCTTTCCACCCCTTGAGGGACTTTTCGACAAGGATTTGCGGCGAGTAGGTGAACGCTTTTTGCGCCAGCGCCTCCAGCTCCTCTTCGTTGTCGCAGAACCCCGATCCCAGCCCGCCCAGCGTGTATGCGGCGCGGATGATAACGGGGTAGCCCAGCTCTCCGGCCACGCGCTTAGCCTCCTTCACGGTGGTAACGGCCTCGCTTTTGATGGTTTTGACGCCGATTTCGTCCAGCTTTTTCACAAATTTTTCGCGGTCTTCGGTGTCGATAATGGCCTGGACGGGCGTTCCGAGCACCGCCACGCCGTACTTTTCCAGCGCGCCGCTTTGGAAGAGCTTCACGCCGCAGTTGAGCGCCGTTTGCCCGCCAAAGGCGAGCAGGATGCCCTGGGGTCGCTCCCGCGCGATGACGTCTTCGACGTACTCGGGCGTTACCGGCAAAAAGTACACCTTGTCGGCAATATTCTCCGAAGTTTGAATGGTGGCAATGTTGGGGTTAATCAGGATGGTTTCGATACCCTCCTCCTTAAAGGCTTTGAGCGCCTGCGAGCCGGAGTAGTCAAACTCGCCCGCTTCGCCGATCTTGAGCGCCCCCGAGCCGAGGAGGACAACTTTCTTTACGCTCTTTGCGCTGCGTGGTTGGGACATAAGTTTTTTGTGTAGTTTGCGCTGCAAAGATACACGAATTTTTTGAAAGCAGCGCGGGTGAGCGGGGCGGCGGGCAGATTTTGTTGGGGTGCGCGGCGAAAAAAGTAGCGCATCAGGGTATTTTTTACGAAAGATTGTCAAGCTTGCCGAATGCTGAATTTTCAGCTTTTGGACGGTTAAAAAATATTTGGTTGTCTCAAAATAATGCTATAACTTTACAATCGCTTGCCGTACAAAAATTATAGCTGCGCACGATTTGTGGCAAGCAACAGGTTCTTAGGCATATTGGAGGCTGTTTTGCGGTATTTTTGTAGCTTAGGGAACCTATAGAAATCCAAAACTTTCAGCGACGAAACAGCGACGCAACAGCGCTGTAGAGACGCACGGCGTGCGTCTCAGCGTGCATCGCGCCTTAGGACTATTTCGTCGCTGAGACGCACGCCGTGCGTCTCTACAGCACATACGTCGCACCACGCGCCATCAATCATAATAATCATTCAAATCAAAAAAATCAGAGTATAGACAGAGATATGCGCAATCAAGGCAGTAAAGAAAGAAGGGTGCGAAACATTAGTAAGATAAAAGGAGATGCGCCGAAAATCCTGTAAAGAGTAGGCAAAACATTCAAAAAATTAAGTCTTATGGCAGAGATAAACACAACGAGTAGCGAACAGGCCTCGCAGCAAGGCGGGCAAACAGTGATCATCAACCAGGTAAAGCAGGAATCGAACGGGGTTGGCACAGGAGGATTTGTGCTGGCGCTGCTTACCGTTTTTTTGGGGTGGATTCCCGTGTTAGGCTGGATTTTATGGGGCTTAGGGCTCATCCTGTCGTTTGTAGGCGTGTTCAAAAACCCCAAAGGGCTTGCCATTGCCGGGCTTGCCATCTCTCTGATTGGGTTGATTTTGATCATAGCCGTGGGAGGGATAATTGCAACCCTTATCGGCTTGGGAGGCCTGTAGCGTCGGCAAGCGCTTACAGCGCCTGATTTTCGCTTTATGCGCCCCTGTGCTACGCCGTGCTGCCGGCAGCGTAGCGCAGGGGCGCCGCGCTGTAGGAGGGGTATGCTCAAGTTGAAGTACCTCCACCTTGCGGGGTGCGCCGACCTGCTCCCTGAATTTTTCTAAAAAAAAATTGGAAAAAATTTTGCTTGTTGAAAACTATTTTTTACCTTTGCGCCATCAGCTTAAGAGAAAAAATTGGTAATGACTGCAAACATTAATAAAGAAACCGTAAAATCCCGCACCCTCTCCGGCGTGGGAGATTTGCGCAGCCCCGAAGCTTTTAGGACAGACAAACCCGAAAGCTCCGCAAATGCTTTTGTCCACGAATTACACGAATTACACGAATTTAATGATGCTCAAAACGCGTCGTCTTTTCGACCTTTTGGCGGCAGCAGTAGCATTCAGCTTATAAGCATAGCAGGTGCGCGCACGGCGACTTCCTCTGCAAATGCAAGCAGCGAACCGTGTCCGCACACGGCGATTTTCCCGCGTCAGCAACTCTTAGTTCTTAGTTCACACACACACACACACACACACACACACACACACACACACACACACACACACACACACACACACACACACACACACACAGCGCTCAGCAAGTTACGTATCGTGCGCGTGTGCGCGTTATACATAGCAAATATTTCCCCAAAATCATACATTTTCGCAGCATGCTTTTTTTGCATGGCTGCGTTTTTTTTGTGCTTTTCCCCGCTGCCGGCGCCAAGAATCCGGCAGCAGGGGGGGGGCTAAAAAATTGCCGTAAAACGGATCGAAGCAAAAAATCAACAGAAAAATTCGGCCGCATCATGAAAAAACACCTTTATTCGCTAAGTAGATAGCGTGGCGTTAGCGGGAGCTAAAAAATGGGAATGCCGATGCCCAAAACAAGTAGGCAAAATTATCAAAAACCAATTTTACAAACGGACAAGAAGTACCTATTCGCCGCAACTCCTACAGAACTGCAGATATACTGTAGCTTTACAATTAAGAATTAAGAATTGAGAATTTGAAACCCTACCCTTTGTCGCAAGGCATTTACAAACCCTGAAGGGGCGACCAGCACCCCAGCATAGGGTAAAACCCTATGCGGACTCAAAGACAAAAGGCAAGACCTGCGAAGCCGTAAGCGCAGGAAAAAATTTAATAAGCAAATTTATATGAAACGCTTTTTTAAACAACACGCGCACCTCCACGGAGGCGCAATGGAGACCGGAAACCATTCGAAAAACGGGGCGAATTCGAAAAGCCAGACGAGTAGAGAAATTTTTAAATATTAAAATTTAATGCGCCATGAAAACATTTTTACTAAAGCTTGCGCTTTTAACGGCATGTGTCCTGACAGGATTGCCATCATTTGCGCAAACAATCCTTAACGAAAATTTTGAAGAAGGCGGAAGCCCTCTGTGGGTGTTTGAAAACGGCAGTCAAACCAACAAATGGGTTGTTGGTAGCGCCACATATCAGAGTGGCGGCAAGTCCGCCTACATCTCCAACAATGATGGAGTAGATAACGCCTACACCATTTCCAAGGCCGCCAGCGTGGCGCATCTTTACATAGATGTAACATTTCCTGTTTGCGTTGGAGGTACGCTTTCCTTCAAATGGAAAGGAATGGGGGAACGCAATTATGACTATCTGAGGGTGTATATGGTAGAAACAACCGTTACTCCGGTTGCCGGAGTAGCCTTGTTACAAACGCCATTAGGAACATATTACGACCAAAATACATGGCAGCATGTTACCCATACTTTTTCCGCCACGTACTCCAACGTTACCAAACGTTTGGTTTTTTCATGGAGAAACGATGGAAGCGGCGGTGCGCAGCCACCTGCGGCTATTGACAACGTGCACATAGAGGTATTCCCGCAGGTGCATAAAGCTGTGAATACGACTGCGGCAGGCTCATTGAAAGATGTTGCAGCTATAGCAGCGGTAACACACCTTAAGGTAACAGGCGATATTGACGCTCGCGATGTACAGCTTATGCGGGACAGCATGCCTTTCCTCACAGATTTAGACTTGTCGGGCGCTACCGTAGTACGCTATTCCGGTACGGAAGGAACGAGCTATGGCTACGATTATACATATCCTGATAATGAAATGCCAATGTATTCCTTTGATGGAAAAACCAGCCTCACTTCAATTAAGCTGCCTGCGGAATTAATTTCTATTGGAAATTATGCTTTTTACTCTTGCTCCGGCTTAACGTCTGTAACCATACCCAATTCGGTGACGGCTATTGGAAATTATGCTTTTTACTCTTGCTCCGGCTTAACGTCTGTAACCATCCCCAATTCGGTGACGGCTATTGGAAGTTATGCTTTTGCCGGCTGCAGAGACTTAACATCCGTAACCATCCCCAATTCCGTTACAGCTATTGGAACTGGCGCTTTTTACTCTTGCTCCGGCTTAACGTCTGTAACCATCCCCAATTCCGTTACAGCTATTGGAAATTATGCTTTTTCCTCTTGCGGGGGCTTAACATCAGTGATCATCCCCAATTCCGTTACAGCTATTGGAAGTTCTGCTTTTTACTTTTGCGGCTTAACATCTTTAACCATCCCCAATTCGGTTACGACTATTGGAAGTTCTGCTTTTGCCGGCTGCAGAGACTTAACATCAGTAACCAACCTGAACCCTGTACCGCAGAATATTTCATCCTATACTTTCGATTATGTCTATGTAGCAGGCCTTACGCTGACAGTACCGTCATCTGCTGTTGCTGCCTATCAAAATGCAGAGGTGTGGAGAGATTTCGGAACAATTAGCGGTGGAGGAGTACTGTTTAGCGCAAAGGTAAACAACCCTGTTTTTGACGATGTAGCTGCCAATATCTCCTACGGGCTACACCCTGCCAATACTTCGGTAACGCTTAGCGCTACTACATTGCTATCAAGTACCTTTTCAGGATGGACAAGCGGCAATAGTGATTTGGGTAATGCCAATCCGCTCTCATTTGTTCTTACGCAGGATACCGTAATCATTGCCAACTTCACCGATGCCACCTACACGCTCTCATTTGATGCGCAGGGCGGCACGGTCAGCCCCGCAGGCAAGATTGTAACCTACAGCGCAGCAGTGGGCGAGCTGCCCGTACCCACGCGTAGCGGCTACACCTTTGCCGGCTGGTACGCCCAACCCAACGGCAAGGGTACGCAGTACTCCGAAAATACCGTGTACAGCGTGCCGAGCGACGCTACGCTCTACTCCAAGTGGTTAGCTGACTATGCGCTCTCATTTGATGCGCAGGAGGGCACGGTAAGCCCTGCAAGCAAGACCGTGACTTACAGCGTGGCGGTGGGCGAGCTGCCCGTACCCGAGCGCAACGGCTACGCTTTCGCGGGCTGGTACACCCAACCCAGCGGCGGCGGCACGCTATACACACAGAGTACCGTGTACAGCGCAACGGGCAATATCACGCTCTACGCCAAGTGGATAGCCTACACGCCGCTTAACCTGACTACGGCGGGAACGCTCAAAAACCAACCAAACATCACAAACATTACCCACATGGCAATAGCAGGCAATATTGACGCCCGCGATATACAGTTTATGCGCGACAGCCTCCCTCTACTTTCGCATTTAGACTTGCTGGGCGCTACCATAGTAAGCTATTCCGGTACGGAAGGAACGAGCTACGGCAACAATTATACATATCCTGATAATGGAATGCCCATATATTCTTTTTACAGTGGTAGTATATATAACGGTAAGGGAAAAGCCAGCCTCACTTCAATTAAGCTGCCTGCGGGATTAATTTCTATTGCAATGGCTGCTTTTTCCGATTGCAGTGGGTTAACATCAGTAACCATTGGCAATTCGGTTACGGCAATTGGAAGTTATGCTTTTTCCGCTTGCGAGAACTTAACATCCGTAACAATTCCCAGTTCGGTTACGACAATTGGAGACGCTGCTTTTGCCGCTTGCGAGAACTTAACATCTGTAACAATACCCAATTCGGTTACAACTATTGGAAGTGATGCTTTTGGCTATTGCCGCAGCTTAACATCCATTTCTGTTGATGCAGGCAATACGGCATACTCCTCTGACGCCGGCGTATTGCTCAATAAGAATCAAACTACACTGCTATATTGTCCCGAAGGTAAAACAGGAAGCTATACGATACCCAATTCGGTTACGACTATTGAAGGTTTCGCTTTTCAAGCTTGCAATGGTTTAACATCAGTAACCATTGGCAATTCAGTTACAACTATTGGAGAATACGCTTTTAACTATTGCAGCGGCTTAACCGGTACATTAACTATTCCCAATTCAGTTAGGAGCATTGGGAGTGGCGCTTTTTACGATTGCAATGGTTTAACATCAGTAACCATTGGCAATTCGGTTGCGACTGTTGGAAGTCGCGCTTTTTACTATTGCTCCGGCTTAACATCTGTAACAATACCCAATTCGGTTACGACAATTGGAGCGGAGGCTTTTAAATATTGCAGCGGCTTAACCGGTACATTAACTATTCCCAATTCGGTCATGACGATTGGAAATAGCGCTTTTTACGATTGCTCTGGCTTAACATCCGTAACAATTCCTAGTTCGGTTACGACAATTAAAGATTATGCCTTTTCCTCCTGCTCCGGCTTAACATCAGTAACTAATCTGAACCCTGTACCGCAGAATATTCCATTCGATGTTTTTTCTGGCGTCAATAGAAGCGCCTGTACGCTGACAGTACCGACATCTTCTGTTGCTGCCTATCAAGATGCAGAGGTGTGGAAAGATTTCGGAACAATTAGCGGTGGAGGAATACTGCTTAGCGCAAGGGCAAACAACCCTGCTTTTGGCAGTGTAGCTGCCACCATCTCCGACGGGCTGTATTCTGTCAATACTTCGGTAACGCTTACTGCCACTGCGCTACTTTCAAGCTCTTTTTCAGGATGGACAAGCGGCAATAGTGATTTGGGCAATGCCAATCCGCTCTCACTTGTTCTTACGCAGGATACCGTAATCATTGCCAACTTCACCGATGCCACCTACACGCTCTCATTTGATGCGCAAAGCGGCACGGTAAGCCCCGCAAGCATGATAGTGACCTACAGCGTGGCAGTGGGCGAGCTGCCCATACCCGTGCGTAGCGGCTACTCCTTTGGCGGCTGGTACACCCAACCCAACGGCGAGGGCGCGCGGTACACCGAAAATATCGTGTGCGGCGTGCCGAGCGATGCCACGCTTTACGCCAAGTGGTTAGCTGACTACACGCTCTCATTTGATGCGCAAAGCGGCACGGTAAGCCCCGCAAGCAAGGCCGTGACTTACAGCGTTGCAGTTGGCTCGCTGCCCGTACCCGCACGTAGCGGCTACACTTTTGGCGGCTGGTACACCCAACCCAACGGCGAGGGCGCACGGTACACCGAAAATACCGAGTACAGCGTATCGGACAACGCTACGCTCTACGCCAAGTGGTTGACTGCCTATACGCTCTCATTTGATGCGCAGAGCGGCACAGTAAGCCCCGCAAGCAAGACCGTAACCTACAGCGTGGCGGTTGGCTCGCTGCCCGTACCCGCACGCATCGACTACGCCTTTGCAGGCTGGTACACCCAACCCAACGGCGAGGGTGCACGGTACACCGAAAATACCGTGTACAGCGCAACGGACAATATCACGCTCTACGCCAAGTGGGTAGCCGCCACGCTCACGCTTAACCTGACTACAGCGGGAACGCTCAAAGATCAACCGGACATTACCACCATTCACCACTTGGCCATAACAGGTAACATTGATGCTCGCGACGTACTGTTTATGCGGGACAATATGCCTTTTCTCTCGGATTTAGACCTCTCGGGCGCTACCATAGTAAGCTATTCAGGCGCGGAAGGAACATTCCCGGATAACGAAATGCCGGTGAATTCCTTTTCCAATAATAATACGCTCGCTTCGATAAAGCTGCCTGCGGGGCTAATTTCTATTGGAGATGATGCTTTTTGGTGCAACTTCAGCTTAACCGGTACATTAACAATTCCCAATTCGGTTACGACTATTGGAGGTTGGGCTTTTGCCG
The DNA here is from genome assembly GCA_031257655.1 of Prevotellaceae bacterium. Lineage (GTDB taxonomy): Bacteria > Bacteroidota > Bacteroidia > Bacteroidales > UBA932 > JAITMY01. The sequence continues at coordinate 664 of JAIROF010000072.1, read as the reverse complement.
GTTGCCCTAACTTAACAGAAATATATGTGAAAGCAGTAACTCCTCCTACGCTTGGCACTTCCGCGTTCTATCTTGTAACGCAGACTATTCCGGTACACGTCCCCTGCGGAAGCGTAACAGCATATAACGGTTGGGGAGATTTCACCAACATAACAGCTGATGTACCTTTGCTCGATCTTACCGTGCAAAGCAGCGATGCAACAATGGGAAGCGCCGCTATCACACAGTCCAACACCTGTACGGATAATGCGGCGATTATTGCTGCCACGCCGAATACCGGCTATCGCTTTGTTGAGTGGAGCGATGGTAACACAGAAAACCCGCGAAGCATAACCGTTACGGAGGATACCGTAATCATTGCCAACTTCGTTACCACCACGCTCACGCTTAACCTGGCTGCTGCGGGAACGCTCAACAACCAACCAAACATCACCACCGCTACCCGCCTGACCATAACAGGCAATATTGACGCCCGCGATGTACAGTTTATGCGCGACAGCATGCCTAATTTGGCGGTATTGGATTTAAGCGGAGCAAGTATCGCCGCCTACGCAGGCGCGGAGGGAACCAGCTATGGGGTATCCACCACTTATCCTGCCCATGAGATGCCCGTGTACTCTTTTTATAAAAATGAATATCAGGGGACGGTTGTGAATGATACGCT
>JAIROF010000069.1 GCA_031257655.1 Prevotellaceae bacterium | reverse complement strand
TGGGTTTGCGTGGCCTGCACATCTACGGAGGTTTGTTGCGCGGTTTGTTCCAAATGATAGGTTACCGGCGCTGCTGCGTTCAATCCAAAGTCCAACAAGGCTTCGCCGACGCGGTTGATGCAATGCGCTGCCAGCACATTCTTGCCGGGTTTCAGGGCTTGCGTTACTTTTTCGGGCAAAACCAGCGTCCTGTCTTCGGCACAGGCATTGCCGGTATTGACCGCTTCCACCCCATTCACGTAAATAAAAATATCATCATCGTGCGAATATTGCAGGTATAGCGGTTTGGCAATATCTTCAGCCGTGAGGTTGATTTCGCGCCGCACCCAGATGTCACGGATGGGCTCTCTCCACGGCGTGCGCACAGCGGTTTGATGTCGCGTGCCAAACGCTGCCATTCCCTTTTTCCATTTTGCGTCATTAAATCCCGGCCGTTCCCAACCTGCCGGCGGTTGGGCAAAGGTGTAGGCGGCTTCCCACGGCGATTGTCCGGCAGTGGGCGCAATGGTTTCGTACACCCTGTTCTCTACGCCCATAAAGCGGTACGTTTGACCGTCCACCGTGATGGCTCCGATGAGGGGGAAATTTTCGCCCGTCCAGTGTTTCACCGAACCATCGTACAGCTTGTTGTCAAACGACCAGCCGGAGGTGTAGGGGTCGATGGTAATTAACGGATAGGCGGGAGCGCGCAAAGTGTTGGCTATGCGTTCCGTTTCATCCGGTTGGCAGGCGACTAAAAGCGTCGCAAGAGAAAGAAAAAGGAATGGTTTCATGGCTATTTAAATTAAATTGTTACAAATATACGAATAAGAATGTTGCTTTTTTTGTTTCTATAAAGGATTCTACCGGTCGTTGAAATAGAAATGCAAGCCCTGCTCGCCATATTGCTCAAACTTCCGGTCGGAGCTGATTAATATCATTCGTTCTGCGATAGCTTGCGAAATGATAATATGGTCATTGGGGTCGTTATGTGCTTTCGGGGTAGATAGCGAGGCATAGAAAGAAAGATGTTCCCACGTCACGGGGAGCAACTCGAAATGTGCCGATTTTATGTCCGGCACAATGGCTTCGGCTCTTTTCCATCTCTTCCTCTTTATCCTTCCGCTGTTGTACAAATGAATGATTTCTTTTATGGAAGTTGTACTCACATAAAACATGTTGTTGTAATCATCCAATATATTATGCACGTCCCGCATCAAATCCTTTGGGTTAAGAAAGTAAAACATTACGATGTTGGTGTCTAAAAGGTAGTGGCGGTTCATAGGCGTTTACTTTAATACGGCGCGCATGTCTAATATCTCTCCTTCAAAAAAATCGGGATACTTTTCTCTCAACATATTCGTTCTTCCCGGTCGTGTGGGTTGCTCCGGGAGGCTCTTAAGGTACTCGTCGAGCGGTATTTTCACTCCCTTTGCAATATACCAGCCCCTGGGCTCTCTTTTTTTCCTCCCGGCTTTCGCTGCTGTTGCTTTTTTTGTTTCCATAATGCCTAATTATTAAGTATGCTACAAAGATACATTAAAAATTGATAATAACGGTCACACCGTCGGGGTTGTTCTCAAATTTCAGAAGGCAGGTGTGCGAGGCGGCATCCCATGTATATTCTCCTGCCGCGTCGTTTACCGTAACCTTCTTTGGTTGCGCCGGCAAGTACACGCGCGTCACGTTACTTGTTTCGATGGGGCTTTTGGCTACGAACGAACAGGTGTTCTTTGTCGTTTTTTCTTCGTAGATGCGGGATGCGCCGCACAATACCGACGGTTTGTTTTTGTCCGTTATTTTCTTCACGTCATACAGGAACGCTTGTTCGCCGGGACGGACAGTCTTGGCCTGCAATATGGGTAATTCGGGGGCGAACAGGTCGATATACGTACCTTTCAATTCCAAAGGTTCCGCCGACACGCCCTCGTCCACTACGGCAGCGATGACGTATGCGCCGCGTTCCAGATAAAAGTTGTTCTTCGTTTCCAGCTTTCCGGCCTTTGCTTCAAACGCTTTTTGTATAGCGGCAAAGTAAGCCTCATCACCGTTCGATTGCAACACAAAATTTTTCGGCTCTTCGCGCAATACATATATCTTACCTTTTCCTGCAGTATATTCGCCTGTTTGCGGATTGTCCAATCCCAGTTGCTCGAACAGGTGTGCAGCCGGTGTTTTATAGGTATTGCCATTGGTATTCCACCATTCCATCGTCGATTGATAGGGGTCGATATCCTGCCCACAATATACCAGCACACCGCCGTCCTTCACCCACTGCGCGATGTGTTGGTGGTATTCCGGTTTCATCGGCTTCATGTTGGAATAGGACATGACTAACACTTTTAAATCTTTCCATGTGTCGGGGTAGCTCACGTTTTCAATATGTACAAGGCTCACCGGAATACCGCGTTTGAGCAGCGGCAGCGTTTGCCCGTAGAAGTTGGAAAATTGCGGATCGTCGTAGCCTGCGTGCAGCGGGAAGCGCTGGAACATGAGCGAATTGGACATCAGCACACCGATGCCCTGCGCGCCGTTCACCCTGTTTTCCGACAGCGGCATGTCGTTGAGGGTATTGATCATCACCTGCATTTGGGTGGAATAGAAACGCGGGATTTTTTCTTTGGTGGTGCAGGTGGCGCAAGTCTTGTACAGTCCTTCGTAAATCCGTTCGGGCCAGGGCATCACCTCATAGTCGGCAATCATGGGATAGAGGAGTTGCGCGGTGAAGGTGGCTTCGTAATTTTTCTTGTAGTCCACCCAATCGCGCGGCCAGTCCTCAATAGGGTCGGTCAGGAAGAACATTTTCCGTCCGGTGGGGCGGGTCATGGACTCCATGGAGCCGTATTCGAGGAAGGCATTTTCAAAGACGCGCTCTTTCTTCAAACCGTTATAAAACGTGGGCTCGCGCGAAGTGCCTGTCCACACCTGCGCGATGTATCCGTCCACGCAGTTCATGGAGGCTAAGCTCGCCTCAGGGCTGACGATTTGCCACGACGAGTAGTTGACTAATGAGTGGGTAGGCACGTAGCAGCGGACGTCCATGCCCTTACTTTTGCCGTATGCTTTAGCGTAGGTGAAGACGTCTTCCAGCGCCCTGTAGTATAAATAATATTTCAGTTTGTTGGCTAAGTAGGTGTTTTCCGGAGACTCGTGCTGCGGCCGCCAGGGGAAGCCGTAGTACTCCTGCCATTCGCGCTTGAAGGCTTCGCTGTAGCCGCCGCGCATCCAGAACTCAGGCTCTTCCATGAAGATGGCGTCAATACCTGCGTCAATCACCCGCTTGACGTGCTTCTCCTTGAGGTAGGTTAAAAAATTCAGGCTCGGCACAATGTAGGGCACCATGCGTCCGTGCCAGATCGTATCGCCTTTTGCCGTCACCTGTCCCTCGTCCAAGTGCCATTTCCCGTCCCACTTGCCGGTGAAGTAGTCCTGGTACTCGCCCCATGCGATGCCGGTCATGAACTGCGCCGTGTATCCCCGGTCGCGCCACGACTTAACGCGCTCTTCAAACGAAACCCTTTTGGCGCGGTCGGAGGGGTTGCCGCCCACGCCGTAAACCATTACCGCGTCGGCGCGGTTGTCGATGGATGGCCGCCACGCGCGGGAGGTCTGAAAGGTGGTTTTCTCCCTGCCCGCCGGCGCCTGCACCGCCTGGGCGCCGGCGCCCGGAATACCCGCAACGCCCGCAAGCAAAAACGAAGCGAAAATAGCTGGGTGTGCTTTCATAGTGATGATGTTTTTTTTGCTGCAAAGATAATTTTATTTTCGGGCTTATGCTGCGCTCGGCATGGTTTTGTACGAAAATAGCGCGCAAATGGCGCAGATTTTTATGATTTGCGCAGCTGAAGAACCGGAGATCGGCGCAGCCAAATGGCTAAAATCTGTGTAAATCGTAAGAATCTGCGCCATCTGGTGCGCTAAAAAAAAACAAATCGCAGCTTTCGGCCGGGTGGAGTGTAGGGAACCTCTAAAAACCCCAAACTCTGCGTTACGCTCCCTCGGCGAAGTGCTCATTTACTGCGCTCATTTACTTTAGGAAGCTCCGCTTTTGCCTCAGCCGCAAGCCTTGATTTTGGGGTTTTTAGAGGTTCCCTATTGTTTGACGTTGGCGTATTTGCCGCTAAGCGCTGTGTTTCCTCACGGTATTATCACCTCCAGCGGCTCGGTGTAGTTGTAGCGCTTATGGGAAGCCGTTTCGTAGTTTATTCTTGCCGCTGCGCGAACAAACACCTTTCGTCCCGACGGGATGGCGCCGATGGATTGGATGGCGACGGTTTTTCCCAGCTCGGCATTTCCGGCGCTGCCGGCGTACTCCAGCTTGCCCGACCACCGCTCATCGCGCGCGCGGTAGCCCACGCTCGACGAGCCGCTGACGAACAGCTGGATGTCGGTTACGTTGAGAAAGCTGCTGCTATAGCCGCCTATCGGCTCAATTTTGGCGCGAAATTCCTCCTCCGACACCGCGCGCGTTACTTTGACCCGCGCGGTAATTTTGCCGTTGCTCACCGTAGGCTCGCTCACCCATTCCACCTTGAGGAAGGGCTGCACCTCAAACTTTACCCGCGTCAGGCCGCCGATTTCCACGGTTTGCGTTTCGTCGCCTATGGGGACGCCGTTGCCGTCTTCGCGCACCAGCGGGATGAACGGCCCGTCGATGCGGACGTTGTAGGCGCCCTTAAACAGCTTGGTGTGCTGAAACGAGCCGTCGGGCTTACAGTAGAAGTCGGGGTTGTGCGTAGGCGTTTCCACGCCCGTCCAGCTGAGCTCGGTGAGCCGCACACGGATTCCTTCGCTGCCCTGGTCGGTGAGCACCGGCTCTCCGGTGGCTACGTCCACCACCTCGCCCTGAAGGGTTTCGGCGGGCGCGTCGTAGTTGTCCAGCTCAAACAAGTCGCACGAGCTGAGCGAAAGCAGGGCGCATAGTAAAATATGGAGTAATGTCAGTCTCTTTTTCATAATTACAATTCTTAATTTTTAGTTTTTAGTTCTTAGTTCTTAGCTCTTAGCTACCTGTTCGGTTGCTGGTCGATGTATTCGCTCTTTGTAACTTCGCCGCTTGGGATGGCAAAGTAGTAGTCCACGGGGTTGTAACCAAACTCCTTCTGTGCGGGAAAGTTAAATCGGGCGTCGAAGAAATATTTATCGGCAGCAGACGAGTAGAAGGGGTATAGCCCTCGGAAGCGGTAGCTTGAGCCGCTGCTGAACTTCGCTTTGTCCCTGTACTCACCCCAGAAGTAGTCGCGCCCGTCTTCGTGTTGTACGCGCCAGCGGCGCAGGTCCCAGAGCGTTTTGTACTCAAAGGCGAGCTCCTTTCGGCGCTCCTTCCGCACAAGGTTACGGCTGGCTTCGTCGCCGGTGAGGTTAGCGGAGATGAGGTTAGCGCCGGCCCTTTCCTGAATGGCTTTAAGGGCGTCGGTGGCCACTTGCAGCATATCGTCGCCGGTGGGCGAGGATTCGCCGGCCAGCGCCAGCTCCACCGCCGCTTCTGCCGCATTGAGCAGCACCTCGGCGTAGCGCATCAGCACGAACGGCTGGTCGGATTTGCCCTCTGCCGATGTAAACGCCGGATCGGTGTTGAGCCATTTGCGTCCGTACAGCCCTGTGATGGCGCACTCCGCAAACCCCTGAAAAGGGCCGTTTTCCCCTGCGGGATTCATTTCCTTACCGTTGGGCAGGGTAACCGGGGTCTGTATTTGGGTTGAGCTGGTAAGGAGCTCCGTGCCGGCGGTTGACTTGTCGTAGCCTCTTGTGGCTGCGGCATACGAGTAGTCGTCGAGCAGCGGGCTTATCGGCGCGCTGCCCGTATAGATGCCGGCGCGGATTTCGATTTCCCGGTTTCTGAAGATGTCGCCTGGGAAAATCACGTAGGCGCGCAGGCGCGGCTCGGCATTTTCAAAAAATTGCAGCGGCGTATCGTACAGCAGGTAGGCGCCATCGGCGTTGGAGGCGCCGTTAGTTACCTTTATAGCGCCGTCGGCGTAGCGGTCAAATCCGTCGAAAAGCTCCACAAAGTCGAGCGTAGGGCAGGTTTCCGAATTAGACGCCCCCGTTTTGTATACGAACGGCTCATTGTAGGCGTCGTGTCCGTGCGTCATGGTGGGGTACACGTACTCCTTTACGTAAATATTTTCGGGGCTGGTGAGGTCGCTGAACATGTCCACCATGTTTTGGTACTGCGCTTCGCGGTCTGAGGCCGACCATTTTTTCTTGTAGAGCGCATACCCGCCGTTGGCCATAACCTCCCGTGCGGCCTTGTAGGCTTCGCCGAAGTATTTGGCCGAGGCAGCCTGCCAGCGGTCTTCGGCAAATCCGATGACGCGCACGCCGGTTTTTTGCCCAAAGCCGGTCAGCCGGTCAGTAAACCCCTGGTTGTACTTGGCCACAGCGCC
>JAIROF010000043.1 GCA_031257655.1 Prevotellaceae bacterium | reverse complement strand
GCGAGCAAGTCGGCAGCGAACAGGAGAGCAGCGAACAAAGCAATAACGAAACAAGAGAATAGCGAACAATAGTAATGAGCACACAACTAATTAAGCCACTTATAACCGAAAAAATGTCGGCTCAGGGCGAAAAGCTGAACCGCTACGGTTTTATTGTTGAGCCAAAAGCCAACAAGTTGGAAATCAAGCAAGCCGTGGAGGCAATGTACGGCGTTAAGGTAGAGCGTGTAAACACCATGATCTATCGCGGAAAAAACAAAAGCCGGTACACCAAGACCGGCCTTCTGGCCGGACGAACGGTGCACCGCAAAAAAGCAATAGTAACGCTTGCCAAAGGAGAACAAATTGATTTTTACAGTAACATCTAACACAACATGGCGCTCAGAAAATATAAACCCGTAACGCCGGGTACAAGACATAAGGTCATTTCCTCGTATGACGACATTACCGCCTCCGCCCCCGAAAAATCGCTGCTGGCTCCCCTCACGAGCTCCGGCGGGCGCAATAACCAGGGGCGCATGACCGTGCGCTACCGAGGCGGCGGCCACAAGCGTATGTACCGCATTATTGACTTCAAGCGCGATAAGGACGCCTACGCCGCAACGGTCAAAACCATAGAGTACGACCCCAACCGCAACGCCCGCATTGCCCTGGTAGCCTACGCCGACGGCGAAAAGCGCTACATCATTGCGCCGCAGGGGTTAAAGGTGGGGCAAAGCATCCAGTCGGGAAAGGGCGTGCCTCCCGAAATCGGGAACACCCTCTTCCTCTCCGACATCCCCATGGGTACAATTGTGCACAACATTGAGCTCACGCCCGGACAGGGCGCGGCCATGGCGCGCAGCGCAGGGTCGTCGGCGCAGCTGCTGGCGCGGGAGGGTACGCACGCCGTCCTAAAGCTCCCTTCGGGCGAAACGCGCATGGTGCCCGTGAGCTGCCGCGCTACCGTTGGCTCGGTTTCCAACCCCGACGCCCAAAACGAATCCCACGGAAAGGCCGGACGCCGCCGCTGGCTGGGGCGCCGTCCCCGCAACCGCGGCGTGGTGATGAACCCCGTTGACCACCCTATGGGCGGCGGCGAAGGTAAAAGCTCCGGCGGACACCCACGCTCCAGAAAAGGCCTGCTGGCTAAGGGTAAGAAAACCCGAAACCCAAAGAAAACTACCTCGAAGTTTATCGTGGAGAGGAGGAAAAAGTAAGCAGTAGCGGAAGAATTAAAAATTAGGAATTAGGAATTAAGAATTAAGAATTTAAAAAATGAGCCGTTCGTTAAAAAAAGGACCATATATTGAGCCTAAGCTGGATAAGAAGGTAAGCGCCATGAACGTTGGCAAGAAGAAGGCAGTGGTGAAGACTTGGGCGCGCGCAAGCATGATTCCCCCCGACTTTGTGGGGCACACCATCGCCGTGCACAACGGCAACAAGTTTATCCCCGTGTACATTACCGAAAATATGGTGGGGCATAAGCTGGGCGAATTTGCCCCAACCCGCACCTTTAAGGGGCACTCGGGTAACCGGTAGAAGCGGTGGGGCGAGGTTTTGCGCGAATAGCAGCAGGGTAGGAGCAAGGCACGGGCGCTACTATTTAAGTGAACTTGCATGTGAAATGAAACGGATGCTACTTACTGTACAGCTGCTGTTGCTATGGGGTCTCGGCGCATCTTTGCAGGCTCAAACGGAGCGCTACGCAGGCTTGGCGGTGAGCAATGTCATAGGCCCCTCGTACACATTGCGCCACAACCGCTGGTCGGTCGTTGCAGATGCGGGGTGGCTCACAGGTTTCAAAGGGATTTACGCCTCAGCAGGAGGAATGTACGAGCTGCTAAGCATGAATAGGCTAATAAGGTTCTTTAAAATACCAAGCAGGCAGAATCATGACGACGATATTGATATGCTGGTGAGCATGGGGCTGGGCGTGTTTGCTCAGGATTACTACAGCCCCTCCGCTCGACAAAGGCGGTGGGCAGACAAGCTAAGCTACGTAGCGCCGTTGGGCTGCAATGCGATGTGCGAGATGTGTTGGCGCAGGGAAGCGCTACCCGATTGGAGTTTTGCCCTTAGGTTTCGCCTTCCGCTATATTTTACGGCAAGGGAGTATGAAGATGTGCTGTCGAAGGGAGCGGGTGTAGCAATGCCGGCAACGTGGCAGATAGTAGTACAGCGTAAGTTTTAGCAGGTAAAGTTAAGATAGTAAATAAAAAAGCAAGTATAATTTTTTTAATCACAGAAAATCCTTTTTATATCAAACAAAGGTAATTTACATGGGAGCAAGAAAAAGATTAAGAGCGGAAGAGCTCAAGGCAGATAAGAGGCAAGTGGCGGGAGCCGTGCTTCGCAATTGCCCCACATCACCCCGCAAGATGAGGCTGGTAGCCGATTTGGTGCGCGGTGTTGAGGTCAACAAGGCGCTGGGCGTGCTGCGGTACACCAAAAAGCACGCTTCATTGGACTTGGAGCGGCTGCTCAAGTCGGCCATTGCCAACTGGGAGGCCAAGAATGAGTACACCAAGCGCGACCTTGAGGAGGGCAACGTTTTTATAAAAGAAATTTTTGTGGACGGTGGCCCCATGCTCAAGCGCATTTCGCCTGCCCCGCAGGGGCGAGCCTACCGCGTCCGCAAGCGCTCAAACCATGTGCATATCGTGCTGGACAACAAAAATATTCAAGATGTTGAAGAAACAGAAGAAACACCCGAATCCGAACCCGAAACCGTAACAGAACAAGTAGCATAAGAATCATAAGAATATGGGACAAAAAATAAATCCGATAAGTAACCGAATAGGTATCATTCGTGGCTGGGATTCTAACTGGTACGGCGGCAGCAAGTATGCAGGCAAAATCGTGGAGGATTCAAAAATTCGCAAGTACCTCAACGAGCGCCTCGCAAAGGCCAGCCTGTCGCGCATCGTGATTGAGCGCACGCTCAAGCTCATTACGGTAACCATCAACACCGCCCGTCCGGGCATCATCATCGGCAAGGGCGGTCAGGAGGTGGACAAGCTGAAGGAGGAGCTCAAAAAAATAACGGGAAAAGACATCCAAATCAACATCTTTGAGGTGAAGCGCCCCGAGCTGGACGCGCTGATCGTTGCCAACAACATTGCCCGGCAGGTGGAAGGCCGCATATCGTACCGCCGCGCCATCAAAACCACCATGGCCTCGACCATGCGGCTGGGCGCCGAGGGAATTAAGGTGCAGATTTCCGGGCGGCTTGGCGGCGCCGAAATGGCGCGCTGCGAAACCATTAAGGAGGGGCGTATCCCCCTGCACACCTTCCGCGCCGACATCGACTACGCCCTGGCAGAGGCGCTAACAAAGGTCGGCCTGCTGGGCGTTAAGGTCTGGATTTGCAACGGCGAAGTGTACGGCAAGCGCGATTTGCTCCCCAACGTTGGCGTGGCGGCCAACCTTGCCGGGCTGCAGGCAGGCGGCAGCGGGCGCGACCGCGACCGCGACCGCGACGACCGCTCGCACCGACGCGGCGGCGAGCGCGGCGAACGCAGCGAGCGCGGCGGGCGCGGCGGACGGGGACGCGGAGACCGCGACCGCCGAGGAGACCGAGGCGGACGCGGCGGCGGTAGTGGAAATTCAAGGAGATAAAAAAAATTAGCGAAGTAAAAAAAATGTTACAGCCTAAAAAGACGAAATACAGAAGAATGCAGAAGGGAAAGATGAAAGGCATTGCCCAGCGCGGCAACCAGCTTTCATTCGGCTCCTTTGGCATCAAAACGCTGGAGTCTTGCTGGATTACCGGCAAGCAGATCGAAGCCGCTCGTCAAGCCATTGTGCGCTACATGAAGCGCGAGGGGCAAATGTGGATTCGCATATTCCCCGACAAGCCGATTACCAAAAAGCCCGCCGAAGTGCGCATGGGTAAGGGTAAAGGCGCCCCAGAGGGCTTTGTTGCTCCCGTTACGCCGGGGCGCATGTTGTTTGAGGTAGAGGGCGTTCCCTTTGAGGTGGCGCAGGAAGCGCTCCGCTTGGGCGCCCAGAAGCTCCCCGTGAGCACCAAGTTTGTGGTGCGAAGGGATTATGTTGCAGAAAAATCAGCTTAAAGGAGGTAAGAAATAATGAAGCCATCGGAAATTAGAGAGATGTCCACCAAAGACCTGCTGGAAAGGGTGGAGCAGGAAAAAAACCAGCAGACCAAAATGCGCCTCAACCACGCCATTTCGCCGCTCGAAAACACGAGCAAAATAAAAGCACAACGTAAGGATATTGCGCGTATGCTCACCATTCTTCACGAACGAAAAATTAACGAGATAAAAAAGTAACGTCACACACACATGGAAACTATAGCGAGAAACCTGAGAAAGGAAAGAACAGGACTTGTGACCAGCAACAAAATGGACAAATCCATTGTGGTTGCCGTGCAGCGCAAGGTGAAGCATCCCATTTACGGGAAGTTCGTTAGCCATACCACCAAGTTCGTTGCGCACGACGAAAAGAACGAGTGCAGCGAAGGCGATACCGTGCGCATCATGGAAACCCGTCCGCTGAGCAAGAGTAAGCGTTGGAGATTAGTAGAAATCGTAGAAAAAGTAAAGTAAGCCATGATACAGCAAGAAACGAGATTACAGGTCGCAGACAACAGCGGCGCCAAGGAGGTGCTTTGCATTCGGGTGCTTGGCGGCACCAGAAGGCGCTACGCCTCGCTGGGCGACAAAATTGTGGTGAGCGTGAAAAGCGCCTCCCCCGGTGGCGACGCCAAAAAGGGAAGCATATCGAAGGCCGTGATTGTGCGCACCCACAAGGAAGTCCGCCGGCCCGACGGCTCCTACATCCGATTTGACGATAACGCCTGCGTGCTCCTCAACGCACAGGGCGAAATTCGCGGAACCCGCATATTTGGCCCCGTAGCCCGCGAGCTGCGCGACAGCTACATGAAAATTGTATCGCTGGCGCCAGAAGTAATTTAACCCCCTTGGCAAAGCGAAACATCAAAAAAACAACTTGAAAAGCAAAAAACATGTTGGCTAAAGTGAAACTTAAAATAAAAAAAGGCGATAACGTAACCGTCATTGCCGGCGACGACAAGGGCAAAAAAGGGCGCGTGCTCGAAGTGTTCGTAGAAAAAGGTCGCGCCATCGTAGAAGGCGTGAACATGGTATCCAAGCATACCAAGCCTAACGCAAAGCACCCGCAGGGCGGCATCATTAAGCAGGAGGCCGCAGTAAACATTTCAAACCTTATGGTCAGCGACAGCAACGGAGCCCCTACCCGGGTAGGCCGGCGGCTGGGCGAAAACGGTAAGCTGGTACGCTACGCAAAAACAACCGGAGAAGAAATTAAGTAATGGCAAAAAAAACACAACCACAGCCACAGGCTCAGGCTTACGTGGACGCAAAGGGATATACTCCTTTGCTCAAGAAAAAATACAGGGAGGAAATTGTACCCGCCCTCGTCAAAGAGTTTGGCTACAAGAACGTCATGCAGGCGCCAAGGCTCGAAAAAATTGTCGTCAACCAGGGCGTGGGCATGGCTACGGCCGATAAAAAGCTGGTGGAGGTCGCACAGAACGAGCTCTCCGCCATCACCGGCCAAAAAGCGCTGATAACCCGCGCTACGAAGGACATCTCCAACTTTAAGCTGCGCCGGGGGATGCCGATTGGCGTAAAGGTAACCCTGCGCAACAACAAAATGTACGAATTTCTGGAGCGCCTGATTTGCATCTCCCTGCCCCGTATCCGCGACTTTAGCGGTATTAGCGACAAGCTGGACGGGCGCGGGAACTACAACCTCGGCGTGAAAGAGCAAATCATTTTCCCGGAAATCGACATCGAAAAGGTAACTAAAATCATGGGGCTGGAAATGACCTTTGTTACCTCCACCGAAAAGGATGAAGAGGCCTACGCCCTGCTTCGCCACTTTGGGCTTCCATTTAAAAACGCAAAAAAACAGTAATAGCACCATGGCAAAAGAATGTATGAAAGCGCGCGAGGTAAAGCGCGCAAAGTTGGTGGCAAAGTATGCCGAAAAGCGCAAAGCTCTCAAGGAAGCCGGCGACTACGTGGCGCTGGCAAAGCTGCCAAAAAACTCAAGCCCCGTGCGCCTTCACAACCGCTGTTCCCTTACCGGACGCTCCAAAGGATACATCCGGCAGTTTGGAATTAGCCGAATCACCTTCAGGGAAATGGCGAGCCGGGGGCTAATCCCCGGCGTCAAAAAAGCGAGCTGGTAGGCGGGGATATGAAGCAAAAAAACGAAGTTTTTTTATCTTAGTTTTATATTTTTTTAAAGTATTGTCTTATGGAACCTATCGAAGCCATTATAACAATAGTTTTTATTGTTATATTCCTAATTTTGGTTGTTTACATTATTGTGAGCAGCATAAGGGCGCAAAAAACACCCCGTTTGCCCAAGGTAGAAACAGGGCACATCATCTGGGAGACCCCCGTTAAGAGCAACCCTGTTGCCATAGACAAAATACTTTCGGGAGGTAAAAAATTCGTTGCGCGGGGTAAAAAGTACGACGCATCGGGCTACATTCTGGTGCGCGCCGACGGCTCCTCCATGAAGCGCAGAGGCATCAACAACGGCGATATCGTTTACGCCAGAAAGTTCGATGATTCGTTTGGAAAAGAGAACATCCAGCCCGACGACATCCTGCTGATCCACCTGGACGATGAGCGCTACAAGGGCTACAAGATAAGGGTTTTCAAAAAGTATAGCCCGAACAATGCGGACGAGCTGGAAACCTACTACTACGATAGCGAAGGCGAGGAGCGGATTTCTTCCCGAAACCACCGGCTGGAGCTGGTAAAGGGCGTCGTAAAGTATAAGTACAGCGAATAAGCTTACAGTAATCACAAAACAATTAACTTGGATATCGGGCGCCGAGCACAGGCGCTGGACTTAAAACCAACAACAATGACTGATCCAATAGCCGATTTTTTAACAAGAATTCGCAACGCCATCAAGGCGGGGCACAAGGTGGTGGAAATACCCGCCTCCAACACAAAAAAGGAAATGACCCGTATTCTCCACGAAAAAGGGTACATCCTCAGCTATAAGTTCGTAGCCGACGGCGCGCTTTCCGGTAGCATCAAGATAGCGCTCAAGTATCACCCCGAGAGCAAGCGCTCCGCCATTAAGGGGCTTAAGCGCATCAGCACGCCGGGCCTGCGCCGCTACGCCGGCGTTCGCACCATGCCTGCCGTGCTCAACGGGCTGGGCATTGCCATCATCTCCACCTCCAAAGGCCTGATGACCGATAAGGAGGCGCGGCTGCAGAACGTTGGCGGTGAGGTGCTTTGCTATGTGTACTAAGAGAAATTGAATCGTAAATACTAAAGTAAGAAAATGTCACGAATAGGAAAATTACCTGTAAACCTGCCACAGGGCGTAACCGTAACGGTTGGCGCCGACAATGTGGTTGCGGTTAAAGGGCCTCTCGGCGAGCTGAAGCAGGCGGTGGATAAGGACATCTCCGTAGCCGTAGCGGATGGCCAAGTAAAAGTAGCGCGCCCCACCGACCAGCCGCGCCACCGCTCCATGCACGGGCTGTACCGCGCGCTGATCAACAACATGGTGGTGGGCGTATCTACGGGGTACGCCATTACGCAGGAGCTCGTGGGCGTGGGCTACAGGGTGGAGGTGAAGGGGCAAGTAGTGGAGTTCAACCTTGGCTTTTCGCACGAGGTGCACCTGATGCTCCCGGCGGAGGTGAAGGCCGAAACGGTGGCGGTGAAAAAGGGCGAAAGCCCCCGCCTGACGCTCAAGTCCATCGACAAGCAGCTCATAGGGCACGTGGCCGCAAAAATACGCTCGCTGCGCAAGCCCGAGCCGTATAAGGGTAAAGGTATCAAGTTTGTCGGCGAGGTAATTCGCCGCAAGGCCGGCAAGTCAGCGGCTTCTAAATAAGCAGGAGGTAAAAAGAAATGGCACTATCAAAAAAAACAGAGAGAAGACAGCGCATCAAGTACCGCATTCGTAAAATTGTGAGCGGCACGGCGGAGCGTCCGCGCATGTCGGTGTACCGCAGCAACGACCAGATTTACGTTCAGCTCATCGACGATACGGCGTGCAACGGCCAGGGGGCAACGCTGCTGGCGGCCAGCTCCATCGAAAAAGCTGTGCTGGAGCAGGTGAAAGGTAAAACCCGCCGGGAAGCCGCAGCGGTGGTGGGCAAAATTGCCGCCGAGCGATCGCTGGAAAAAGGAATAAAAGAGGTCGTATTTGACCGAAACGGGTTTTTGTACCACGGAAGAGTAAAATGTGTAGCCGATGCCGCGCGGGAAGGCGGCCTAAAATTCTAAAAATTGTATGGCAGAAAATTCAAACATAAGAAAAGTAAAAACAGCCGACCTGCCGCTTGTTGATAAGCTGGTAGCCGTTGAGCGCGTAACGAAGGTAACCAAAGGCGGACGCCACTTCAGCTTTGCCGCCATTGTGGTGGTGGGCAACGAAGACGGCATCGTGGGCTACGGCCTGGGTAAGGCAAACGAAATTTCGACCGCCGTGAACAAAGGCGTTGAAGACGCCAAAAAGAACTTGGTGAAGGTGCCGGTGCACAAAGGCACCATCCCCCACGAGCAAACGGCAAAGTTTGGCGGCGCGCGGGTGTACATGCGCCCCGCTGCGCCCGGTACGGGCGTGAAGGCCGGTGGCGCCATGCGCGCCGTGTTTGAGAGCGTAGGCATTCACGATGTGCTGGCAAAGTCGAAGGGGTCGTCAAACCCCCACAACTTGGTGAAGGCTACCGTAAACGCCCTGCTGGAGCTGCGCGATGCCCACACGGTGGCCAAGCTGCGCGGAATTCCGGTGAGCAAAGTATTTAACGGTTAAAAACAGCGGAGGAAAAAACAATGGCAATACTGAAAATTACGCAGGTGCGCAGCCAGATAGGCAGCACCGACAGGCAAAAAGCCACGCTCAAAAGCCTCAAGTTGGGCAAAATAAACCGCGCTACCGAGCGCGAAGAAACGCCGGCGCTGCGAGGAATGGTGAAGGCGGTGAGCCATCTGGTGAAAATTGAAGAGGTTTGAGATTTCAAAAATATTAGATTCTTAGCATCAAATTACTACTATGGAATTGCATAATTTGACCCCAGCAGCGGGTTCGACACATAAAACAAAGCGCATTGGCCGAGGCGAAGGCTCCGGGCGTGGAGGCACCTCCACACGCGGGCTGAACGGCGCAAAATCGCGCTCCGGGTACTCGCGAAAGCTGGGCTTTGAGGGCGGGCAAATGCCCCTGCAACGCCGCCTGCCGAAATTTGGCTTCAAAAACCCCTGCCGCGTGGAGTACAAGGCCATCAACATTTACACCCTGCAGGCGCTGGCCGAAAAAACCGGCCTCACGGCCATTGGCGTCGATACGCTGGTGTGCGCAGGCCTGACCTCTAAGAACGACCTGGTGAAAATACTTGCGCAGGGCGAGCTCAAGGCTACGCTGGAGGTTACGGCGCACGCCTTCTCAAAAGCGGCGGTAGCCGCTATTGAGGCAAAAAACGGTAAGGCCATTACGCTTTGAAAAAAATAAAAAAATAAAAGCTGCATAGCGATTTTAATATAGTTTAAAATGAAAAAGTTTATAGATACGCTAAAGAATATTTTTAAGATAGAGGATCTTAGAAAACGGATTCTTTACACGTTGGGCTTGATCCTTGTTTACCGGCTGGGTTGCTATGTGGTTATACCGGGCATAAACCCTACGCAGCTGGCAGCGCTGCAAAGCCAGGCCAGCGAAGGGCTGATAGGGCTGCTCAACATGTTTTCGGGGGGAGCATTCGGCAACGCCGCCATCTTTGGGCTTGGGGTGATGCCCTACATTTCGGCCTCCATCGTGGTGCAGCTCATGGGCATGATGGTGCCCTACTTCCAGCGCTTGCAGCGCGAAGGCGAAAGCGGACGGCGCAAGCTCAACCAGATAACGCGCTACCTGACCATCCTCATCCTCTGCTTTCAGGCGCCGGCCTACCTGACCAACCTCCACGCGCAGCTCCCGGCCTCCGCCTTCCTGATAAAGGGATTTTACTTCACCGTGTTTGCCACCTTTGTGCTCATGGCCGGCACCATGTTCGTCATGTGGCTCGGCGAGCGAATTACCGACAAGGGGCTGGGCAACGGCGTGTCCATCATCATCATGGTAGGTATTATTGCCGACCTGCCCTTTGCGCTGGTCTCGGAGTTCGGGTCGCGCTTTTCGCAGCAGGCCGGCGGGCTGATCATGTTTGTGGTGGAAATGATCATCCTCTTCTTGATATTTGTCGCCACCATTGCCCTCGTGCAGGGCGTGCGCAAGATTCCCGTGCAGTACGCCAAGCGCATCGTGGGCAACAAGCAGTACGGCGGCGTTCGCCAGTACATACCGCTCAAAATCAATGCCGCAGGCGTAATGCCCATCATCTTTGCGCAGGCCTTCATGTTTTTCCCCATCATCTTCTCGCAGTTTGAGGCCACCACCGGCGTTTTTGCGGCGCTCTCCAACTACTCGGGCTTCTGGTACAACCTGATATTTGCCCTGCTGGTGGTAGGGTTTACCTACGCCTACACGGCGATAACGGTCAACCCCACCAACATGTCGGAGGATATGAAAAAGAACGGCGGCTTTATTCCGGGCGTCAAGCCGGGCAAAAAAACGGCCGAGTACATCGACAACGTAATGTCGCGCATCACGCTGCCGGGCTCTATCTTTCTGGCCATAGTCGCCATCCTGCCGGCATTTGCCATGAAGCTGGACATCAGCAACCAGTTTGCGCGATTTTTTGGGGGCACATCGCTCCTCATCCTCGTGGGCGTGATACTCGACACCTTGCAGCAGATAGAAAGCCACCTCCTCTCCCGCCACTACGACGGCCTCATGAAAACCGGACGGCTGAAGGGCAGGAGCGGGATGTAGCAGAAAAGATATAAATGCTCTTTAAAAAAATGGGACTCGCCAAGACCGCCGAAGAGATAGCCCTGCTCCGTGAAAACAACCAGCTGGTATCGCGCACGCTGGCAGAGCTGGCAAAGCACATCGCTCCGGGGGTCACCGGCCTGCAGCTGGACAAAATCGCCGAGCAGTTTATTCGCGACCACGGCGCAGAGCCGGGCTTCCTTGGCTACCGGGGGTTTCCCAACACCCTGTGCATTTCGGTCAACGACGTGGTGATACACGGCATCCCCAGCGCCACCGCGCTGCGCGACGGCGACATCGTGTCCATCGACTGCGGCACGCGCATGAAAGGGTACGTGGGCGATTCGGCCTACACCTTTGCCGTGGGCAACGTGGACGAAAGCGTAATGCGCCTCCTCCGCGCCACCAAGCAGAGCCTGCAGCTGGGCGTGGAGCAGGCGGTTGCGGGAAAGCGCATCGGCGACATCTCGTTTGCCGTGCAGCGCCACGTGGAAAAGCAGGGTTACTCGGTGGTGCGCGAAATGGTGGGGCACGCCATCGGAACCAAAATGCACGAAAAACCGGATGTGCCCAACTACGGGCAGCGCGGCTCCGGCAAAACGCTCGTAAAGGGCATGACCATTTGCGTAGAGCCGATGATTAACATGGGCAGGCGCGACATCGTTCAGGACAGAGACGGCTGGACTATCCGCACCAAAGACCGAAAGCCCTCGGCGCACTTTGAGTACGCCGTGGCGGTGGGGCGCGACAAGCCCGACATCTTGACCACGTTTGAGTATATAGAGGAAGTTTTGAAACAAAAAGGAAGTATGATATAGCCATGGCAAAACAAACCGCCATAGAGAGAGATGGAACTATTGTAGAGGCGCTTTCTAACGCAATGTTTCGCGTGGAGCTGGACAACGGCCACGTGATAACGGCGCACATCTCGGGAAAAATGCGCATGCACTACATAAAAATCCTGCCCGGCGACAAGGTGCGCGTCGAAATGACGCCCTACGACCTGTCGAAAGGGAGAATATCGTTCAGGTACAAGTAAGCTTAAAATTTTTTGAATTGTTGAATTTTTGAACCGTAGAAAATGAAAGTAAGAGCATCCATCAAGAAGCGCAGCGAAGACTGCAAAATTGTAAAGCGCAAGGGGCGCCTGTACGTTATTTGCAAAAAAACGCCAAAATTCAAAATGCGGCAGGGGTAACCAAAGCCGGGGATAAAAAGATGGTGCAGCGCGCACAGCGGCTATGCTGCATACAGTTATAGGTTAATATAGTAAACAAATAGTATAAATATGGCACGTATTTCAGGTATTGATTTACCGAAAAACAAGCGGGGCGAAATAGGCCTTACCTACATCTACGGTATTGGGCGCAACACCTCGCGCAAAATCTTGACCACGGCAGGCGTTGACTACGACGTAAAGGTGAAAGACTGGACAGATGCTCAGGAGACCGCTATTCGTAACGCCATTCAGCAGGGCGGGTACAAGCTCGAGGGCGAGCTGCGCACCACGGTGCAGCTGAGCATTAAGCGGCTCATGGACATTGGCTGCTACCGCGGCATCCGGCACCGCTTAGGCTTGCCCGTGCGCGGGCAAAGCACCAAAAACAACGCCCGCACGCGAAAAGGCAAGAAAAAAACAGTGGCAAACAAGAAAAAAGCAACCAAGTAGGCAGCAGCTAATCCTTGAATTTGAAATTTTTAAGCAATGGCAAAGAAACCAGGAACGACAAAAAAGAAAATTGTGAAAGTAGAGGCCGTAGGGGAAGCCCACATCACCTCCACCTTCAATAACATCATCATCACCCTGACCAACGCCGATGGGCAAACCATCAGCTGGTCGTCGGCGGGGAAGATGGGCTTTCGCGGCTCGAAAAAAAATACGCCCTACGCCGCCCAAACCGCCGCCAACGACTGCGCAAAAGTCGCCCACGACATGGGGCTGCGAAAGGTGAAAGCCTACGTAAAAGGGCCGGGTGCAGGCAGAGAATCTGCCATGAGAACTATCCACTCCTCCGGCATTGAGGTAACCGAAATTATCGACGTTACGCCAATTCCCCACAACGGTTGCCGCCCAAAAGGACGCAGGAGAGTTTAATACATAGCTGACAAAAAAGTAACTTTAGACAAACATGGCACGATACACAGGACCAACAACCAAAATTGCACGTAAGTTTGGCTCGCCCATCTACGGCGTGGATAAGGCATACGAAAAAAAGAACTACCCGCCCGGCCAGCACGGGCTGGCCAAAAAGCGTAAAAAAGTTTCGGAGTACGGCATTCAGCTCACCGAAAAGCAAAAGCTGAAGTATACCTACGGGCTGCTGGAGCGCCAGTTCCGCAACCTGTTTGAAAAAGCCTCGCGCATGAAAGGGCGCAAGGGCGACAACCTGCTCCAGCTGCTGGAAAGCCGGCTGGACAACGTTGTCTTTCGCCTCGGCATAGCGCCCAGCCGCGCGGCCGCGCGCCAGCTGGTGGGGCACCGGCACATCGTGCTCAACGGAAAGGTGTGCAACATACCTTCGGTTATCCTAAAGGAAGGCGATACTGTGGGCGTTCGCGAAAAATCGAAGAGCCTTGAGGTCATTCAGGAAACCTGCGGCGGAGCGCGGCAAAGCCGCTTTTCGTGGATGGAGTGGGACAGCCATACCCTGAGCGGAAAATTTCTCAACCGACCGGAGCGCGCCGATATCCCGGAAGCCGTAAACGAACAGCTCATCGTGGAATTGTACTCAAAGTAGCAAATTTTTTATAAGAGCACCCTGTGCAGTACAGGAATTAACGAAAACAAAGTATTATGGCAATTTTAGCATTTCAAAAGCCCGATAAGGTAATAATGCTCGAATCGAACGCAACGTTTGGAAAATTCGAGTTCCGTCCGCTTGAGCCGGGGTACGGCATGACGGTGGGCAACGCGCTGCGCCGCGTCCTGCTCTCGTCGCTGGAAGGTTACGCAATAACGTCGGTAAAAATTCATGGCGTTGACCACGAATTTGCCTCCATACCGGGAGTGCTGGAGGATATGGTCGAAATTATCCTTAACCTCAAGCAGGTAAGGCTGAAAAAGGTGGCCGAAGGCATCGATTCCGAAAAATTTAAAATTAGCATCTCCGGGCAAACCCAGCTGAAGGCCGAGCAGTTTTCGGGCAGCATGACCGCCTTTAAGGTGCTCAACCCAGACCTCGTGATCTGCAACATGGAGCCCAGCGTAAAGCTGCAAATGGACTTCACCATCAGCAAGGGGCGCGGCTATGTTTCGGCCGACGAAAATAAGGCGGAAAATTCGGAGATTGGCCTTATTGCCATCGACTCCATCTACACGCCAATAAAAAACGTCAAGTACGCCGTGGACAACTACCGCGTGGAGCAAAAAACCGACTACGAAAAGCTTACCCTGGAGGTTACCACCGACGGCTCGGTGCACCCGAAGGAAGCCCTGAAGGAGGCCGCCAAAATCTTGATACACCACTTTGCACTCTTTTCGGACGAAAAAATTACCATCGATACCGATGAGGAAAAGTTTACCAACGACGACTTCGACGAAGAGGTGCTGCACATGCGCCAGCTGCTCAAAACCAAGCTCACCGACCTCGACCTGTCGGTGCGCGCCCTCAACTGCCTCAAAACCGCCGAAGTGGAAACCCTGGGCGAGCTGGTGCGATTTCAGCGAAACGACCTGCTGAAGTTCCGAAACTTTGGCAAAAAATCCCTCACCGAGCTCGACGAAAAGCTCGTGCAGCTCAACCTGAACTTCGGCATGGACATCTTAAAATATAAACTTGACAAGGAATAAGGAATAAGGAATAACGAGAATGAGACACGGAAATAAAATAAATCACTTAGGCGTAAAAACAGGGCACCGCAGGTCGATGTTGGCCAACCTTGCCAACTCCCTTATCCTGCACAAGCGCATCGAAACAACGCTGGCAAAGGCAAAGGAGCTCAGGGTTTACGTGGAGCCGCTTATTACCAAAAGCAAAAACGACACAACGCACTCGCGCCGAACGGTGTTTGCATACCTCAGAAACAAGTACGCCGTGAAGGAGCTCTTTGGCGCCGTTGCCGAAAAGGTGGGGCTGAGACCGGGCGGCTACACGCGCATCCTCAAAACCGGATTCCGCCACGGCGACGCCGCCGAAATGGCGCTCATAGAGCTGGTGGACTTCAACGCAACCTACAGCCTTACCCCCCAAAAATCGGCGGCTAAGAAAACAACGCGCCGAGGCTCCAAAAAATCGGCGGCCGCGCCCGACGCAAAGCTGCCTGCCGAGGCGCCGGCCGAAGCGCCAAAAGCTGCCGAAGCGCCAAAAACTCCCGAAGCGCCAAAGGCTCCCGAAGCGCCCCAAGCCCAAAACACGGCCGGAGAAGCCCCTGCCCCGCAGGAGCCTGCTGCGCCCGCTGAGGGATAGATAGGAAAAAGGATGAATAGCAGCAAAGGGCAGCTGCCGCAAAAGCTTGACCAAAAAGCGCCGGGCTACGCCCTCCAGCGGGTGAACCACCGGTGATGCTTCAAAATGAAGTGGCGTATTGGATGAGGGGGAGTGTAAATGCTTCCCCTTTTTTTACTGAATATTTATGCAAAAGGAGGTAGTATATGAACATTCGATCAAAAATCCTGCCGGCAGGAGTAGCGCTGGCGGCGCTGTTTTGCCTTCCGTCGTGCCCGTGCATTGATTGCTACACCGACGGCGGCTACGAGCCAATTTACATGACCCGCGCCGAGCTCGAGGCGTCGGTGAAGTTTACGGACGCCAAATCGCTCGAAGACGCGGGGAAAATTTACGTCCGCACCCACCAGCTGTTCATTTGTGAGCCTTACAAAGGCGTGCACGTCATCGACAACAGCGACCCGAGCAACCCCCGCCCCACCGACTTCATTGAAATACCCGGATGCGTGGACATCGCCGTGCGCAACAACATCCTGTACGCCGACAACGCCGTTGACCTCGTGGCGATTGACCTCGACGAGCGCAGGGAGGTGGCGCGCGAGCAAAATGCCTTCACCGCCATTGCCTCCCCCAGCGGGTGGTGGTGGACAACCAGCGAAGAGCACAAGGATAAAATCGTTGTGGGCTTTACCCAAAGGGAAAAGCGCGAAAGGGTAAGCACCTACTAAGTTTAACCCCTAACCCATATTACGCCATGAACAGTCGAAATATCCTACTTTTCACCATGTCCGCCCTCATGCTAACGTCGTGCGGGGCGCAATCCGACAGCGGCAGCAGCTCCGGCGGCGAAAGCGTCGAATCGGGGCAAGGCGGCTCAATGTCGCGCTTTGCGGTGGTGGGCGGCAACCTGTACACGCTCAACAGCCCGTTTATCCACAAGTACGACATTGGCAACCCCGCAAAAATTCGCTACATCAACGAGGGCATGATAGAAACGAATAACGGCGAAACCATTTTTGTGCGCGATTCGCTGCTCTACGTTGGCTCGCAATCGGGCATGCACCTCCTGAGGCTGGACAACTTGGAGCTGCTCTCGTCTATATCGCACTTTGTGAGCTGCGACCCGGTGGTAGCCCTCGACACCCTTGCCTACGTGACCCTGAGCACGGGTACCTCGTGCACCAGAGGCGTATCGGCGCTTGAGATATACAACGTGAAAAATCCGCTGGAGCCAAGGAAGGTAAAGGGCTACTCGATGTACAACCCTCGCGGGCTTGCCATACGCGACAGCCTGCTCTTTGTGTGCGACGACGGGCTAAAGATTTTCTACGCCAAGCACCCTGTAGACAGCCTGCCCCGCCTGGAACACCTGAAAGGCTTGGACGGCTACGACGTGATACTCCGCGACACCACGATCCTGCTCATTGGCGACGACGGATTTTACCAGTACCGCTACCGCCCCTACACCGAGCAGGGCAGGGTGGAGGTCGATGTCGAGCTGCTGAGCAGCATCAAGGTCGCAAAGTGAGGAGGTTTTATAGGAAATCTCTCATTTAGTTTAGCCGTGGGGAAAACTCCACGTTACGGTTCAGCCGTGGGGTTTTACCCCACGCTGCCAGCTTATCGCCCCTTCTGGGCTTGTAAATGCCTTGCGCCGAAGTGCGATTCTCTGCGGTGCGGGTGTTGGCAAATGCTCTTTTCCTTTTGGCAAATTCTTTTTTTGAGGCGCTATGCAAAGGAAGCTCTCATGCTACGCAGCAAAAGCGTCTCAGCGACGAAATAGCGGCGAGATGGCGCTGTAGAGACGCGCGGCGTGCGCCTCGCGACAAAATGGTGCGGATGCGCAATGCTCGGCGAGACGCGCGCCGCGCGTCTCTACAGCGCTGTGCCTCGCGCCATGTGCCATCAATCCTACTAATCACCCATGTTTTGCACGCGGCATACCGCCAAAAAAAAGGTGAAGCGCTTCGGAGCGCTTCACCTTTTTTTGAGGCGTAAGGGGCTAAAAAAAACCGATAGCCGCTAATTCCATCCGTAAGGCTGCTTCAGCGCCGGGTTGAGCGTGATTTGTGTTTGCGGAATCGGGCGGTAGTAGAATTTCGGGTTCTCCCATGTGACACGGTTTTTATCGCCTTCCAGCATGACATGTCCGTATGTTCCGTGTTCGAGAACAATACCTTTGCTGCCGTCGACGGCAATTTTGGTAATAGTTTCTTTCACATCGTCGGGCAGGCCGGCGATTGGCGATTCGTCGTCGGGCGAAGCCAGGAGAGCCACATCCGGGATATCGTCGCCTGTCACGTCATACGCTCCGAGTTTATCGATATAGATTCCCTGTTGACGCACTGCCTGCAATTCGCCGTTACACCAGCGATATATATCTCGCAGGCGGAATCCTTCGCAGGCAAGTTCTACACGGCGTTCGCGGCGGATTTCGAGGATAACGCCTTTGTTCGCGCCGCTCACGTTGGGATAATGTCCGGCAAGGAAAGCGTCGGGTGCGGCGTTTGCCGTAGCCATCGACAGCGACGGCATATTCACGCGGCTACGAACAGGCGTTATTGTTTTGTCCAAATCGGCCTGTGTCAGCGTTCCGAGTTCAGCCTTTGCTTCTGCGTAGTTCAGCAGAATTTCGGCATACCGGTAAACGACAATCGCTTGCCAGGTGCCGCCGCTACTTTCTTTCCATGTCGGGTCGAGGGGATAGAACTTGATTTGGTCGTATCCTCCGCCTGTCGGCATGGAATTGTTTGCCCCGACAGCGGTGAATCCCGGATACGAAACGGTTTCGGCCATACGCGGGTCGCGGTTTTTGAATATCTCTCCAAAAGTTTTTGTTGCATACCCTGCCGTAGAGGTAAATGGCGTACCGTCATTCATCAGATATGTTTCGATAAGTGCGCGCGTCAGCCCGTAGTCGAGACCTTTCACACGGCCGGTGCCGACTTGCCTCTTTTGATGCATATAGTCGCTCCATTGAATGACTTCGGGATTGCCCGAGAGGTTCTGCGACTGAAACAGGGCGCGATATGCCATTGAAACATAAATGCCGCCTCCGTCGACAAATTCTTCCGAGGGCGCTCCTTCCGTACTGATACTGAACAGTCCGCTATTCATGATTTCCTCGCTTGCCGAGAGAGAACGCTGCAAAAACCGGTCGGCAGAAGAGGCGAGGTTCAGTTCGGGATGATATTTGCGATAAGTCCCTTCGTAGAGACAGAAACGCGATAACAAAGCTAATGCGCTGTAGCGGTGAATGCGTGTTTTATTCCCCATGTCGCTGCTGATGTTTGCTGCGGCAAATTCGAGGTCTTCCATAATCTTGTCTACCACAAATTCGCGCGAGTCGGCGGCTTTATACACATCGGGGTCGTCGCTTCCCAGGGCTTTGTCAGTCCATGGCACGTCGGAATAACGTTGCACTTTATCGATGTAAAAATACGCTCTCATATATCGGGCAATGCCAATATAGTTATTGATATCCGCCTCGTTGCCCGTTGCTTTGTCTACGTTTTGCAGGAAGAAGTTGACGCTGCGCAAACTTCCCCAGTTGTCCCATCCGCTGGCAGAGGCGACCGAAAGTTGCCCGTAGAGCATTTGCCATGTGTCGCCCATCGAGGTTTTGAAAGTGACGTCGTCCGATTCGTCGTCGTTGAAAAAGCCGCTCGACATCAGGTTTCCGTCGTTATACAAACCGTTGATGTACGTTTTTAAGTCGTCGGTATTTTTGAAAAACCCGCCTTCGGTAATCGAGGTCTGCGGATATCTTTCCATAAAATCGTCGTCACAGGAAGTTCCCAACGATATGATTCCGAATAATACTGCAATATATAATATCTTTTTCATGTTTTAATTGTTAACAGTTAAAAACTTAAATTTAATCCGAATGAATATACTTTCTGCTGGGGATATTGAGCGCCCCGGTATGCACCATTCAATATTTCGGGGTCAATTCCCTCCACGTCGAAATGCGAGATGGTGAACAGATTTTCGCCGTTGAAAAATACGCGCAGCCTGTCGATATTCCATTTTTTCGTTATTCTTTCGGGAATGGTATATCCGAATGTCAGGGTTTTCATGCGCAGATAGGAAGCGTCCTGCAAATATTTTGTTTGCGGGCTTGCCATTTCGTCTTTCGTACCTGCAGGACCACCGTATTCTTCGGCAATAATACTTTTCATACGCGGGAAAAAAGCGTCCTGGCTTGGATTTTCTTCCGTCCAGCGGTCGTAGTTTTTCCGGATGGGCGAGGTCCAGGGTTCTGCATAGACGCCCCAGAAAGTATTTATCTTAGCTGTCGGATACCAGTCGCGTTTTCCGACGCCCTGCAAAAAGATTTGTAAGTCGAAACCTTTCCACGAGGCATTTGCTACGATTGAATATGGAAAACGGATGCTGCTGTTGCCGATGATTTTGCGGTCGCCCGGATTATCGACAGTATTGTCGCCATAAGTCACGGCTCCATCGTTGTTGATATCGGCAAACTTCAAGTCGCCGACATAAAACAGGTATCTCGTGTCATTGGAACCGACTTTGCTCTGGTCTACTTTCAGCTGGTTGTTTGCCACGTCGACAAAATCATTTTCCGTCAGATAGCCAAGCGTTGTCAACCCCCAGATTTCTCCGATTTCCTTTCCTTCGTAATGGTTGTGATATCCGTTGAAATCGTCGGGAAGCAGGCGGTTCGAATCGTATTTGGTTATCCATGCGCGGCTGTCGGCAATCATAAAGCGGGCTCCCCAGGAGAAAGGCGAACCGGCGAGGTTAAATTCGTCGCGATAGCCAACGCTCAGCTCCCAACCTTTGGTTTTCAGGTCGGCAGCGTTTGTACTCGGCGCACCGGCGCCATAGAAAGCCGGCAGCTGTTTGAGTTGCGTCAACATGCCTTCCGTGTAGCGGGTGTAAATATCGAACGAGAGGTCGAATTTGTTCTTGAAAAGCGAGAGGTCGACGCCGCCGTTCACCGAGCGCACTCTTTCCCAGGTCAGGTCGCCTGCCACTGTTCCGGGCTGATACACTGCCATCGGTTGCACTCCGTCGATAACGTTGCTGATATTTCCCGCCCCCATACCTGCGACGTAAGGGTAATAGCTTGAATTTATCTGATTACCCAGAGTTCCATAAGAAGCGCGGAATTTCAGCTGTTCGATTCTTAAACTTTTTGCGATGTTGGCGACAAAACTTTCTTTCGATACAACCCAGGCTAAAGAACCCGAAGGGAAAAATCCGAACCGGTCTTTTTTCGGGAAACGGGAAGAGCCATCGTAACGTCCGCTAAGTTCAACAATATACCGGTCGTCGAAAATATAATTCAGACGATAGAACGAACCGCGCAGCGCCAAATCGTTGATACCCTGACTGACATAATCTTCGCCCGTCGCAAGCTGAATAGTGGGCAAGCTGGAGCTGATAAGCCCCTCTCTTCGTGCGGATGTAGATTTTGCATAGCTGTATTCCTGATTGAATCCAAGTACGGCGCTTACAAAATGTTTTTCGGCAAAGGTTTTATGGAAATCGGTATAAACGTTGTACACTGTGTAATTGTTAACGCCGCTGATGGCTTCGGCGGAGCTGACATTGCTTTTCGTATAATTTATAACGCCTTTGATATCGCTGTATGGAACCGGAATGGTCGCTTTATCGATGGAGTTGTAGTAGCGGCGGAAATTTGCGTCGGCTTTGATACTCCATACGTCTTTCAAGATATCAATTTTAGTGTTTAGCGTTACCTGCGTTTCGTAAACATTGTCTTCCGCATCGCCTCCCCGTCTCAGGGTTTCAAGCGTTTCCGCCAGTCCTCCTGGCAATGTTCCGTCGGGATTGGCATAAGCAGGGGTATTGCAGTCCATCGCGACTACTACATGGTGGATATTGCTGCCGCCTCCCTCGTCCAGCGCTGTAGGATACTTGTAGTTTGAATTTACGAAAGAGATATTAGTTCCTACGTTCCACCATTTTGTAATGTCATAATCGCCAATAGAGCGAATGTTGTAACGTTTCAATCCTTTTTCGTATTCGACCATTCCGGCCTGCTCGTAATAAGCCGCGCTGACCATATACGAACCTTTTTCGTTTTTTTGCGCAACGCTGGTATTTACGTTGTAAGTCGGCGTTATACTTTTGTAGACGACGTCGATCCAGTCGGTCGATTCGTAATAACCCCACCTGTCGGCATTATAGATACCACCTTTGTCACCTTTACGGTCGATGATTTTGGGCAAGGAAGGGTCGGCAGCCACCTGTTTGGCATATTCGACCTCCGCTTCGTTGTAAACGATACGTCCGCTGCTGAGGTAATATGGATAACACGACATTCTCGTCAAATCCATAAACCCAACAACATCGGTCACAATGTCGGGCAGATTGTACATCTGCCTTAACCCGTAAGCCATATCGACATTGATTTCTAATTTCGTGTTTTTCGCTTTTTTCGTCGTTATCAACAGCACGCCAAAAGCAGCGCGCGCGCCGTAAATCGCCGCTGCCGAAGCATCTTTCAACATCGAAACGCTTTCGATGTCGGCGGGATTGATGCGCGACAGCTCCTCCGGCGTCACCGGCACGTTGTCCACCAGAATAAATGCGCTGCCGCCATTGATGGACGTATATCCGCGGATGTTGATATCCGGCGTATAGTTTGGGCGTCCGCTTGTCATCGAAATATTCAGGTTCGGCGCGACGCCCTGCAAAGCAAGGTTTACATTCGACGCCATACGGTTTTCGAGGAGTTCGCCGGAAACCGTCGATACCGACCCCGAGAGGTTCACCTTTTTCTGCGTGCCGTAGCCCACCACCACGATTTCGTCGATGGCCTTGTCGCTTTCGCGCAGCGTAACGTCCACCCTTGTCCGTCCGGCAACGGCCTCCTCTACCGCGCCAAGTCCAAGGAAGGAGAACACCAGCGTTGCGTTGGCCGGTGCGCTGATGGAGTACTGTCCGTTGGCGTTGGTAATGACGCCAACGGAGGAGCCTTTTACTACAACGCCGGCGCCCCCTATGGGGTTGCCGCTACCGTCGAGAACGGCGCCGGATACGTTGAGGTTTTGCGCGTGCAGCGACAATGGTAGCACGGCGAAGAGCAGCAGCGATATCGCGAAGCATTGCATACGCCTCAGCCAATCGCTTGCCCGGCGAACAGGCGCAGGCGTAGCCCACACCGTTCGACGCTGGTCGAAAAGTTTTTTGTTCATACTTAAAATAGTTTGAGTGAAAAAAAAAGGAAAGAACACAAATAATAGCCGGCAGAAGGGCTCTACCGCCTATTAGAGCAGGCGCTAGTGA
This sequence comes from Prevotellaceae bacterium, assembly GCA_031257655.1. GTDB lineage: Bacteria > Bacteroidota > Bacteroidia > Bacteroidales > UBA932 > JAITMY01. Next base: position 319 of record JAIROF010000043.1, on the reverse strand, counting down.
GACAGGCACAAAAAAAGCGAACGGACGAAATTGCCGACCGTTCACCCCAAAATAAAAGCTGTAAGCTGTTGCAAGAAACGAAAAATTTACGTAATTTGCGAACTCGCCATCATACCCTGCGGGAATGCAGAATGCAGAATGCAGAATGCAGAGTGCAAAATGGCGCGAGGCGCGTAACTGCTTGATTACTGTGTGTGTGTGTGTGTGTGTGTGTGTGTGTGTGTGTGTGTGTGTGTGTGTGTGTGTGTGTGTGTGTGTGTGTGTGTGTGTGTGTGTGTGTGTGTGTGTGTGTGTGTGTGTTAGATAAATAACTATGACA
>JAIROF010000009.1 GCA_031257655.1 Prevotellaceae bacterium | reverse complement strand
GGCGACGCGCGGCGTCAATTTAATGTTTTTTGGCTGTAGAGGTGAGGTGGAAAATGGGAGAAAATAGCAATAAAAGGGATTTTTATTCGTTATATAGGCAGGAAATAAGCGAGTTTTGCAGATGCCGATGCTGCGGCAATCCCAATCTTTACTAAAATGAAAATTAAGCATGATGACATTTAGATTACGGTGTGTAACCTTATGCGCATTCGCGCTGCTGTGGGGCGCGTGGACTTCTCAGGCTCAGCTTGCGTCGCCCTTTACGGTGTTGAGCAACAACTCCGACGTGAAGAACCAGAAGCTCTACGTTGAGATTATGTACGAAAAGCCGGCGTGCGGCGACTATCAGGCGCAGTTTCGCATGGTGAACAGCAAGGGCTTGGATACGGTGGTGGCGGTAGACAGCTTCCTGAACAACCCCGGCACCTACCAGCTATCGAGCGACGGCAAGCGCCTTATGCGCCCGCAGGCCGGCGGCTACCGCCTCCGCTTCGGCTTGCCGCCGGGCTCTACCCCAGCCGACAGCCTGCGCGTGTGCGTTGACGCATACAAGATGTCCTACCGCTGCGAGGGCTGCGCCGCCGGCGGTTCGGACGCTATTTTTGGCCCGGCAGACATAGACCTTTTTTGCCCCTACAGCAATACGGCAAACAACGACCTGCTGGCCTGCTACCGGCGCGAAAGCCGCGAAGGAAACTGGGAGGCGTGGATTACCGACCCGCGCGACTGCCGCCCATACCGCATTGTGCTTATGCCCGACAACAAGTGGTGGTTTGCCCAAAACCTGACCTACACCAAAGACCTGGTAAACTCCGGCGACGCCAATAAAGGCTTGGGCGGAAGCACCGCTGCGACGTCCACCTCCTTGTTTGGTAACTACTGGTGCCCGGGCGGGCTTACCATCACCTCCGGAAATGCGCAGACCAACAGCCATAACGCCAACTCTGCCACAAACGCTACCCTTACCACCGGCGGGCTTACCACCTGCAACGTTTACGGCGCGCTCTACACGTGGAATACGGCCATTCGCCTCGACGGGCATGGCATGGAGCATACGCCGACCATGGCCGGCGCTACGAGCCATACGCAGGGCATTTGCCCCGAGGGCTGGCTCCTGCCCAGCGACGCCGACTGGGGAATGATGCTCAACGCGGTGGAGGGTTGCGCTGACCTTATGGGGCTGGCAGCAGCGTCGCCGTGCAACCACTTTTGGGACAACAACAGCTCCACCGGCGCATTTGGCGCTAACGCTGCCGCCCACCTCAAAAGCACGCTGAGCGCTCCACCCCACAGCAACCAGGTGGATGCCACCATTGCTACCGCTACGCTACCGGCATGGCCCTGGCGACGCGCCGACTATTCCGGAAAAGTATCGACCCCGGTAGGGCTGGGCAGCGACAAGTACGGATTTAACCTCCTGCCCGCAGGATACCGGCACTATAATCCCAACAGCGGATTCTACAGCTTAGGCAACGAGGCATACTTCTGGACTTCTACGAGCAGCAACAACGACAGCAGAGCGATACACCGGAGCGTTGGCTACAAAAGCCCAACCGTTGCCCGCGCTGTAGTTGAAAAGTGGAGCGGTTTTAGCGTCCGCTGCGCAAGAGAAGCCTTGCCCGCCGGGCTGGACATCAGCGCACCCGATACCATCTCCTACCTGAGGGATGAGATGGCGGTGAGCCTGCCCCGTCAGGAGAGCACGTGGGAGTACACGTGGAGCGCCGTGAGCCACGAAATCGGCAGCATGGATCAGAAGGTTACCTTTTCCGCCAACGGAACCTCTGCCGCGCACAGCGCCAACGCCGAGCTGAAGTTTGATAAGGCGGACGTCGGCAAGTCGTTCACGCTAAAGCTGACCGTCACCAACGGTACCAACACCAAAACGGTGACCAAAAAAATCTACGTGGCAGCGCTGACCGTGAGCATCAAAATTAACCCCTACTCGGTGGGCGGCGTTGTTACCGCTACGGCGCACGTGGCCGGCGGCGGAAAGTACGCTTACGCCTGGGGAGACGGCAGCCAAACCTTTGCGCAGGACAACACCAGCGGCCAAGCCCTGCAAACCGGGGCGGGCTCGCCACAGCAAACCAAAACGTGGCGCCTAAAGGTGAAAGACCTCCGAACCGGCACCGTCAGCGCTCAGGTGGCCGCATCCTACACCCACCCTGCCATTCCTGCCGGCGTTACGTTTTGCAGCGCTTGCGCACATAACGGCTCTCAGCATGTGGACATGTGGCTTGCGCCAATAGCAGAGAGGGGAACTCTCCTAACCTCAAACTCCGCTTCTCCCAGCCAGACAAACGCAATGGATATACACAACGGAAGGCAAAATACCCAGCGCATCAAAGCGGGAAGCTATGCCGGAACAGCCATCTCCACCTGCCTGCAAAAAGGCGCGGGGTGGTACATGCCTGCCGCCGAAGAGTATTGCAAGATAAAAACGGCTAACCTGCACTCCTTGCTAATACCCAGCACGAATCCCGGCGCGTGGCTTTCTACCGTGCAGACGGCAAAGAAAGACGCAATGGGAATCTCCTGCTGGAACTCCGGCGAACCCTCCGGAAATGGGCAGTTTTTATACGTAGGGAGTGGATACCTGATTGATGACAACGATTCGCCGGCTTCGCAAAGGTACATCCTCTGCGTCTGGAGACCGGAGAATTGAGAATTGAGAATTGAGAATTAGGGGTAGTGTCATAAATTGTAGGGAGCGAAAAACCTAATTTACACCTAATTTTAATAACAAAACAACCTCAGTAGCAGGGAGATATAGTAGAAATAACAACCTCATTAACCTTATTAATGT
>JAIROF010000135.1 GCA_031257655.1 Prevotellaceae bacterium | reverse complement strand
ATTACTTATTACTTTTTACTTTTTACTTTTTACTTCCCATGGCTATTACTCTAAAAGACAAAATCGGCTACGGCTTTGGCGACATGGCCTCGTCCATGTTTTGGAAGATATTCGGCATGTACCTGCTGTTTTTCTACACCAAGGTTTTCGGCATATCACCGGCGGCAGCCGGCACCATGTTCCTGCTCACGCGCATTTGGGACGCCGTCAACGACCCGCTCATGGGCGTCATTGCCGACCGCACCCGCTCGCGCTGGGGAAAGTATCGCCCCTACCTGCTGTGGTTTGCCGTGCCGTTTGCGCTAGTGGGGGTAGCTACTTTTTACACGCCCAGCTTGGGCGAAACCGGTCGCTTAGCCTACGCCTACATCACCTACACGCTGATGATGATGGTGTACACGGCCGTGAACGTGCCTTACGCCTCGCTGCTGGGCGTAATGTCGCCGCACCCAAAGGAGCGCAACGTTCTTTCCTCCTACCGGATGCTCTTTGCGTTCGTTGGGAGCTTCATCACCTTCATGCTGCTGCAACCGTTGGTCGATTTCTTTGCCGGGCTGTTTGGCGCGGGAGCGGATGCCGCTGCCGACGCCACCGGCGTCAGCCGTTCGCCGGCGGGCTGGACGGCGGCTGTGGCGGTGATAGGCGCTATCTGTGCGGCCCTGTTTGTCCTCTGCTTCAAGCTCACGCGCGAGCGGGTGAGGCCGGTGAACGAAAACGAAAACCACTCCATCCGCCAAGACCTCCGAAACCTTGCCCGCAACTCCCCCTGGTGGATTCTCATGGGGTCGGGATTGGCCGCCCTCCTCTTCAACGCCATTCGCGACAGCGTGGCGCTCTTCTACTTTGCCGACTACATCCAGCTCAGCTACAAGCTGCCCGTGTTGGGCTGGACAGCGGCCACCATCTACCTGCTGGTGGGGCAGGCCGCCAACATGCTTGGCGTTGCCCTCGCCGCGCCCCTATCCAACAGGTTCGGCAAAAAAAAGACCTACATGCTAGCCATGAGCCTTGCCGCCCTGCTGAGCGTGCTCTTCTTTACGCTCACGCCCCAGCAAGTTGCGCTAATCATGGCGCTGCAAATCCTCATATCCATTTGCGCGGGCTACGTGCTGCCGCTCCTCTGGAGCATGTATGCCGACATTGCCGACCATCAGGAGCTGAAGACCCAACGCCGCGCCACGGGCTTGATTTTCTCCTCCTCGTCCATGTCGCAGAAGATGGGATGGGCGTTTGGCGCCGCCCTGAGCGGCTGGCTGCTGGCCTGGTTTGGCTACGACCAGACGGCGGCCATGCAGCCCGATTCGGCCATCTTTGGCGTGCGCCTCATGCTGAGCTGGCTACCGGCTGTCAGCGGCATCCTTGCCGTGGTGGGCATGATGTTCTACCCCCTGTCGGAAAAGCGGGTGAAAGAAATTGCGCAGGAGCTGGAGGCGCAGCGCGCAGCAAGCTTGCAGCGCAAAACCGCAGCGCTGTAAATGCCGCAAAATACGTTACCTTTGCGCCAAGCGCTAAACTTAATGTAGTGTACGCTCCAATAAAAATGGATAGCCAATAGCCAGCTCACGAGGCCGATGCTCTAACGATATCGCAATGCCAAGTCTATAAAAAAAGACTTCAGCTTACGCAAGTCAATCCGGTGCAATTCCGGACAAAGGCAAGAGGAGTTTAGGCTTAACGAAAAAAATACGAAAGTACTGCGTAAAAATGGCTGACAACAAGGGAAAAGCATCCGGAGCAGCGCTGGTAAATTACGTTAATCACACGCTAAAATAGCCATGACAAAAAACGAGTTGAACAGCTTGCTCACGGCAAATGCTGCATACAACATGGATTTGAAGAAGTATATGCAGGGGAAGTTACCCACTTGGAAAATATTAGATTTGGGCATGCCGTGTGGAGAATTGTCTAAGCACATTGATAATACTGCAAGTATATTAATGCCACAAAGAATCCTTACCAAAGCACAAAAAGGGCATGATGCTACAATCTCTCTCAAACAATTAGAAGATTTGCCTGTAAAGTTAAACCATGCTCTTGCTATTTTTCAAAGTAAAAAGGTCGACAGCGTTGTAGTCATGGTGAACGAAAAGGATAGTAAAAACAACCCTGTAGTAGTTCCGATAAATAGGCGAGGGGTAGTCTTTGACGGCAAAAAAAACAAGGTTGCAAACCTTATAACTTCCATACACGGCAGGCCGCAAAAACACCTTGATTTCTGGACAGAAAACGGATTAAATTTATATAGCAAAGAAAAAACCTTTATTCATTCAGAGCAGCCCGGTGCAATTCCGAGCGTTGAAACGAATAAAGGTCTTAAAAGCGCCACAAATGTATCGCAAAAAAGCGAAACGACAAAATTTTTCGTGGAAAAGATGGCGGATTTAACGAAGAAAAATACGTGAATACTGCGTGAAAAGACTGGACAACAAGGGAAAAGGTTATAAGAATAGCGCTATGAAATTTTGCTAAATCCAGAGCAGGATACTCATTCAGCGCGCAGCAAGCTTGCAGCGCAAAACCGCAGCGCTGTAAATGCCGCAAAATACGTTACCTTTCCTCTGTAAAACCCCCCTTTTTTTCATCCCGTGCGCTTGGAAATCCGGGATTTTCATCTAATTTTGCGGAAATTTTTTACGGCCTGTTTTTAGAGAGACCCAGGCAAGGGTATGATAGCGATAGAATGGTTAAAAAACGGGCGCAGCAAAAAAATAAAAAGTGGCTTGACATATAAACTATCGGCATGAGCGCAACACATAAAGTACCTGACAAAGAATCCGAAACCGTGGAGTTTAAGTCCACCTTTAATATGGATTGCATAGAAACGCTGGTTGCTTTTGCAAACCACAAGGGCGGGAGCATTTATGTGGGCGTAAATGATGATGGTAAAGCGGCGGGTGTTGCGACAGGAAAAGAAACCTTAACGCAGTGGGTCAACGAAATTAAGGGGAAAACCGAGCCGGCTATTATTCCGGGAGTAGCCACAATCGCCTTGGAAGCCGGTAAAAGCCTCATCGTTTTGTCGGTAGAGGAGTTTCCCGTTAAGCCCGTCTCCGTAAAAGGAAAGTACTACAAGCGAACCGGCGCATCCAACCACCTGCTGAGCTTGAATGACATTGTGAACATGCGCATTCAAACATTCAACAGCAGCTGGGATTACGACTTAGACGCTCATCACCATATTTCGGATATTTCCGAAGACAAAGCCTTGAGGATTATTCACCTCTACAATAAGAGCAGGGAATTTCCCATTGAAAGTAACGTGCTGGAATTTTTGACAAAAATGGAGCTGCTGCGCGAAGGCAAGCTAACCTATGCGGCCTTTCTGCTGCTGATGAAAAGCGATTCTGTTTTTTCGACCATTGAAATGGGGCGCTTTCAGGACGAGATTACCATCAAGGATGGCGTCACCGTGGCCACAGATTTGATTACAGAAGTAGAAGAAGTCCTTGCATTTATACGAAAGCACATCAATAAGGCATTTATAATCACGGAAAAACCGGCTCGGGAAGAGCGCTGGGATTATCCGCTGGATGCCCTGCGCGAAATTGTGATGAACATGATCGTACACCGGGATTATTCGCACTACGGCGAATCTTCGATAAAAATATTTAACGATAGAATCGAATTTTTCAACCCAGGTCGCTTGCCGGACGGCATATCCGAAGATGATTTACGAAAGGGAACATACGTGTCCAGCTGCCGGAACAAGCTAATCGCCAGAGTATTTAAGGAAATAACATGGATAGAGCGTTATGGAACAGGGGTACGGCGCGTAACGTCGCTGTTTGAGCGCTACGGTTGCCCAAAACCCCTATTCGAAAATTTTCAGCATGGCTTTAAGGTAACGGCCTATCCGTTACAAAGCACAATGAAAGAAAAATTGGCTGAAAAAGGTGATGATGCCGTGGAGAAAACTACGGAGAAAACTACGGAGAAAGCTACGGGGGAAA
>JAIROF010000146.1 GCA_031257655.1 Prevotellaceae bacterium | reverse complement strand
ATGCCGGTTTTTCCAGCCGCGCAGCTGCTGCATGTATGGTTTTCGTTCTATCGTCGCTATTTTTAATTTACTGCTGCGCGCTGCAGGAAGTCGAGTATGTGTACATGTTCGATTCCTTGATGGCCAACGCCCGCCAGCTCGTCCATGGTGACTACGATTTTTGGGAAGTTGTCCTTAATCAGCAGCAAATTTCCAAATTCGCGGTCGATGGTTTCCTGCAACGAAAGCTTGTAGGCAACTTGTATGTAGCATTTTTGAGCGTCTTTTTCGGCAATAAAATCAATTTCTTGCTGCCGCAGCTGCCCGACGCTAACCTTATAGCGCTGGCGCACAAGGTGCATGTACACGGCATTCTCCATCACCTTTTGAATATCCGTCAGCTTAAACCCGCCTGCAATAGCGTTGCGCAGCCCAAAATCTTCAAAGTATATTTTTCCGCCCGAAGCGAGCGCTTTTTTACCGGCCACGTCGTGGCGCTCTACGTGGTTGATAATCATAGCATTTTTCAGGTAATCGGTGTAGCCCAAAATGCTTTTGGGCGATACGGCTATTCCCGTCGATTTAAGGTATTTACTTATGCTCAACGAGGAAAAAGCCGCTCCTCCGCTGTCGGCAATAAAGCGCGATAGCGTTTTGAGTAAATGCAGGTTGCGTATTTCGTATCGCTCTGCAACGTCGCGCAAAAGGATAGTATTGTAGATGCTTTGCAAATACTCGTTTACCGTGCTGTCCTCAAGCGGCAGGTGGCGCAAAAACGGCATGCCGCCAAACCGGAAATACTTGAGCAGCGTTTCGTTGGTTTTGGGCAAGCTGTGGAACAGGCAAAACTCCGAAAACGAAAGCGGGTGTATTTTAAACTCCACAAACCGCCCGCTGAGAAACGAAGCCAGCTCGCCCGACATCAGCCTGGAGCTGCTGCCTGTGCAGTATACGTCGAGCTTGTTTTCGGATAGATAGCCGCGTAAAGCCCGCTCAAACTCTGCAACATCCTGAATTTCGTCAACAAAAAGGTAGCTGCGGGACGCCGCCGAAAGCTGCGCATTTACCTCGTTTTGCAGCGCTACGTAGTCCCGAATGTGCTGATACTTTTCATCCTCGGTATTAATGTAGATGATGTTGGCATCGGGATTTATTTTTCGGATATGGCTAATAAGCTGAAAAATAAACATGCTCTTCCCCACGCGCCGCTGCCCTGTGATGACCTTTATGATGGGCTTATCAATCCAAACGGCAAGCTGCTGCAGGTAGCCTTCTCTTTCTAAAACAACGTTTTGCATAGTATGTTCTTACGATAAAATTTTTTGCAAAAATACAAAATTATTTTCGCATGGGAAAACGCCAGCCATCTGCTGCTTTTACCGTTCTGCTTTCTGCTCTCCCCGCTCAACCAGCGTCAGGGCGCCGCGCTTACACTTGGCCAAGCAGTCGCCGCAGGCGGTGCAGCTGTCCGGACGGGCTACCAGGGCGCGCGCTCCGGCTTCGCCCTGCACGACCTCCAGCACGTGGCGCCCGCACCTCCTGCAGCAGCGCCTGCACCCCGTGCAGCGGCTTTCGTCAACGCAGATGACCTTGCCTTTTCTCGTTTTCTTGAGGTGCAGGTGGCGCAGCGCCCCCAGCGCCGTCCACAGGAGCAGAAGCCCTGCGATAGCGTATGCGGCTGTCTTCATCTTCTTTTTTTACAAAAAAATTTGCTATTAAAATTAGGTTTTCCCCACAATTTATGGCGCTACCCCAAAAATCACCGCTCAGGCAATAATTTTCCAGCAGCCTGTTTTTTTGCTGCCCACGCGGGAAATGATGCCCTTTTCTTTGAGCCAGCTTAAATTATTTTCTACGGTACGAACAGGCTTTAGCAGCTTCTGCGCCATTTCAAAAGCCCGAATGTTAGGATTTTCCTGTATTAGCGCAATAATTTCCTTTTGAAGCGCATTTAAACCACCAAATAAACCACCATTTATTCCACCAATTGCTGATTTTTCGGAATCGGCATACCGGCAAATTGCGGCTTCAATGATGTCGAACATGAAATCAATAAACGGGCGACAGTCAATCTTGTTTTTGTGCGATTGCTGCAAGGCGTCGTAGTACTTTTGTTGGCTGTGGTAGATCATTGTTTCTACCGGCATCCACTCAAAAACAGGGCTCCATTTAGCCAAAATAAGCGTTTGCCACAGCCGCCCGATACGCCCGTTGCCATCGCGAAACGGGTGGATGTGCTCTACCATAAAGTGCACCGCCGCGCTCTTGATAATGGGGTGCGCATCGGTAGCCTTTCCCCAGGCCAGCAGCTCGGCGACCAAGCGCGGAACATCTTTGTAATCTGCCCCCGAATGTAAAATTTCTCCCCTGCTATTGGCTACCACGACGCCCACCGTGCGAAATTGCCCTGCCTCCTGCACCAAATTTTCCGTAATGCAGCGGTGCGATTTCAGGAAATCGTCAACGCTGTACGGGTCTAAATCCGGGATTTGCTCGTATGCGGAAAAGGCATTTTTCACTTCCTTAATATCGTGCAGCGGAGCGAAAACAACCTTGCCGTTTACCACATCAAAAACCTGCTGCGCGGTAAGCCGGTTGCCTTCAATGGCCGTTGTAGCGCCAACGGAAAGGATGCGATTTGCTTTTCGCAGGTGCAGCACGTCCTTCGACTGTTCTTCCGAAATCTTGACGCGCTCCAGCAATGCGTAAATCTTGCCTGTCTTTTCGCACCAAAGCGGGTTATTTGTAAAAAAATCTTCCATGTAATTAGATTTTATAGAGACCAAGCAACGTTGAAACAAGAATAGCATTGATAATCAATACGGTTATAAGCTAATCAGCATAATATCTATTGTTTTTTAAAAGAAACTTATACTTTCCCTGCCGTTTGCCGTGAAAGTCGAAGCGGAAAACCTGCGCGAATTTTTTATTGTCCTTCATTATTTTTGTTTGTTAATTGTTTTACCGCACGGTCGAAATCGCTTTCCAGCAGACACATTTCTCTTTGCCGGTAGATTTCAAATTCCTTTTCGGCTTTTTTTATCGCCTGTTTGTGAGATATTTTTCCTTTGTCTGTTAAAATATCTTTGTTTAATGTACGAAGTTGCCCGTCTAAAAAATTTTTCCAATCGTTCATTCTCATAGGCTTTTGTTCCAAAGCCTGCAATTCGGCATAACCTAAAAACCCTTCGGTAAGCAGATTTAATTTTTGCAGCTCTATTTCAGAAAGATAATTTTTAGCAATGCGTACATCTTCTTTTGTAATGTAATTACCTTTGAAATTGGTCATTCCGAGCATAATTTTTTCGTTATCAACACGATTATAAACCACTTCGGCGGCAGTTTGCCTGTGAACCGCGTAGTGCATTTTATTTTGAACGGTTGCAAAAAAATCGGCTGTTATGGCGCTACGCGGGTCATAATCAATACTTGTGGCGTAAATATCGGTAACCTGTTGCCAAAGATTTCTTTCGGAAGATCGAATATCGCGAATACGCTGTAGAAGTTCGCGAAAATAACGTCCGCCTCCATTTTTCAATCGCTCGTCGTCAAGCGTAAAACCTTTCACAATGTACTCTTTGAGGCGTTCCGTTGCCCATTGGCGAAATTTTGTGGCGATTTTGGAGTTGATACGATAGCCGAGCGAAATAATCATATCAAGATTGTAGTGAGCTATTTCATAATTTTTACCATCAGAAGCAGTTGTTCGGAATTTCCGAACAGCTGAATTTTCATTCAATTCGCCTTCTTCAAATATATGCTTGATGTGTTCGCTGATATTTGCCTTGCTTGATTGAAATAGTTCGACCAAATGTGCCTGCGTCAGCCAGACGGTTTCTTCTTCGAGCCGCACAGCTACTTTTGTCACCTTGTCATCAGCTTCGTAAATTACGAAGTCGGAGTGTCTTACTTTTATCGCTTCTTTTTCCGGTAGCGCCATAAATTGCATGGTATGGTAATTATTACTGATGATTATAAACCATTTAGCTTAATGAGGTGGTGAGGTTGTTGTTCATAGCCCGGCTTTCGCCCTTAGCCGTCCACCTCCACGCGATTAGCCTTGCGGACTTTCTTTCCGCGCCCGAAGTTGAAGGCGGCGTACAGGGCGGGCACCACGAGGAGCGTCATGAGGGTGGAGAAGGTAAGGCCGCCGATGATGGCGATGCCCATCGGCTGCCACATTTCTGCGCCTTCGCCGCTTCCAAAGGCGAGGGGAATCATGCCGAGGATGGTGGTGAGGGAGGTCATGAGCACGGGCCGGAGGCGCGATTTTCCCGCCGTGACCACCGCTTCGCGGAGCGCCATGCCGCGCTCGCGCTGCAGGTTGGTGAAGTCCACTATCACGATGCCGTTTTTGACCACGATGCCCACGAGCATGATGGCGCCAATGAGGGCGATGATGCTGAGCGTGGTGCCCGTGATCCACAGGGCGAGGAACACGCCCGTGAAGGCAAACAGTATCGACACCATGATGATGAGCGGCTTGCCCAGCGATTCGAACTGCGCCGCCATGACGATGTACACCAGCAGGACGATGAGCAGCATGAGGGTGATCATGTCGGCAAACGATTCCTCCTGGTCTTCCACCGTTCCGGCAATGGCGACGGCCACGCCCTGCGGGAGGTCGAGCTGGCGGATGATGGCGCGGGCGCCCGCGGCGACGTCGCCCAGCGCCGCCCCCGGCGCCAGCGCCGCCGACACGGTAACCACGCGCTGCCGGTCTTCGCGCTCAATGATGGGCGGTGTGAAGCGCTCCACCACCGCGGCCACCTCGCTCAGGCGGATGGCCTGCCCCGCGCTGTTGTAGAGGAGGATGTTTTGCACGTCCGACACGGAGGTGCGGAACGGCTCGTCGTAGCGCACCACGATGTCGTACTCCTCGCCGTCTTCGCGGTAGAGCGAGGCGGTAAGCCCGTTGATGCGGTTGCGCACGTAGGCGGCGGCGGTGGCGGTGCTGACGCCAAACTTTGCCAGCTTCCGGCGGTCAAAGTCCACCTGCATCTCCACCTTCATCTTTTCGCGGCTCACGTTCACGTCGCGGGCGCCGGGGATGTCGCGCATTTTGTCGGCCAGCGCGTTGGCAATGGCGCCGGTTTGCTCAAAGTCGTAGCCGTATATCTTTACGTCCACCGTGCTGCTGCCCATGCCGCCGCCCATGCCGCCGCCGCCCACGGAGTACTTCTCCACCTCCGGCACGCGGCGGATGATGTTGCGCAGCACCTCGCCGATTTCGTCCTGCGTGCGCGCGCGCTCCTTGCGGTCAACGAGGATGACGTCGTACGAAATCTGGTTTACGCCGGAGTTTCCAAACAGGGCGGCAAATCCCGCCTGGTCGTCGGCGCCGGCGCTCACCGAAATGAACGTTATTTCGCCCGGGCAGCTGTCGTAGAACACCTTTTCCAGGCGGTGCGCAATGGTGCTCGTTTCCTCGAGGTTGAAGTTGACCGGCAGCTCCACCGTGGCCTGCACGCGCCCCTCGTCCGACGAGGGCATGAAGTCAACGGGCACCTGCCCCAGCAGGAATAGGCTGCAAACGAACATGAGGAACGAGGCGGCGATGGTCAGCGCCTTGTGGCGCACCACCCAGCCCAGCAGCCGGGCGTATCCCGCGTCGATTTTGGCCAGCGCGTAGTCCACCGGCTTGTACACGACGCCCGTGCCCTTGTAGGTGTGCGTTGCCTTGTAGCGCAGCATGCGCGCCGAGAGCATGGGGGTAATGGTCACGGCGGCCACCACCGAGGTGGTGATTACGATGGTGACAATCCAGCCCAGCTGCTCGAACATGATGCCCGCCATGCCGGTGAGCATCGTTAGGGGCAGGAAGACGGCGATGATGGTCAGCGTGGCGGCAATCACCGAAAGCCACACCTCGTTGGTGCCGTAAACGGCGGCGTCGTTGGGTCGCGCCTTTCGCTCGAGGTGCTTGGTGATGTTTTCGAGCACCACAATGGCGTCGTCCACCACCATGCCGATGGCGATGGAGAGCGAGCTGAGCGAAATGATGTTGAGCGTTCCGCCGGTGAGCATGAGGTAGATGAAGCAGGTGAGCAGCGAAAGCGGAATGGTGAGGACGATGATGATGGTCGCCCGCCAGCGCCCCAGAAAGGCCAGCACCACGAGGATGACGAATATGAAGGCGTAGAGCACCGTTTCGGTGAGGCTGTTGATGCTGTCGGTGATGTGCTCGGAGGAGTCGTAAAACGTGGCGAGGTCAACGTCGGCGGGCAGCGTTTCCCGCAGCTCGGGGAGGAGCTTGGCGATGGCCTGGCAAATGGCCACCGTGTTGGCGCCCGACTGCTTCATGATGACCACGCGCACCGCCTTTCGCCCGTTCACGGTTTCCTCCACCGTCATCTTCTTGATGGTATCCCGCACCACGGCGATGTCGGACATGCGGATTTCGCGCCCGGCAACGTTGGCCACCACGATGTCGCGGATTTGGCCGCTCTGGGCAAACTCGCCCTCCACGCGCAACGACATTCGCTCGGAGCCGATGTCCATGGCGCCGGCGGGGATGTTGGCGTTTTCGGCGGCGATGATTTGCCCCAGCTGCTCGATGGTGAGGCGGTAGGCCTCCATCTTTTGCGGGTCAACGTTGACCTGCACCTCGCGGGTGGGCGCGCCGGCAATGCTCACCTGCCCCACCCCGTCGATGCGGTTGATCGGGTTGGCCACCTTTTCGTCGAGCATTTTGTAGAGGCCCTCGTAGCTTTCGCCAGCGGTTGCCCGCAGCACCATGATGGGCATCATGCTCGTGCTCAGCTTTATGATGAGCGGCTTGTCCGACCCCTCGGGCAGGTAGGATTCCACCCGGCCGAGGGCGTCGCGCACGTCGTTGGCCGCCTCGTCGAGGTTAGAGCCCCACTCAAACTCCAGCGATACCACCGACATGTTTTCGCGCGAGCTGGAGGTGATTTTCTTGAGGTGCGACACCGTGTTGAGGTTATCCTCCATGCGCCGCGTGATGTTTTGCTCTATGTCCTCCGCGCTTGCCCCCACGTAGGAGGTGATGACCGAAAGGTAGGGTATCTCCATCTCGGGGTAGAGGTCGATGGACAGCCTGTTGAGGGAAAAAAATCCCAGCACCACCGCGCCCAAAAAGATGAGGATGGTGGAAATTGGTTTGCGAACAGCGGTTTCGTAAATTTTCATGATGTTTTTCGTGTGAATGCGCCCCGCAAGGAGCCGGTTAATGTTAATTAAGAGTTAAGAATTGAGAATTGAGAATTAAAGCCTTGCAAGTCTTGCTCAACTTACTGAATGCCAATGTTTTGAATAAATTTGTTTTTGCAAAGTGATGAAAATCAGCGGTTTTGTGCTATATCATTCTGTGAGCAATTTTTTATACAGCATTTTCTATTTTTGCAAATAAATCCATTGTTTTCACACTTTCTACATTTCTTTGCTTAATAAAATCCAGCTTATATTCCGTCTTTATTACTCCGGCATTATTGAGCCTATCCAGTATCATTTGATAGTACTCGGGGTGTAGCTCGCAGCTGATATAATTTCTGCCCAAGTTTTTGCATAGAACTAATTCGCTCCCGCTTCCTCCAAAAAGAATAAAACAGTCATCATTTTCCTGCGTACAGGATTTTATTAACATCTCAACCAGCTGTAGGGGAATCTGGCAGGAGTGAAATGTTTTATCTTTGCTTACATTCTTAACCAAGTCATAGTAAAACCAGCTGTAAGGCATGCGCCCCAAATGCCCCGCCGCAATGCGCCCCATAATCCGTTTGTCGGTGGGATTTTGGTAAGGTACAGCCACGTTGTCTTTGTAAAATGCGTTATCGCCTGTTTTGGTTGCGTGTAAAATGCTGCGATGGGCGGTTGTAAATTTTCGTGGCGAATGGCCGACATTTGTATTGTACACCCATACGTAATCATGAACATCATGCGCGCTATCATCCAAATATTTTACTCGCAAATAAGCGTTTTGTTTCGGGTAGTTCATCATAAACAGATTTCCCGTTGGCTTTAAAATGCGCATGCATTCTTTGGTAAGCTCAACATACCAGTCAATATAATCATTCCACTTTTGCGTATAGCTTTTTCCGGCGTAGCTGATGCCCACATTATAGTCAGGGTCGCCATAAACCATATCCAGCGAATTATCCGGCACCGTCTTGAGAACCCTCATGATATCATCATTAAATACTTTATTCCTAAATTTTGCCAACATTTCAGCCAATGTTAATTAATTTGTATGACGTTGATTTTATAAACTTGATAGTGGTAATGTCTAACGGGGTTTCGAACGTATATGCCCAAAGCTTAAGCGTGTCGTTTTCTTTTCCCTTTTCGCGAACTACATAAACGCAGTAAATATTTTTGATTTTTCCCGCCAATTCGGTATTCCGGTTAGCGTTATAGTAATACAAAAACGGGTGGTAAATCTGATAAACGCTAAAGCTGTCGGGCTTTCCATTTTTCCCTTCAAAAACGCCTATCGTTCCTTGAAACTCTATTGTCAAATCGACTTCTATTTGGATATTCTTCAATTCCGTTTTTGTTCCTCTCCCGAAATAGTATTCAAAAGAAGCTTTTGTTCGGTGAGGAAAATAAGTTTTCGGACGTTTCAGAATATCTATGTTGTCAAGCTCCGTATCCTTTCCGAACAAAAAATGGTGCAGTATCCGTTGGTTGTTAGCCACCGAAAGAATGTTGCTTTCGCTTGAGTTGTACTGGTTGAGAATAGATTTTTTATACTCCCAATCTATTTTCTTCTGGATAGGCTCAAAATCATGGAAAACTTTACTGATGCCTTTGATGAATTTATGCTTTCCGCCTCCAATGTGAATAATCGCATAGTTGTTTTTTAGCAAGACATCCGGCAGCTTGGCCTTATCGTCAAGTTTGGTTACATCAAACGGGTTGCCTAAGCCGACTTTTCGACAAACATCTTTCACCAGGTCGTTGTGGAAAACAAAATCATTTTTTTTGACACAAATATCAAAAAGTTTTTCAACTACTTGTTTTTTTTTACCTTTGTTGCTCATAGCATTAATTGCTTAGATGATAAATTAGCCTTTTTTCTTTTCTTCAGCCAAACGCCACCTTCCATCTTTCAGCGCTACGGTTGCGGAAGCATATTCCCGCCTGCGTTCAGGCGCTCTTTTCGGATGTAGGCTCGGGCAGAACTATAACACATTGTGTAAATGACACTTGCTCAATTGGTGCGACGCCGTCGCACCAATTGGCTCCGCATTCTTAAATTTTGCAAATATACGCCCGAATAAAGCTATAACACATTGCGTAAATGACACTTGCTCAATTGGTGCGACGGCGTCGCACCAATTGGCTCCGCATTCTTAAGCTCCAGCCATAGCCTTCTACTTCACGATAATAATCCCCGCCACGCGGCGGAAAACCCCGACGCCATGCTTGCGGCAGCATGCAGGGTCTGCATGGCGTGGCTGCCCGCCTCCGGTATAGCGGATTTGTTCCTGCATTTCCCCTTTCTCCCTGCTTACGGCTTCTCCCTGCTTACGGCAGGCTGCCCAGCTGGTCGCTCACAATTTTTTTTAGCTCCTCCTTATCGGGGAAGTATAGCTGATACTTGGAAACCAGCAGCTGAGAGGAGATGTTGTGCATGGCATATTTTACAACCATCTCGTCTTTTTCTCTTGCCAGCACGATGCCTATGGGCGGGTTGTCGCCGTCGGCGTTTTCTTCGTTTTCAAAATAGCCAAGGTACATATTCATTTGCCCGATGTCCTCATAGCCGGCATCTTCCCGCTTTAAGTCAATAAGCACAAAGCACTTCAGGATGCGGTGGTAAAAAACCAAATCAACGTAGTGCGGGCGGTTGCCAAGCATAATCCGGTACTGCCGGCCAATAAATGCAAAGCCTTTTCCCAGCTCAAGCAAAAATTGCTGCAAGTGCGAAATGATCCGCTCCTCCAAATCGGACTCGGAGTAGCGGTGCGGTTCCGGCAGCTGCAAGAAGTCCAGCACGTAGGGCTCGCGGATGAGGTCGGCGGGTTGTGCCACCGCCAGCCCTTGCCGCGCCAGCTGCAAAATGCCTTCTTTGTCCTTCGTTGCCGCCAGCCGGAGAAAGAGGGATGTTTTCTTTTGGCGGATTAAGTCGGCAACAGACCAGCTTTCTATTAGCGCCTGCTTTTCGTAGAAGCTTCTTTCAAGCTCATCATCAATCTTTAGCAGCTCAATGTAGTGCGACCAGCTCAGCTGGTACGACGCCGTTGCGCCATCCGGATAAAGAGCATAAAATTGCCTCATCCGCTTTATGTTGCTGAGGCTAAATCCGCGCCCGTGCAGCGAAGTAAGGTCTTTGGACAGGCGCTCGATGAGGCTGTCGCCATACGCCGCTTTCTTGCTGCCTTGCTGCTCATAATCTACAATGTATCGTCCTACCCTCCAGTAGGTTTCCACCAAATGCCTGTTTACGGTAACAATCGCCTGCCGCTGACCTTCTACAAACATTTCGGAAATTTGTGTCACCAGCGCTTTGTAGCTGCTTTTATCGGGTAATACGGTTTCCACGTTTTTAAATTCTAAGTACAACTTTCTACTTCACGATAATCATTCCCGCCCACACGGCGGCAAACCCCGCCGCCACGCTTGCGGCAGCATACAGGGCAAGCGTGGCGTAGCTGCCCGCCTGATACAGCTGCACGTTTTCCAGCGAAAAGGCCGAAAAGGTGGTGAATCCTCCGCAAAATCCGGCCATGAGCAGGGATTTTTGGGGGGCGTCCATCCACCCCGCCCTCAGCGACGCCCCCGCCAGCGCGCCCATCAAAAAGCACCCCAGCACGTTGACGGCAAGCGTTGCGGCGGGAAACGCAAGCCATCCCGCCTTAGCCGCGACCCGCGCGGCAAGGTAGCGCAAAATGCTGCCCGCTCCGCCGCCTAACCCTACGAGTAGTATTTCTTTAATCATGGTGCGCCAAAGGGTTGCTTCAGGTTAATATTGCGGCAATATCTTTTTGGATTTTATCCATTGGAAAATGCTCAAAGGATAAATCGTTGCCGCAGCGCAGCGGCTGCATCAGCATTTTTGCTTTCATAAACAAGTACACGTTATCGGCGGCAAGCCCAAGGGCTGCGTACCGGTTATCCATGCACCGGTTATCCACGCAGGGGAGCTGCTTTTCTCGAATATTTTTCTGTAGCGCATCCAACGATTCGTTGCGGCCATCAGGGGGCTTGACGCTTTCACAAAATTTATTCACAGAAGTTCCCGCTGCTAAATGAGCCAAAAATGCGCCGTATATAATGCTGGAGTGCTGCTTTAAAAAATCTTGCAGCTTGCCGTTGGAGGCCAAATAGTGGTTTTCTATGGCGTACGTGTAGGTTTGCAGAACAAAATTTTGGGCGTTGTACTCCGGGTGCGCCTGCTTAATGTAGCCATAGTCGCTATCTATGCAAATAAAAAAACGCTTGTTCAGGTGCGGAAAATATTTCAGGCGCTCCTGCTTTCCGCTCGCCGGATTTTCGGGGTTGTCCACTCCTGTAATGACCCGCACCTGCTTGGAGGCGTGCATAAATACGGCCTCCCAAAACGGTTTGTCGTCTTTTCCTTCAACAAAAACCACTGCCTCCAGTTTTTTTTTCAGGTCGGCTTCATGGCTGTAGCTCATTGCCCACTTCCGGTAGAAATCCTGCTTGCTCATGCCTGTTGTTTCAGCAAATCTTCCATAAAAAACAGCTTGTCGTTCCATCCGTCCCCAAAGACGGCGGGCGAGTGGGTGGCGATGATCAGCTGGCAGCTGGGGTTGAGCGTCCGGATGGCGTTGATTAGCTTGTACTGCCAATCCACATCCAGCGATATTTCAGGTTCATCCATGAGCAATATGAAGGGGCTGCCGTCCTGCACCAAAGCGCTGGTCAAGATGATTAGCAGCTGCTTTTCGCCCGCCGAGAGCCTATTTAGCGGCAGCTCATTTCCGTCCGCTTGCCGGAAAAAAACGTTGCTGCCCTGAATTTCAAAAGCCTTGCCTGCGTCTGCAAAGAAATCATTTACAATCTTTATCCACTCCTTTAGCCGGCTGCTGATGCGGATTCCCGTGTCGAGGTCTTCCGTTGCCTTTAGCCGGTAGCTGTTGAGCGACCGCTTTTGCGTATCAAAAATCGCGGCATCCAGCTGCGCTGCAAGCGGCGATAGCTCCTGCTCCAGCGCCTTTTTTTCGTTGGCAATGTTGTCGAACGTGCTTACCAAGTCGTGCCCGCACCCTACTTTGCTGCTGCGAACGTCTATATGGCTCGCGCTTCGGCTTCCGTCAAGCTTCGCGATGGCTTCAACCTCAACGTTTATGCCATCGCCCTCTATTTTGATGGTATAGCTTGGGGCAAGAGCGTTTGGCGAAAGCAAATTTTCCAAGCACGAAAAATCCTCGCTTTTGCGCGACAGCGCTGCATTGATCACCCGCAGCAGCGCGCTCTTTCCGCTGCCGTTGACGCCTGCCAGAATGTTTACATCGGGGTGGGGACGCCAGTCCACTTCGTGCTGCCCCCAAAGCCGCGCTATTTTAACGTGCCGTATCATACGCTGTAGGTTTTTAAATTCGCTTGTAAATAAATTCGGGCAGCAGCCTCATAGCCCACGCCACCAGCCGCCAGCGCTTGGTGCAGCAGCGCCGCCGCATGGCAATCCACCACGTCTGCTGCGCAGGTAGAAATGTTGGCGCTGCTTTCCTTTAGCGAGGCGAGCAGCTCCCTGCGCCTGCCGGTGGCGGTTACCTTGCAGCCGCGCCGGGCGTACTGCGCGCAGAGCTCCCGCCCAATGCCCGACGTTGCGCCAATGATAAGCATGTTACGAATAGCGTTGCTCATCCTGATGGTGTTTAGCCAATAAATTCAACCATTTTCAGCGCTTTTTCGGTGCACAGCGCTATTTGATGCGTGTAGGGGAAGGCTTTCAGCTCTTCGACGGCCTGCTCCCAAGTCGTCAATCCAAACACGTGGGCGTAAACGCGGCGTATAACTTTGTCTTCGGCGATGGGGCCTTCTACGATGTCGAACTTATGCCTCCACCCGTGGACGACAGCATATATGCGGTTGAAAATTACAAAATTAAGCCAGTCCTCCGTGTACGCCTCGAAGCGGATTATTTCCAACGATTTGTCGTTGAAGGCCTCTTCGTTGAAGTCAAATTCCGTTATTACGCCTTTGCTGCCGTTCATTCGGGCTATTTTCCATTGCTCGCTGTCGTCCTCCTCCTGAACGGGGGTGTTGCCGATACAGAAAATCATTCCCCTCATCTCCAAGGTGTCCGTGGCGATTTTTTCGCCGCCCGTCACCCCTTCTATTCGCTGCCTGGCGCACTCCTCCGCATGAAAGCGGGAGTTGCTGAGGTAAAACGCTTGCCCGAAATCTCTGCCGGCGCGGCATTTTTTCAGGTCAATCTCGCGTACTTTTGTGTAGCCGCCGTGATAAACTTTCATTGTAAACCTCCTTATGTTTTGTTGTTGTTGTGTTGCAGTATCGCCTTTCAAAATGTGCCCATACCTTTTTCCAGAGCTGAGGGCGTAACGTTGCAGCAATCCTGCCCGCCCAGCTTGAGGGTGTAAAGTTAGCGATTATTTTGGCTGCGCCTTGCGGGTTGCGCCGTTTTCGGGCAGGTCGCGAACTTTGACCCGCACAATTTTTCCGTCTATTCCAAAAATAAGCTCGCCGTCCTCCTTTTTCTTTTGCGCCACAAGGCGCTCATACGCCAGCGCTGCCCCTTTGACAATCTTGTCGCATAGCTCCTCAAATTCTTTATCTTGCATCATAGCTTTATTTTGCGCCATAGCTTTCGATGGTTTTATATAGCAATTCATTTACCAGCTTGCTTTGCCGATTTTTGCCGCCTTTTGCCACGACTTCGAGCGGAGAGGTTGAATTATCCGCTAAAATCCAGCAATCTACTTCTTTCATGTAGCGTAGGAACAGGTTGCGAATACCCGCCGCATATCGTCGCCTGATAACGTTTTCGGCGATGGCGTGTCCGCCGGCGGCAACGCGCTGCGCAACCCTGCCGACAGCCAGCTCCGGCGAACGTAGCCAAAAGAAAATCAGCGCTACCGTGTAGCCTCTCAAGCTTCGGCATTACTCCGCCAGCCCGGCGACCTCCTGCACGGCGGCGCCGTTGATGAGGCGGCTGATGCCGGCCGTCACCACCTTTTCGCCGTCGTCGAGGCCCGATAGGATTTCGTAGGCGTTGCTCAGGCGCTGCCCCAGCTTCACCGTGCGGTGGCTCACCGTGTTGTCGGCGTTGACGACGTACACGAAGCGCTCGTCGGTGCCGGCCTGCTTGATGACGGCCTTGTCGGGCGCTACCACGCGGTCGATGCTGCCGAAGTTGAGCACCACGCGGGCAAACATGCCGGGGCGCATCTTCAGGTTGCCGTTGGCGTAGGTAATTTCGGTGGTGAAGGTGTGGGTCATGTTGTCGATGGTGGGGTACACGAGGTTTACCCTGCCCACAAAGGTTTCGTCCGGGTAGATGTCCACCTTAATGTCGGCGTTCATGCGGGTGTTTACCAGCGAAAAGAACTCCTCCTGAACGTTGATGAGCACCTTAACGGGCCTTAGCTGCTGCACCTGCAGGATGGGCTGGCCTCCGGTCATGTCGCCGTTGTCAAAGAGGCGCTGGGTTACCACGCCGGTGATGGGCGAGAGGAGGCGCGTATTTTTTTCGAGGTTGGCGAGCGATTCTTCGGCTACGCTCAGCTGCGTTTTGAGCTGGTCGAGCTGCTGCCTGGCGATGCCGCCCGTTTCAAAGAGGGACTTGGAGCGCTCGTAGTCCACGCGGAGGTTTTCCACCTGCAGCTTTGACTGCAGGTAGCCGGTTTCCTCCATTTGCACCAGCAGCTGTCCGGCGGCCACGTGGTCGCCCACCTCCGCGAGTATCCTGTCGATGCGCATGGCGCTTTGGCTGGCAATCATATTCTTTGAGTAGGGGCTAATGCTGCCGGTGTACTCGCGTATTTGCTCCACCGATTGGCGGCGCACCACCTCCGATTTGATCATCACCACGCTTGCCGAATCTGCCGCCGGCTGCGCCGATTTTGCGCCGCCGCCGCACCCCGAAAGCAAAGCCAACGACGCCGTGGCGATGGCGCCTCCCAACCCCAAACGGGGAAATGATGTTACTACTTTTTTCATGCTGTTGTTATTTTGAGATTTATTTAGTTTCCTGCAATTTTTTCGTAATCGGCCTTTGCCGAGAGGTAGTCCGCGATGGCCTGATGGTATGAGAGCTTGGACTGCGTGAGCGCGAGCGCCGAGCTGTTGAGCTCGAGCATGGTGCCCATTCCGGTGTTGTACCGGTTTCCCGAAATTCGGTATCCCTTTTCGGCGAGCTCCACCGCCTTTTTGTTCGATTCCATTTGGCGCACCGCCTTATCCATGTTGTCCAGCGCCGTGCGGGCCTGCACCGTCAGCGAGCTTTTGAGGTATTCGCGCTGCAGCTCCAGCTCCTTTGCCTGTATTTTTATTTGCTTTTCCTTAATGGTGTTCGAGAATCCGCTAAAGATGGGGACGCTGAGCTGCAGGCCGATGATCATTCCCTGGCTGAACGCCTCCCTTGAGGCCTCCACGTGCATGGGTATTGCCCCAAAATTTATATCCGTTTCCTTGTTTCCCGTAGCGTTATAGCCGAAGTTTCCAAAAGCGGCCAGCGTAGGCAAATGCTGCGTTCGCTGTATTTGCAGCGCTTTTTGCAGCTGTAGGTGCTGGATATCGAGCTGCGTCAGGTCGGAGTTGTTTTGGAGCGAAATTTCGTGCTCGCTGTTTGCCTTGGCAACGCTTGCCTCAAAATCAGCAAGGTTGCCTTCAACCTCCAGCGCGACCTCCACGTTCAGCCCAATCAGCACTTTGAGGTACATCTTGGCTTGCGCAACGCCGTTTTCCACCTGCAGCAGGTTTGGCAGCAAGTTGTTCATCTGCACCTCTGCCGAAACGTAGTCGTACTCTGCCGCCATGCCCGTTTCGTAGCGCAGCTTGGCGAGCTCGTAGTTTTCCTTAGCAATGTTGTATCCCTCCTGCAGCGCCTTGTACGAATCTTTTGCCAGCAGGATGTTGTAGTAGGCTTTGGTGACGTCGTTGTGGAGGGTAATTTTGGAGGCGCGCGCTTTTTCCGCCGCCAGCTGCATATCCAGCGTTGTGAGCTGGATAGAGCGCCACAGGGCGGGCGCTATCAGGGGCAGGGAGAGCGAGAGGGTTGCCGAGGCGGTGAAGTCTGTGGGCGAATCCATCACCTGCCCCATCATGCTCATCGCCGAAGGCATAACGTACTTTCCGTACTGCGCCGTTCCGCTGAGCGATGGGAGGAGGCCGTACCAGGCCGCTTTTTTGGAGTAGTCCACCCGCTCAATTTCCTTGTCGGCAATTTTGATCGTTGGGTTGTCGCTCAGCGCAATATCCAGCGCTTTTTTCAGGTCCACCTTGAGGGTATCCGCCGTCGCCTGCGCCGCAAGTCCGCCTGCCAGCGCGAGGCAGCACCCTGCCGTCAGCATTAGTTTCTTCATTTGCTTAATAATTTTTGTTGAGTTGTGTTGTGCTTTACTGCTTGCCGCCTTTCCGGCGCTTTGCCGCCCGCGCGCAGCGGCGCCTTGCTGAGCGAAAAGATATCCGGCAGGTTGTACGCTTCGCGCAGGCGCTCCATTACCCTCAGCCCCTTTGGGGTGGAGATGCCGCGCATGTAGTTGTACACCAAGTTGCCCAGCATTTTTCGCCGGTCGTACCCCAGCGCCTCAAACATGTTGCTGGTGAGGATGGCGCTGGTAATGGTGGTCATGAGGACGGCGGCGCCGTCGGCGTCTATGCTGTCCTTAAATAAGCCCTCCTTTTGCCCGCGCAGCAGGATGCATTTGGCGTTGCGCGTGTGCTGGTCGCGGTACTGCTGCACGGTGGTGGCGAATACGTCGGGAAAATACTTTTGGATTTCTCTGAAAAAGCTGCACCGCAGCTGGAGCATCACCTGCGATGTGGCCTGCGCAAAGGAGAAGATGGCGCTGAAAACGTTGTCGTTGTCGCTGCTGAGGATGTGCTCCACGTCGCGCCGCCCCTGCTCGTAGAAGGAGTGGATGCAGGCCTCCACGAGGCTGGTCTTGTCCCGAAAAATTTCGTAGATGGTGCGCTTGGAGATGCCCATCGACGAGGCAATGTCGTCCATGGTAACCGACTTGCAGCCGTGCCCTGCAAAGAGCTCCGCCGCATGCTTGACGATTCGTTCTTTTACGTTTTCGCTATCCATAAGTGGGGTTCGCTTTTTTTGCTTTTGCTGCGCAAAGGCTTTCGCGCCGTAAAGGCGGGGCGCTGCGCAGCGGTAAATTCCAAAGGTGGCGCGCTCTTCGAGGAAAAGCGGTGCAAATGTAGAAGAAAACTTTGGAAACAAAAGCAGTTTTCGCATTTTATTGTGTTAAAAGGGGCGAATGGCGCTTTTTTTTACTTCGGGGCAAAGGTAGCGCACCGCAGCGCGCTGCTGCAAACAAATTCTGCTAATGCCCCCACAACACCCGACGAAAAACGGATTTTTCACGATGACTTGGAGTGCGGCCTGCTTGGGCTACCTTTGCTTCACCATGTCCAGCATCCACCTTGCGGCGGCGAGGTGGTCGGTTGCTTCGGCCAGGCTTTGGAGGGCGTTTTCCCGCACCTGCTCGGGCTCGCCGCGCGCGTGGCGGAGCAGCAGGTGGCGGCTGTAGGCGCGCGTGTACTCGGGGTGCCCCTGGAAGGTCAGCACGCAGCCGCCGATGTAAAACCCTTCGTTTGGGCAAAATTCGCTGGCGGCAAAGCGCACGGCATCGGGGGGCAGCGCGACCACCTGGTCGTGGTGGTTGTAGAGCAGCCGCATTTGCCCGCGCGGGAAGTAGGGCGTTGCGGCGGCGTCTGCCACCTGCGCGGCGCGAACGCCTGCCCCCCACCCCTGCGCTGCGCGCGCCACGCGCCCCCCAAGCGCCTGCGCCACCACCTGATGGCCAAAGCAAACGCCGGCAACGGGCATGCGCCGGGCGTACAGCAGGCGGATGAACTCCTGCAGCCGGCCTATCCAGGCGGTATCGTCGTAGGCCGAAGCGTTGCTGCCCGTTATCAGGTAGAGCTCTTCGCCGCTCAGCGACGACGGGTAGGCTTGCTGCCGAACGTCAAATATGGCCAGCTGAGCATCGGGGTCAACCGAAGCAAAAAGCTGCTGAAACATGCCCGCATACGAGGGAATTTCAGGCGGCAGCAGCCCCGGAAAGGTGTCGCATAGCAAAAGGTTGATTTTTGTCATAGTAGTAAATTTTGGGTTAATTCTTTTTTTGAGGCGCTCGGCGATGAAAATAGCGGCGAAATGGCGCTGTAGAGACGCGCGGCGCGCGCCTCAGCGACGAAATGGCGCTGTGGCGCGATGCGCAGCGAGACGCGCGCCGCGAGACGCACGGCGTGCGTCTCTACAGCGCTACATGCGCCGGCAATCATAGCAATCATTTTATATAGTACAGCCATACCTCCTCAATTAGGTGGTTTAGCGTTATTCGATCATGGATAAGTCTTCTGATATACCTGCCTGAACTTCCGCGCTTTTCGCCGTTCGGAAATCCTCCTCACCCTTTTATGTATTTTCCCGTGTTTTCAGGAGCTTTTGCAGGGCGTGCATTTCGTCGCGGTGCGCTGCGGCGGCAATGAAGTCGAGCTCTTTGGCGGCGGTCTCCATGGCGTTTTTTTCGCGGCTTATGGCTTTTTGCAGCTGGGGGATGCTCATGTATTGCAGCACCGGGTCGGCTGCTACGCTCACGTCGGCCGGCTCGGCGTAGTAGGTGGCGATGGGCTTCAGCTCTTCGCCCGAGAGGATGGCGCGGTTGCTCTTTATCACCTGTCGCGGGGTAATGTTGTGCTTTTCGTTATAGGCCAGCTGTTTTTCGCGGCGACGGTTGGTTTCGTTGATGGTTTGCTGCATGGATTGCGTCACCTTGTCGGCGTACATGATGACTAATCCGCTCACGTGCCTGGCCGCGCGGCCTGCTGTTTGCGTAAGCGACCGGGAGTCGCGCAAAAATCCCTCTTTGTCGGCGTCGAGTATGGCTACGAGCGAGACTTCGGGCAAGTCCAGCCCTTCGCGCAGCAGGTTCACGCCCACCAGCACGTCGAACAGCCCCTTTCGCAGTCCTTCCATAATCTGCACGCGCTCCAGCGTGTCCACGTCGGAGTGGATGTAGCGGCAGCGAATTTCCGCCTTGTATAGGAACTTTGTCAGCTCTTCCGCCATGCGCTTGGTGAGGGTTGTGACCAGCACGCGCTCGTCTTTTTCGGTTCGGGTTATGATTTCGCCAATCAGGTTATCCACCTGGTTGGAGCTTGGGCGCACCTCTATCACGGGGTCGAGCAGGCCTGTAGGCCGTATGAGCTGCTCTACGACCACTCCCTGGCATTTTGCCAGCTCGTAGCTTGCCGGCGTGGCGCTGATGAATACGACCTGCGAGATGAGCGTTTCAAACTCCTCGAACTTGAGCGGGCGGTTGTCTACCGCCGCCGGCAGTCGGAATCCGTACTCCACTAAGTTTTGCTTTCGCGAGTGGTCGCCGCCGAACATGGCGCGTACCTGCGGCACGGTTACGTGGCTTTCGTCTACCACGAGCAGGAAGTCTTTGGGGAAGTAGTCGATGAGGCAAAAGGGTCTCGACCCTGCGCTGCGCCCGTCAAAGTATCGCGAGTAGTTTTCGATTCCGGGGCAGTAGCTCAGCTCTTTCATCATTTCGAGGTCGTACTCCACGCGCTGCTTGAGCCTTTTTGCCTCCAGGAGCTTTCCCATGCGGTTAAAAAATTCGCACTGCTTCACCAGGTCGTCCTGAATGTCGCGAATGGCGGCGTGCATGCGGTCTTTGGTGGTGACGAAAATGTTGGCAGGGTAGATGCGCACTTCGTCGGGGCGGTCTATCACGCCGCCGTTGAGCGGCTCAAAGATTTCGATTTTCTCCACCTCGTTGCCAAAGAAAACAAAGCGGTAGGCAAAGTCGCCGTGCGCCGCGCGTACATCCACGGTATCCCCCTTCACGCGAAAGCAGCCGCGCTTGAACTCCAGCTCGTTGCGCGAATACATGCTATCCACGAGCGAGTATAGGAGTTTTTGCCGGCTTAGCTTTTGCCCCACCTTTACGGCTATGGTGTTGCTGTAAAAGTCGTCGGGGTTTCCGATGCCGTAGAGGCAGGATACGCTCGATACGACAATCACGTCGCGCCTTCCCGACAGCAGCGAAGAGGTTGCGCTCAGGCGCAGCTTTTCGATTTCGTCGTTTATGGCGAGGTCTTTCTCAATGTAGGTGTCGGTGGTGGGGATGTATGCCTCCGGCTGGTAGTAGTCGTAGTAGGACACAAAGTACTCTACGGCGTTTTTTGGGAAGAACCCCTTAAATTCGCCGTAGAGCTGCGCCGCAAGGGTTTTGTTGTGGCTCAGCACCAGCGTGGGGCGGTTGAGCTGCGCCACCACGTTGGCTATGGTAAAGGTTTTGCCTGAGCCTGTCACCCCCAGCAGCGTGTTGTAGGGCGTACCGCCGCGCAGCGCCTCTACCAGCTCGGCTATGGCGGTGGGCTGGTCGCCTGTGGGCTGATATTCGGAAGTTAGCTCAAAATTCAAGGGATGCTAATTTTTAGGGTGAAGGGAGGCAAAGGGTCATGGAGCGTTCAGGGTTTGCCTTCCAGCAGCTTTTCTACCTGCAAGAATACGTTTTCTGGCGTAAAGCCGAACTTTTCGTCCAGCACCTTGTATGGCGCGGAGAGGCCGAAGTGGTCGAGCCCAAACACCGCGCCGCTGTCGCCCACAAAGCGGTGGAGTGTAGAAGGCAATCCAGCGGTAAGGCCAAATACGGGCACGCCTGCGGGGATGACCTTCCGGCGGTAGGCGTCGTCCTGCGCAAAGAACAGGCCTTCGCTTGGGGCGGAAACGATTTGGACGCGGAGCTTTTTTCGCTCCTCCAGGAGCTTTGCGGCGTCCACCAGCGTGGCGACCTCCGATCCGTTGGCGAGCAGCACCACGTCTGGGGTTTCGGCCTGCTGCACCACGTAGGCGCCTCGGCTTGCCTGCAGCGCCTCTTCGTAGCGGTTTCCGCCGGCGGCGGGCAGGTCTTTGATGTTTTGCCGCGAAAGGATGAGCGCCGTAGGCGTAGCGGTGTTCTCCAGCGCCAGCTTCCAGGCCGCCGTTGTTTCCTGCGCGTCTGCCGGTCGGAGCACCAGCATGCTGCTTTGCCCTCGGTGGTTTTTGAGCTGCTCCAAGAGTCGGATTTGCGCCTCCTGCTCCACCGGCTGGTGCGTAGGCCCGTCCTCGCCAACGCGGAAAGCGTCGTGCGTCCAGATGTACTTTACGGGCAGCTGCATGAGGGCGGCCAGCCTCACCGCAGGCTTCATGTAGTCGGAGAATACAAAGAAGGTGCCGCACACCGGAATAACGCCGCCGTGCAGCGCCATGCCGTTCATCACGCAGGCCATGGTCAGCTCGCTCACGCCGGCCTGCAGAAAGGCGCCCGAAAAGTCGCCCTTGGTAAACGCGCGGCTGTGCTTCAAAAAACCGTCGGTCTTGTCGGAGTTCGACAGGTCGGCGGAGGATACCACCATGTTGTCCACGCTCCGGGCGAGCGCAGCCAGCACGGCAGACGACGCCGCGCGGGTGGCCTGATTTTCCTTTTGCGCAATGCCTGCGTAGTCGACTTCGGGTGCGCCTTTGGAGAAGAATTTTTTGAGGTTTTCTGCGAGCTCCGGGTGGTCTTTTTCCCATGCCGCCTGCTCCGCCTTTTTTGCGGCGGCCATTTTTTCCAGCGCAGCCTTTCGGTCGGCGTAGAGCTTGGCGGTTTCGTCGAAAATTACGAAGGGGTTTGCGGGGTCTCCGCTCAGGTTTTTGACGGTTTCCTCAAACGAGGCGCCGGCTTCGCCCAGCGGCATGCCGTGCGTGGCGGTTTTGTTTTCAAAGCTGCCGCCGGCGGCGGTGCGCGCGCCTTTGCCCATGATGGTTTTGCCTATGATGAGCGTTGGGCGCTGCCGCTCGGCGTTGGCTTTTTGCAGCGCTTCGCGAATTTGCAGGGCGTTGTTGCCGTCGATGGCGACGACGTTCCATCCCCAGGCTTCGTACTTCTTTGCCGTGTCTTCGTCCGTTACGGCGCTCGTTTCGGTAGAAAGCTGGATTCCGTTGCTGTCGTAGAACATGATGAGGTTGTGCAGTCCGAGGTATCCTGCGATTCGTCCGGCGCCCTGAGAGATCTCCTCCTGCACGCCGCCGTCCGAAATGAAGGCGTATGTTTTGTGGCACATCCATTCGCCGAAGCGGGCTGCCAGGAATCGCTCTGCAATGGCTGCTCCTACGGCCATGGTGTGCCCCTGCCCCAGCGGTCCGGAGGTGTTCTCCACGCCGCGCTGCACGTCCAGCTCAGGGTGCCCCGGTGTGGGGCTTCCCCACTGGCGAAAGGCCGCCAGCTCGCCTGTGGTGTACTTTCCGCAGAGGGCGAGCACGCTGTACAGCATGGGCGACATGTGACCGGGGTCGAGAAAAAAGCGGTCGCGGTTTATCCACGCCGCATCGCAGGGGTCGTAATTCAGGAACTCGGAGAAGAGCACGTTGACGAAATCTGCGCCGCCCATAGCGCCCCCCGGGTGCCCGGATTTGGCTTTTTCGACCATGGCTGCCGCCAAAATACGGATGTTGTCCGCAGCACAATTTAAGGTTTTTACCTCATTCATATTTTTTTGTATTTTGTGATTAAATGATTTATGATTAGAAAATTGCTCAACTTTCGCAAGCTGCTTAATTTGTCGATTGTTAGCATTTTACAACAATTGTGCTGTTGTAAACCAATGGATATTACCTCGATTAACTCATAATCATATTGATTATCAATGCCATTCTTGTTTCGATGCGGCTCAGCTCGTGTTACGCATACCGCTGCCTAATATCTGATTTTTAGCTCAATTGAGACCTCACCCCCGGCCCCTCTCCAACGAAGGCTGTGTGAAAAGTAGCATGGGGTTTTACCCCATGCTACGGTAGGTGGTCGCCCGTTACTCACCTTGTGTTTTTTTATAAAGGTGTTCGTGAGGTCGCTACGCTCAGTTCAAGGCTTGTAAATACATGGCGCCGAAGTC
>JAIROF010000065.1 GCA_031257655.1 Prevotellaceae bacterium | reverse complement strand
ATACGGACGTTACGGCACAATTTTTGAGCAGCAGGGAAGATGTGGAAAAATTATTCGAGCATCTGATGCAAAGGAAGGAAGTAAGCCATAAGGATATTCTCCAATATTTTCTCACCTTGAAGGGATTGAAAGGGAAAGCCTTGAGTAGCGACCTGGCAAAATACCGCTGGAACTATGGATTTAGTGATTTGCAAGGAAAAGAGGATGAAAAATCGAAGAAATATCCCTGCAACGAAACCGTTTACGACATCAAAAAAAGGCTGGAGGAGGTAAAAAATGTCCCAGTCGGCTTTTTGACGCCTGAAATAGCGCAGAGCTTGTGGCATATTATCTATTCCGTAACCGACAAAGTTGAGTTTGCAAAGGCATTAAAATCGTTTGCAAATAAGCATAAATTAGATGAAAATTCTTTTGTGGAGAAGTTCAAAAATTTTTCTCCATTCAAAAGCGAATACGGCGCTTTTTCCGAAAAAGCTGTTAAAAAATTGTTGCCTCTGATGCGCATAGGAAAATATTGGGGCTGGGAAGCCATAGATACGAAAACAAAAGACAGAATTTCTCAAATTCTTGGCGGCGAATGCGATGAGACCATCAAAGATCGGGTGTACGAAAAAGCTATTCACCTAACCGCTGAGAATGATTTTCAGGGGTTACCGACGTGGCTGGCACAGTATATTGTATACGACCGCCACTCCGAAGCCGGCGCAGCAAATAAATGGAATTCGGTTGCCGATTTGGAGGCCTATCTGGATGAATTTAAGCAGCACTCATTACGCAATCCGATTGTTGAACAGGTCGCTATGGAAACGCTTCGCGTAGTTAAGGATATTTGGCAAAAGTACGGAAACGGTGCCAAAAATTTTTTCAATGAGATTCACGTTGAATTGGAGCGCGAAATGAAAAACACAAAAGACGACCGAAAAAAGCAAGCGAAGCAGGCATTGGAGAATGAAAATACAAATCTTCGGATAAGGGCGCTGCTTGCGGAGTTGCAAAACGATGCTAAGGTAGAAAACGTCCGTCCTTACTCACATAGACATCAAGAGCTGTTGAAAATTTATGAAGACGGCGTAATCAATTCGGGCATTGAAGTTTCGGATGATATTTTAAAAATCATCAAAGCAGCGCAGCCGTCAAAGTCGGATTTGCAACGCTATAAGCGCTGGCTGATGAAACAGAAATATTGTTCGCCATATACAGGGGCTGTTATTCCCTTGGAAGAGTTGTTTACACCTAATTATCAGATGGATCACGTTATACCGCAAACCCGCTATTTCGATGATAAGCTTAACAATAGAGTGATTTGCGAATCGGCTGTGAATAAATTAAAAGACAAGCAATTGGGTCTTGAATTTATAAAAAATCATCACGGAGAAATTGTAGAAACAGGTTTCGGCAAAACAGTAAGGATATTTGATGAGGAAGAGTATCAAACCTTTGTAAAAAAATA
This sequence comes from Prevotellaceae bacterium, assembly GCA_031257655.1. Taxonomy (GTDB): domain Bacteria; phylum Bacteroidota; class Bacteroidia; order Bacteroidales; family UBA932; genus JAITMY01. The sequence goes on along the minus strand of JAIROF010000065.1, from coordinate 14,388 downwards.
CTACGCAAAAAACTTCTTCAAACGGACAAATCTTTTACTGGAAGAAATTCCCGAAAAGATGGCTAATCGGCAGATGAACGATACCCGTTACATCAGCAAGTTTATTGCTTCGGTATTGTCGAATATTGTCCGGGCGGAAACGAATGATGATGGCGTTAACTCCAAAAATCTTTTGCTCGTAAATGGAAAAATTACGTCAATTCTACGGCAAGAATGGGGCTTGAACGACGTATGGAACGATTTGATTTTACCTCGCTTTGAACGAATGAATCGGCTGACAGGCAGCACTGACTTTACGGCTTGGAGCGAAAGGCATCAGAAGTTTCTGCCGGCTGTCCCGTTGAGGCTGTCAAAGGAATTTCAAAGGAAAAGAATTGATCACCGAAACCATCCCTCAGACGCCATAATACTTGCCTGTACTACCATAGACCATGTGAATTTCCTCAACAATAAGAAAGCGCATGAAAAAGGTACAAATGACGAGGGTGGATTCAGGTATGACCTGAGAAGGAAGCTCTGCACAAAAATCAAAACAGATGAGGAGGGCGGCTATCGATGGCAATTTAGTAAGCCGTGGGATACCTTTACGCAGGATGCACGGGCGGCGCTGGAGAATACCATTGTCAGCTTCAAGCAAAATTTGCGGGTGATTAACAAAGCTACCAACAAATACCATGCCTACGAAAATGGAAAGAAAGTTCTAAAAGTGCAGGAAAAAGGAGATAGCTGGGCAATTCGTAAATCCTTGCACAAGGACACTGCATTTGCAAAGGTAACTTTGAAAAAAATAAAAACAGTACAGCTAAGCAAAGCCTTGAAAAGCTGGGAATCCATCGCTGACGCAAAGCTGAAGCAAACCGTTAAGACCCTTATTGGCGAATATGGCGGTAAGGCTGATGTGAAAATGCTCAGCAAATATTTTAAGGCAAAAAGCTACAAGTTCAACGATGCTGATATTTCGCGGGTACAAGTTTGCTTTGAAACCGAAAACGCCGCAAGCCGCAAGCCTGTGAGCGCATCTTTTACGGAAAGATTCATCAAAGAATCGGTTACGGACACAGGCGCACAAAAAATTCTTTTGAACCATTTGCGCGCTAAAGGCAACAACCCCGAGTTGGCTTTTTCGCCCGAAGGAGTAGAGGAAATGAATAAAAACATCCTGCGGCTGAACGATGGCAAACGGCACCAACCGATATATAAGGTGCGCGTATATGAGACAATCGGCAACAAATTTCCGGTGGGGCTTAGCGGGAGCAAGCAAAGTAAATACGTAGAAGCCAATAAAGGCACCAACCTGTTTTTTGCCGTTTACGCGGACAAAAACGGCAACCGAACATTTGAAACTATCCCCCTCAACATCGTTATAGAGCGATTGAAGCAGGGGCAAAGCGAAGTTCCCGACGTCAACGATAAAGGCCATCCCCTGCTGTTTCACTTATCGCCCAATGATTTGGTATATATGCCCACAAAAGACGAAATAAAAAATAAAACGCCGATAGATACCAGAAACATTCACCCGGACCGAGTATATAAGATGGTGTCATCTACCGGAATTCAATGCAACTTTACTCCTCATAATGTGGCATATCCGATTGAACAAACAACGGAACTAGGGTCAAACAATAAATCCGAGAGAGCATGGGATGGAACGATGATTAAAGATGAAGGAGTGAAAATTGTGGTGGACAGATTAGGAATGTTGACAAATTAGGAATGTTGACAAATCGTTGAATGTCAGTTGTTGTGTAATTTGTCATTAACTTCAAGATGTGAAAATACATAAAAATAGGCGTGTTTGATTTTTTTTTATTGCTTTTGTGCCATAATTCCTGACTTGACCAGCTGACTTGACCAGATTTGGATTGTCGCAATTTTGGGACATAAAATAATATAACGATCTGATTGTCACATATAAAACTTCAAGATATATCGTAATTTCTTTTTGTCAAAAAAACAAATCACGATAAGGAGTATTCCGTGGTGAAAACCATTAAAGCGGGGGATTATCTTATCCCTCGCTTTCTATGAAAAATAGCATCAATACTATATAAACCATTTAAAAATCAATGAATCAAAAGCTAAACACCAATGAAACAAAACCCAAAATCAGAAGGCAAGTGCCTTTTTTGCGGTGAAACATTTGCCAAGGCAGGCATCATTCGCCATTTGCAAGGCCACTTGAAACAAAAGGTAGAAAAAGGTAAGCCGGGGCAATCGTATCTGGTAAAGGTAGAGCCCGCCTCAAAGTGGGATAGCGCCCACTATTTTCTTGCGCTCTGGGTGGACAGCAGCGCGACGCTGGGAAATGTTGACGATTTTCTCCGCGCTATATGGCTCGAATGCTGCGGACACTTGAGCGCATTTACCTTCCCTAAAAATTGGAAAAAAGGCGGCGGAAAGTGGGACTTCTTTGCGGCACAAGAGCTGCTGAGGAGCGGAAAACAGAAAGATCTCGACGATTTCATGGATGAGCAAGAAGACGAAATCCCCAAGAGCTGGAAGGTAAACAAGATATTTTATAGCGAGCTGAAGCTGGGGTATGAGTACGATTTTGGCAGCACAACCGACCTTTCATTAACCGTCGTGAAAGACTACCCGATCAAGGCCGACAAGAAAATCGTTCTGCTTTCGCGCAACGAGCCGCTGGAGTGGCTGTGCGACGCATGCAAAAAAGAGCCGGCCACACAAATCTGCACTGTCCACGATTGGGACGAGGATAGCCTGTTCTGCGAAAAATGCGCGAAAAAGCACGCGAAATCATGCGAAGATTTCGGCGATTACGCCGCCATGCCGGTGGTCAACTCTCCGCGAATGGGCATTTGCGCATACAATGGCGGCGCTATCGACACGGAGCGAGATGGCGCTTTTGTAAAAAAGTGAAAGAAACGCCGGCGCTTTTTATTTAGCAGGCCTTATCACGTACGAGTAGGAGTAAGCATCATCGAGCATGCGGTACTGCTCCATTGGGTGCGCTCCCCAGCTGTCGTCGCCGCCAACGCCCAGCTGCTTGAGGTCGATATTTACGTAGAGCTCGCTGCGCGGGTCTATGTCTATGGAGTGCTGCTGCTTTTTCGACAATCCCGGGTCAAAATCGCTATCGGTATTATACCGCGCATTGAAGCAGATGGGCTGGCCGTATCCCTCGAACTGTACTCCAAAGCCCTGGTCGTTGGTGAAGGAGACCGTGCGCACATCGGTACGATAGCCGTTTTCCTGCGGACGAATGTACGAAAATCCCAAATCGCCTACTTTTCCGCTATATTTTCCTACCAGGGCGGCACGGTTGCGGTCGTTGTAGTTTTCCCAGGGGCCTCTGCCGTAGTACTGCACGCTGCCAAACTCTTTTGGGATGCGCATTTTCATGCCGAAGCGCGACAATTCGGGATGCTCAATTCCCGCCATATTTATCGAAGCGGCGATTTTGACGGAGCCATCGTTTCGAATCAGGTAGGCGGTAGCGTAGGGGATATTGAGGTATTTGATGCGCTGCGATACAACTACCTCTACGCCTTCGTCGGTGGCCGGCTTGACTTCGACCTTGGCTACAGCGAGGTCGTCGCCGGCCGTGCGCCAAATATTAGCGGTGCGGTAGTGCCCGTTGCCGAAGTCGTTGTCGATGGGGGCGCGCCAGAAGTTTGGCGTTGGGGAGGCCGTAAGCAACCGTTTGCCTTGATAGGAGTATTCGGTCAGCAAGCCATGCCGGAGGGAAATCGCACCTGCCACATCGCCGCTTTGGAAGCGGAGCTCGTTTTCCTTACGGTCGATTTTCAGCTCGCCTTTTGGCGAGGACGACGCCAGGAAGCTGTTTCTGGGGAAATCAAATTCCGCCACCGCTACCTCGTGGCCGGCGGGTACCAAATCGGTGGCCTGCCGCGTAAAGGCTTTCAGGCGCAGGTAGTATTCGCTGCCCGCCTCAAAGCTCATTGTGGGTAGCGGAATGGTAATCGGGGTATCCGACAGCGGCTTTCCTTTTACGGGGATGCTTTGCGACTGCAGCAGGTCGCCGTTGCGGTAGAGCTCCCAGCGAAAATCGTAAACGCTGAGGTCGGTAAACAGGTGATGGTTGCTCAGGGTAATCTTTCCTTCTTCGATATTCGTAGCCTTCATCCAAACGGGTTGGTATATCTTTTTCACTTCGTGGATTCCCGGGTGCAGCGTGCGGTCGGCGTTGACAAGGCCGTTGGCGCAAAAGTTATCGTCGTGCGTCCAGCGGTGGCCGCCAAGGTCGCCTCCGTAAGCCCAGTATTTTCGTCCCTGCTCATCGACAGCCTGCAAGCCCTGGTCAACCCAGTCCCAGATAAGCCCGCCCTGCAGGATGGGGTATTGCATGATGACCTCCCAGAGCTCCGCAAAGTTGCCGGTGCTGTTGCCCATGGCGTGGGCATATTCGCACTGTATGTAGGGGCGGTTGGTGTTGTCTCTCTTAGCGTATCGCTCCATGTCTTTTGCTTTGTGGTACATGGGGAAAATAATGTCGGTACTCGGCCCCTCTCCTGCGGGGTTGAAGAGGACGGGGCGGCGGTCTTTATCCTGCTGCTTCAAGAAGTTGTAACCGGCCTCAAAGTTCGGGCCAAATTCGCTTTCGTTTCCCAGCGACCAGCAGATGACGCTCGGATTGTTTTTGTCGCGCTCAAACATCCGTACAACGCGGTCGAGGTGCTGCCCTTTCCAGCTTTCGGCAAACGAGGGGTGGCGCGCGCGGTCGAATCCCCAGCCTATCCCGTGCGATTCGAGGTTTGCCTCGTCCAGCACGTAAATCCCGTATTTGTTGCACAGCTTATACACCTCCGGACTTTGCGGGTAGTGGCTCGTTCGGATGGCGTTGTAGTTGTGGAGCTTCATCAGCTCCACATCCTTCAGCTTGGTTGCCTCGTCCACGTAGTGGCCAAACAGCTCGTGGTGCTCGTGAATGTTTGTTCCGCAGATGAGGATTGGCTTTCCGTTGATAAGCAGCTGCTTGTTGCGGATCTCCATTTTTCGGAATCCAACCTGGCATCCGGCCATTTCGAGGGTTTTCCCCTCGGCGTCTTTAAGCGTGATAACGGCCGTATAGAGGTTGGGGTATTCGGCGCTCCACTGCCGGGGAGCCGACACGTTTGCCGAAAAAGAGGCGGTTTGCTCTTTCTTTGCTTCGATGTTTTTTACGGCTAACTTTTTGGTCAGGATGCTTTTCCGGTTGTTGTCCAGCAAAGCTACTTCCACGTAAAATGTTTCGGTGGGCTGGCTGGTAAAATTACGAATATCGACGTCTGCATAAAAGGCGCCGTTTTTGTAGTTTTTGTCCAAGTCACCGCGCACAAAGAAGTCTTCGATCGACACTTTTGGGCGGGCAATCAAGAGGACGTCGCGCTCAATGCCGGCGAGGCGCCAGAAGTCCTGGTCTTCTAAGTAGGAAGCGTCGCTCCACTTGAACACCTGCAAGGCCAGCAGATTTTTTCCCTTTTTGAGGTATGGGGTAACGTCAAATTCGGCGGGCGTTTTGGCGGCTTTGGAGTAGCCAACTCTTTGGCCGTTGACGTAAACAGCAGCCGCGCCGGAGATGGAGCCGAAGTAGAGAAAGATTTCTTTTTCCTCGAACGAGGCCGGCAGCTCAAACCACGTTCGATAGCTGCCGATTGGGAGGTCGTTGTTATCCACAAACGGCGGGTTTCGGGGGAAAATATACGGGCTATTGGTGTAAACCGGCACGCCAAATCCTTGCGTTTCCCAGCTTGCGGGCACCTTAATATTTTTCCATGCGCTTTCGTTCAGGTTTTCCGAGTAGAAATCGACCGGACGCGACGCCACGTTTTCGGCAAAATAGAATTTCCACGTTCCGTTCAGGCTTTTTACGCGCGGAGAGGCAAATTTATCATCCGCCAGCAGCTGCGCCAGCGCTGCGTATGGCACAAAGTCGGCTCGGGGCGGCTCCTTCCCCTCGTCAACAATCGACGGCGTTTCCCAAAAGTTGGTCGAGGCCGAATTTTGTCCCATGCTGCTTGCGGCGCACAGCTGAGCTGCCAACGCCAGCAAAATACACTTAGAAGTTTTCATAAAATTGCACGATTAAATGGTTTGATTAAAAATATTTTTATTTTATTGGCTTATTGGCTGTCTAAACTCGGATTTTTTTGATTTTCATGATTATGCGGGGCTTCAGGGCCTCCCTACTTCAGGTCAACGATGGCATATTTTTCGCCGGGCTTGATGGATAGGGTTTTGGTTTGCTCCTTGTAGCGGATTTTACATTTTCCTCCCTTTTTTGAAAAGATATGCGCCGAGGTCAAGGCTCCGTTTTCCCACTGCATGTCAACTATCCAGCCGCCTCGGGCGCACAATCCGGTAATTTTTCCGGTGTGCCAGCCGGAGGGCAAAGCGGGAAGCAGGTGTATCTCACCGCTATGGCTTTGCAGGAGCATTTCTGCAATGCCGGCCGCGCCGCCAAAGTTTCCGTCTATCTGGAATGGCGGGTGCGTATCGAAGAGGTTGTTGAGGGTCGATTTGGCGAGCAAGGCCTGCACGTGTTCTCCGGCATTTTCGCCGTCCAGCAGGCGGGCGTAGAAGTTGATCACCCAGGCCCGGCTCCAGCCCGTATGCGCGCCGCCGCTGGAGAGGCGTCGCGCCAGCGTTCGCTTTGCGCCCTCAAAGAGGATAGGGGTTGCCGGGGTGATCGTGGTGCCGGGGTGCAGCCCAAAGAGGTGCGACATGTGCCGGTGTCCCGGTTCAACTTCTTCGTAATCCTCAATCCACTCCTGAATGGTGTTGTAGCGCTTGCTGATGCGCACGGGCGGGAGCTGCTTGAGCGCGCTTTCCAGCTGCTTCCGGAAGGCGTTGTCCTGCTTCAGTATTTTTCCGGCGCGGATGCAGGCGTGGAGGAGCTCGGTGATGATCTGCACGTCGATGGTGGCGGCGTAGGTGAAGTGGAGCTGCTGCCCGTTGAGCAGGTAGGGATTTTCCGGCGAGTTGGAGGGCGCCGTGACTAAGTAGCCGTTTTTGTCCTTTACCAGAAAACCGAGGATAAACTCTGCCGCCTCCTTCATGCACGGATAGGCTTCGCTTCGCAGGTAGCCCTCATCGCCCGTAAAGAGGTAGTGCTCCCACTGGTGCAGGACGAGCCAGGAGGAGGCCATGGGGAAGGTACCCCATCCTACGCCGTCGCAGATGGCGGTACGCCCAAAGGGGTCGGTCAGGTGGTTCATAGCCCAGCCTCGGGAGTTATAGGTTTTTTTCGCCGTAATTCGTCCGGGAGTTCTCAGCCTTTCTATCAGGTGCGAAAACGGCAGCACCGTCTCCGGCAGGTGGCAAACCTCCGCCGGCCAGTAGTTCATCTGGATGTTGATGTTGGTATGAAAATCCGACGACCACGGCGCCTGCATGTCCTTGCACCATATTCCCTGGAGGTTGGCGGGCAGCGCGCCCGGCGCCCGCGAGGAGTTTACCAGCAGGTAGCGTCCATACTGGAAGTAAAGCGCCACGAGCGGGAGGTCGGTTGCCCCGTCTTGCAGGCGTTTCAGGCGCTCGTTGGTGGGGACGTTGCTCAGGTCGTCTGTTCCCAGGGCGAAGCTCACGCGGTTCATCAGCTCGCTGTGCTCCCGTACATGGCGGTCTTTTATGTCCGCGTAATCACGGCCATCCAGCTTGGCCAAAATATTTTTGCAGGTGGCGGCAGGATCAATGCTGCGGTCAAAGTCCAGCTTTTCGGGGTTGTAGTCGGTGGCCGCCGTGAAGAAGAAGAGAGCTTCATCGGCATTTTCCACAAAAAAGGCGTTGTTGACCGTTGTCAGGCGTCCGCCTTTGTTCAGGCCGCGGATGCGTCCTGCAAATTTCATGTGCAGGCCGCCTTCGCTGCTTTCGTACATCGGCAAATCCACGATTTGTCCTTTAATTTCCAGCTCGGATTCCGAGGCGGGAAATGCCGTTGCGTCCTGCTCGCGGACGTAGGAAAGGCGGAAGGTGAGCTTGTCTGGCCCGCTGGCCGCCATCCGCAGGACGACGACATTGTCGGGTGCGGACACGAACAGCTCCCGCGTGTATCGCGTATCGTACCACTCGTAGGCTACCGAGGCCACCCCCGTTTCGAGGTTCAGCTCCCGGCGATAGGTCGTTGGCCCCTGTACGCCTTCGTCAAAAAAATCAATTTTCAGCTCTCCGAACGACTGGTAGGAGCGAATTCGCATAGGATGGCTTTTGAGGTGTTTTTCGGACAGCTCGAGCGCCTGGCCGATATCGCCGCTGAGGAGGAGCTGCTGGATTTTCGGCAGGTGCGCGGCGGCATCGGCGTTTGCGTCGGTTTTGCAGCCCGCCCAAAGGCTTTCTTCGTTGAGCTGAATGGTTTCGTTGGCGTAGCCGCCAAATACCATAGCGCCTAAGCGCCCGTTGCCAACGGGAAGCGCTTCATTCCAGTCGGCTGCCGGCTGGTTATACCATAGTACGGACGCCGGTTGATGAGCGTATGTCCACGTGTGAAGCGTGGCAACCAGCAGAAAGAGAGCTGTTCTTTTCATGTACACTTTTTATTGAGTTATTTTATTGAGCTGCCTTAAAATGGTGCGCCGACGTAGAAAAGCTAAGCATCCTCCGGCGGCACATCCAAAATAAGAATCTTATAAAAAAAGAAACTTTCCGAAAAAAAATCGCCGGCTAAATTACGAAAAATTTCAAGACGTCGGCAGGCAACCTCAAAAAAATTACAAAAAAAACACGGGCGACATGGGGGAAATAATTAGGAATTAGGAATTAGGAATTAGAAATTAGGAATTAGGTGATAAGTATCACTACCTCGTTTACATTTTTGTATCACTACCTCGTTTACATCTAAAGGTCTAATTCGTATCATAGCCTCGTTTACAAAAGTAGGGTGGGATTAAGAATATAGCAATAATCACATGCATAGTGTAATCGATGTACTGATACAGATACCCCGCCTTAGAATGTAAACGAGGTGGTGATATTTGACACCAATTCCTAATTCTTAATTCCTAATTATTTTCCCTGTATTATTTTTGCGAGGAATTGCGCCGTGTAGCTTTTTTTGTTTTTGCAGATTTCTTCGGGCGTTCCGGTGCATAGTATTTTGCCGCCGGCGGCGCCCCCCTCTGGGCCGATGTCAACGATGTGGTCGGCCACCTTTATCACGTCTAAGTTGTGCTCAATGACGACGATGGTGTTTCCGCGCTCCACGAGCTTGTTGAAGACTTCGAGCAGGACGCGCACATCCTCAAAGTGCAGGCCGGTGGTAGGTTCGTCAAAAATGTAGAGGGTTCTTCCGGTGTCGCGCTTTGCCAGCTCGGACGACAGCTTGAGGCGCTGGCTTTCGCCGCCGGAGAGCGTTGTTCCGGACTGCCCCAGCGTTACGTATCCGAGGCCAACGCTCTGGAGGGCTTTTAGGCTTCGCGAAATGTTGGGCACGGCGTCGAAGAGTTCGGCGGCCTGGTCGATGGTCATCTCCAGCACGTCGCTGATGTTTTTTCCCTTGTACCGCACGGCCAGCGTTTCGCGGTTGTATCGTTTGCCGTTGCAGACCTTGCAGGTGACGTACACGTCGGGCAAAAAGTTCATTTCGATGGTTTGCATTCCGGCGCCGCGGCACTCTTCGCAGCGTCCGCCTTTGACGTTGAATGAAAACCGTCCGGCTTTGTAGCCTCGAATTTTTGCGTCTGGGGTTGCCTCAAAGAGCTTTCTTATTTCGCCAAACACGCCGGTGTAGGTTGCGGGGTTTGAGCGGGGCGTTCGGCCTATGGGCTGCTGGTCGACCTCCACGACCTTGTCGATGTACTCCACGCCGGTGATTTCCTTGTAGGGCAGCGGATTTTGGAGCGATCGGTAGAAGCGCCGGCTCAGGATGGGGTGCAGCGTTTCGTTGATGAGCGTCGATTTTCCGCTTCCGGACACGCCCGTGACGCAGATGAACTTTCCCAGGGGGAGCTCGAGCGTGACGTTTTTCAGGTTGTTGCCGGTGGCGCCGGTGAGGACGATGGCCTTTCCCAGCCCCTGTCGCCGCGTTTTCGGGATGGGTATTTTTTTTTCGCCGCGCAGGTATTGCAGGGTGAGCGAAGCGGCGTTGGCGCCTGCGGCGTTGGCGCCTGTTTTTTTTGCGGTCGGCGGGAGGTCGCCTATTTTTCCCTGAAAGACAATTTTTCCGCCGCGCGCGCCGGCGCCTGGGCCTACGTCCACCACCCAGTCGGCAGCGCGCATCATTTCCTCGTCGTGCTCCACCACAATGACGGAGTTTCCCCCGTCGCGCAGCTGCTTGAGCGATTCGATGAGGCGGATGTTGTCGCGCTGGTGCAGGCCTATGCTCGGCTCGTCGAGGATGTAGAGTACGTTTACCAGCTTTGATCCTATTTGGGTTGCCAGGCGTATTCGCTGGCTTTCGCCGCCCGATAGCGAGGCACTGCTGCGGCTGAGCGACAGGTAGCTCAGCCCAACGTTGAGCAGGAACGAAAGGCGGCTGCGGATTTCCTTCAGCAGCTCGGCGGCGATGGCGCGCTGCCGGCTGGTGAGCTGCTGCTCTACGGCGCCAAACCACGCCGCGAGTGCCTCCACGTCCATAGCCGCGAGCTCGGCGATATTTTTGCCGGCAATCCTGAAGAACAGCGCATCCTCCTTGAGGCGCATTCCGTGGCAGGCGGGGCATGTTTTGTGCGATATGTACTTGCGCACCGATTCTTGCGGCTCGTCGTCCTGCTCGTTGCGGTTGGCAATGATGTTTATCACGCCCTCAAAGCTGAGCTGGTAGTTCGAGGCTACGCCAATTCGGCTGCCGTCGATGCGCAGCCCCTCCTGTGTTCCGTAGAGCACCGCCTCCAAGCCTTCTGCGGGGATTGATTCGATGGGGTCGCTGAGCGAGAAGCCGAATTTTTTTGCGATAGCCTCTACCTGCACAAAGAGGAGGTTGGCTTTTTGCGCTCCCAGGGGGGCTATTCCGCCGCTTCGGATGCTGGCCTTTCGGTTGGGGATGATTTTATCGATGTCGGCTTCGGCCACCACGCCCAGGCCGTTGCAGCGCGGGCATGCGCCCTGTGGGGAGTTGAAGGAAAAGGTGTGCGGCGCCGGCTCGTTGTAGGCAATGCCGGTGGTGGGGCACATGAGGTGGCGGCTGTAGTAGCGCACCTCCTGCGTGGCCACGTCCAGCACCATCATGGTGCTGCTGCCCTGCTGCATGGCGGTTACGATGGCGCTGTGGAGGCGCTTGCGGTCGGCGGCCTTGGCGCTTGGCACAACTTTATCTACCACCAGCTCCACGAAGTGCGCCTTGTACCGGTCGAGCTTCATTGGCAGTCGTATTTCCCGCACTTCTCCGTCCACGCGCACGCTCAGGTAACCCTTTCGCCCCAGCTGGTCAAACAGCTCCTTGTAGTGCCCCTTTCGGCCTTTTACGAGGGGCGCGAGCAGGAGCAGCTTTTGTCCGGCAAATTTTTCTGTTATCAGATCGGCAATCTGCTCGTCGGTGTAGCGCACCATTTGCTCGCCGGTATTTTTTGAGTAGGCTATGGCGGCACGGGCAAAGAGGAGGCGAAGAAAGTCGTAGATTTCGGTGGTGGTGCCCACCGTTGAGCGGGGATTTTTTGAGGTTGTTTTTTGCTCAATCGAAATCACGGGGCTAAGGCCGGTTATTTGCTCCACGTTTGGCCGCTCCATGACGCCGACAAACTGCCGGGCGTAGGCCGAAAGCGTTTCCATGTATCGGCGCTGCCCTTCGGCGTAGATGGTGTCGAACGCCAGCGACGATTTGCCGCTGCCGCTCAACCCGGTAATCACCGCGAGCGCGTTGCGCGGTATGGTAACGTTTGCGTTCTTGAGGTTGTGAACTCGCGCCCCGATGACCTCTATTTTGCTTTCTTCCATAAGAATATGCTGCGTTTATTTGGCGTTGGGCTACTTTTTGCCGTAGGCTTTTTCTCTAAATCCTGCTTCGGGCACCTTAACGTAGTAGGTGCGCCGGTGCTTGTTTGTCAGCATGGCGTCGCGCAGCCACGGGTTGAGGAGCTTCAGGATTTTGTAGTTGGTGTTGTGCTGCATGGCAAAGTCTGCCCAGCTGTCAACGGGGGTATTCACCTTCACCTCCCGGTATCGATACGGCGGGTACATTTCGTTCATGGGGATGTAAAAGCCGTACTTCTGCGGGTTGGAGATGATGAGCTTGAAGGCCAAAATCCGGAAGATGTATCGCGCCGTTTCGTCGTTCAGGCGCATGTCGTGGTAGGAGTCCGACTTTTGCCGCTCTATTTGCTGGGTAAGCCCCTTTATCCCCATGTTGTAGGCCGCTGCTGCCAGCGTCCAGCTGCCAAACATGCCGTACGACTTTTGCAGGTACTTGCAGGCGGCTGCGGTTGCCTTTTCGAGGTGGTACCGCTCGTCCACCTCTGCGCCTATTTCCAGGCCAAGCTCCTTTCCGGTGGAGGGCATCAGCTGCCAGAAGCCGACTGCTCCGGCGGGCGAGGTTACCTGCTGCAGGCCGCTTTCGGCAACGCACAGGTACTTGAAGTCGTCGGGGATGCCGTTGCTTTTCAGAATTGGCTCAATGGCGGGAAAGTAGCGGCTGGTTTGCTTGATGATGAGGAGCATTTGCGAATGCCAAAACATGTTGACCATCAGCTCGCGCTCCAAGCTTTCGCGCGTGTCGAAGTTTTCGAGCGGGATTTCCTCCCCGGCAAAGTCGAGCGCGGCGGGCAGCTCCGGCACGTACACGCGCTGCTGCGAGGAGAGGGTGACCGTGCGCTCCTCCGCTGCCTCCGCCTCCTCCGCCGGCGGCTGGCTGCGACGCGAAAAAAGCCGCTGGCTCGGGGCGCGCTCCACGAAGACAGCCCACAGCACCCCGGTTGTGAGCATGGTAAGCAGGACGCGCGTAGATTGGGTTATTTGCATTGATACGTAAGTTGAGAGCTGCAAAAGTAGCTATTTTTTTCGATTCGGGAGCGCTGCCTGCCTTCATTAGCTGTATGGCGCCTGCGCGGTCGCCCTCAGCGCTCCGCCTTCTCCTCGCCCCAGCGGAAGGCCTCAACCTCAACGCCGGCGAGGGTTAGCGCCCGGTTTACCACCGTCATGGCGAGGTCGTGGATGCTCTGGGGATGGCCGTAGAACGCGGGGCTTGCGGGGCAAATAACGCCGCCGGCTTCGGTTACTGCCGCCATGTTGCGCAGGTGGATGAGGCTGTACGGGGCTTCGCGCACCAGCAGCACCAGGCGCCGCCGCTCCTTAAGCATCACGTCGGCGGCGCGGCAAATGAGGTTGTCTGCCGCGCCCGCCGCTATGCGGGCCAGCGTCCCCATGCTGCACGGCGCCACGAGCATGCGCTCAAAGCGCGACGACCCCGACGCAAAGGGGGCGTAGAACGAGCGATTGTCGTACACCGCCACGGGCAGCGCCGCCGGCAGGTCGCCGGCGTCGCAGCCCAGCTCGTGCCGAAAAACGTCGCGGCCGCTGTCGGAAAAAACGACGGCAACCTCTCCCACCTGACCGCGCAGCCCGCACAGCTGCTCCAGCAGCAGCTTGGCGTAGAGCGCGCCGCTTGCGCCGGTTACGGCAACTACGATATTCTTTTTCATCACATCCTACGGCGCAACGCCTGATTTTTTTTTGCCCAAATTTACGAATAAAATCGCTAAATCGCCCAAAAGTTGTACCTTTGTGCACCAGTATCCGCACGTATTGAAATTTTTTACCGACATAGGGCGCTATCTCCTGTTCATGCGGCGCGTATTCAGCAAGCCGCAGCGGTGGCGTATTTTCTACGCCCAAACGCTGGACGAAATGATGGCGCTGGGCATAAGCTCGCTTGCGATAGTGGCCATTGTATCGATCTTTGTTGGCGCCGTTATCGCCATACAAACGTCGCTCAACCTGCTCAACGCGCCCTACTACATGGTTGGGCTGGCCACCCGCGATTCGCTCATTCTGGAGTTTTGCTCCACCATGATTGCCCTCATTCTGGCGGGCAAGGTAGGCTCCAACATTGCCTCGCAGATAGGCAGCATGCGCATCACCGAGCAGATAGACGCGCTCGAGCTGATGGGGCTGAACTCGGCCTGCTACCTCATACTGCCCAAAATCCTGTCGATGGTCATCCTCGTGCCCTTCATCACCATCTTCAGCATTGCGCTGGGCATTTTTGGCGGGCTGGCGGGCATGGCGCTCACCGACTACCTCACGGTGGACGAATACATCGAAGGTATTCAGCGCGATTTTACGCCCTACTACGTTACCTACTCCATCGTAAAATCTATGGTGTTTGCGTTTATCCTCTCCTCCGTTTCGGCATTCTGGGGCTACAGCGTGCAGAGCGGTACGCTGGAGGTAGGACGAAACAGCACGCGGGCGGTGGTCACCAGCTGCATCTGCATCTTAGTCTTCAACCTGCTGCTCACCGAGCTGCTGCTGTGAGAAGATAGGAGGATAGGAGGATAGGAG
>JAIROF010000143.1 GCA_031257655.1 Prevotellaceae bacterium | reverse complement strand
CCAAGCGCTTCGGCTTAAATTTCAAACATTCTGGGGATGCCGCCAAGCTTCACAACGCGCGCTTCGCAATTTTTAATTCCCTGCTGCGCCACCTCCATTGTTTTGACCAAAATAAATTGCTACTTTTGTCCCCGCTCAGGAGCATTTTAGCAGTAGCATTTTTAGTGAACATGAAGATAGGCGATAAAGTTCGTTTTCTCAACGATGTAGGCGGCGGCACGGTGCTGCGCATTGAAGGAAAGATGGCCATTATCAGCGATGAGGATGGCTTTGAAATCCCCACGCCCATATCCGGCGTAGTGGTGGTGAGCGACGGAAGGGGAGCAGGCGCTTTTGCACCCGTTGCGCCTCCTTCGGCGCGGCAGGCCGGCGTTAGCCCGGGGAGTCGGGTAGGGGACAGCCCCCTTTCTACCGGCACACCGGAGGAGGAGGAGGAGGAACCGTCGTCCGCAAGCTCGCCGGAGCGCGACGCGCCGGGCGACAGCTACGAGCTGATGCTGGCGTTTTTGCCGCCCGTAAACGAAAAAACCGACCTCTACCTGCTCAACGACAGCGCCTACCGCGCGCTATACAGCGTCGGCATGTACGAGCGCGACGGCAGCGTGCAGCCTTTAGCGCAAGGTCAGATAGAGGGCGATAGCAAGCTGCTAATAAAATCGTTGAGCGTTAGCTGGCTGCGGGCGCCCCAAACGCTGCGCGTTGAAGTTGTGCTGTACAAAAACATCATCTACAAACCACAAAACCTTGATTTCGTTGACGTAAAGCTCAACCCGCTCAAGTTTTTCCGGCAGGGCGCCTTTGTCGAAAACGAATTTTTTGAAGGAAATGCGCTGATTATCCGCCTCTTTTCGAGCGAAGCGGCAGAAAAGGAAAAAATGTCCGCTGTTTCGGTAGAAAAAATCAAGGAGGCCATACAGCAAAAAAACGACGTGCAGCCCGCACCCCCGAAGCCTGAAAATCCGCCGGAGCTGGAGGAAGTTGATTTGCATGCGGAGATGCTGGTGAGCGACGTGCATAAGTTCTCTGCGGGCGAGCTGCTGGAGCTGCAAATGTCGCGCTTCACGGCCACGCTCGAAAACGCGCTGGCCTCGGGGCGAAAAGGCCGGATAGTTTTCATCCACGGCATTGGCAACGGAAAGCTCAAGCAGGAGCTGCGGGCATACCTCACCGGGCACTACCCGCTAATGTCCTTTCAGGACGCTTCATTCCGCCAGTACGGCTACGGCGCAACAATGATTTTCTTAGGTTGAAAGTTTCTTGTAGGGGCGGGGTTTGCCCGCCCTTAAGTTGAAAGTTGAAATTCTTATCTGTGTAAATCTGTGTAATCAGTGTATCATTATATCCACTTACCACTTTCCACTTTCAACTTTCAACTTTCAACTTTCAACTTATCGGTAAGGTGCTCTATCGCTGTCCTGCGGTGAGCAGGAGAGAGGAAAGTCCGGGCAAGGCAGAGCGCCACGCTACCTAACGGGTAGATGCTCGTAAGGGCATGCAATGCGTAACAGAAAACAACCGTCGTGCTTCGGTGCGATAAGGGTGAAAAGGTGGGGTAAGAGCCTACCGCGGCGGTGGCAACACCCGTCGGCAGTACGCACCGTGGCTTGCAAGACCACGTACACCAGCGCTACAGGGCTGCTCGTCCGATGCTGGGGGGTAGGTTGCTTGAGCGCTACGGAGACGCAGCGCCTAGATAAATGATAGAGCCCGACAGAACCCGGCTTATAGCCTTACCGATTTTTTTTTTATTGCCGCGACCTGCGGGGCAGCGTCAAAGCAAGATTTGACGCGGCAATACGGGATGTAAGCGTGCTTGTTTTTTTCTCAGCTGCGACCTGCGGGGCAACATCACCGCATTGCGTCGGCCTGAAAGGCAGGACACTCATAACCGCAGGTCTGCGACCTGCGGACGAGCAAATGCCCTCGTGTAACCTGCCTGAAAGGCAGGACTTGACGCGGCAATACGAGATGACGGGATGTAAGAATGCTTGTGTAAAGAAAATCCTATTTAATATAATGTAAATTATCAAACAAAAAAAATGAGGAAAATTCTACCAAACAAATTCCGGCGTAAGCCTTCTGTGCTCCTCTGTGAAGCCTCCGTGCACCTCTGTGCAATAATGAGAATGAACAAGAATATTTTTTTGGTTATCGGAAGCGCGCTATTCTTGACTTCCTGTGCTGCAAAATTGACCTCGTCAATGCAGAAAACTTATCCTCCACTTGACTACACACAAAAAGTGCGAGTTTTTGAAGTGGACGAACAAGCGCCGCCCAACGCAGAAAAATTAGGCACACTTAAAGTCGGCGACTCGGGTTTTTCGATAGATTGCGGCTACGCCGTTGTGCTCGATAAAGCAAAAACCGAAACGCGAAAAGCAGGCGGAAATGCTTTGAAAATTACCAACCATTCGGCCCCCGATATATGGAGCACCTGCCATAGAATAACGGCAGATGTTTTGAAGCTCGAAATTACCGAAGATACCACCGAAGCGGCAGAAGCGGCAGAAGCAGAACATGCTTACCGGGCGGTTTTTCCTCATTTCAGGCTTGCCGCCGATGGCGGTTGGCAATACAGAACTGCAAAAGTGTCAAGCGAGCTTGACGCAGAATGGCGAGAACACTACAAAAAGATGAAATCGGGTTTTCACTATGGCGTTCAGGCTGCGTATTTTTTCACAGAGTATATGGGTGCTGAGCTAATGTTCTCACAGCAGCTATTCGGACGTACCTTGGGCTATGGTGCGCTAAATGATAGAAATGGAAATTATATCGGTTCGGGCACCTTAAGCGACAAAATTGCTTTCAGCTATATAGGCGCCAACTACATGCTTCGGCTTTTTGATTTTCAGAAAAAAAATTGTTGGGTTTTCGCTATCGGATTTGGCTATATGGGCTATACTGACAGGTTGTTTTCCAACGATGCTGAAAGCATAAAAATAACCGCAAGCACATTAGGCTCAAATCTATCAGTAGGTTACGATATTGGACTCTCAAAGGAGTTTGCGCTTGGCTTCAAAGTCTCGCTAATGGGCGGCACATTTAAAAATTACAAACAAACGATTAACGGAACAACAACAAGCGAAACCATGCCGGACAAAATACTCGAAGGACTTGGAACAGTGCAGCTATCCGTTGGGTTGAGACTTAACAAGTAAGCTGACGACCTTTAGCGCCCGGTTTTGCGTCAGGCGGGATGGCTCTCGCAAGGCGGGATGGCTCTCGCATCAAATTTTTGTGTAACGCTTGCAGCGTTGGCTATCGGGGCAACACCGCGAGCTTTAGCAACAATCGCATCAAATACTTCATCCACATATCGTACAACGGCGCCGCCTACCACGGCTGGCAGCGGCAAAAAAATGCGCACACCGTTCAGGCGGAGCTCAACAGCGCCCTGCAGCTGCTGCTGGGCGAACGCGTTGAAACGCTGGGCTGCGGGCGCACCGATGCCGGCGTCCATGCGCACCGCTTTACCGCGCATTTTGAAACCCTAAAGCGCCTTAACGAGCAGAAGTTTACGCCCAAGCTCAACAAAATCCTGCCCCCAGACATTGCCTGTCACTCCCTGCAGCCCGTGCCGGACGCCGCTAACGCCCGCTTCGACGCCATCTCCCGCACGTACAAGTACGTTGTTACGCCTGTAAAAAATCCATTCCTGACGGACTACGCCTGCTACGTGCACCATCCGCTCAACGTAGCCGCCATGAACGCTGCCGCCCGCCTGCTGCTCGGCACAACCGATTTTACCAGCTTTGCCAAGCTGCATAGCGACGTCAAAACCAACATTTGCACGCTATACGAAGCGCGCTGGGCCGAAAATAAAGAAAACAACACCCTCGTTTTCACCATTACCGCCAACCGCTTTTTGCGCAACATGGTACGCGCCATCGTCGGGACGCTGCTGGACGTTGGGCGTGGCAAGCTGAGCCTTGAGGAGTTTGCAAAAATCGTTGGC
>JAIROF010000029.1 GCA_031257655.1 Prevotellaceae bacterium | reverse complement strand
AAGTTGTAAGTTGTAAGTTGAAAGTTGTAAGTTGTAAGTTGTAAGTTGAAAGTTGAAAGTTGTGCGCTGTGAGCTGTGCGCTGTGAGCTGCTGATTATGTTGATTTGCAATGAATTGCATGAAGCTGCGGGGAGTGCCGAGCGGGTTTTGAAATATTGAAGCGCTGCGGGGGAAAAAAGCGCAAGCCCTATTCAAGCCCCATTCAAGCCTCATTCAAGCCTCATTCAAGCCTCATTCAAGCCCTATTCAAGCCTCATTAAAGCCTCATTAAAGCCCTATTCAAGCCTCATTAAAGCCCCATTCAAGCCTCATTCAAGCTCCATTAAGGTTAACCCGGTGTTTTTCTTGCAAATTCATCCAAAAACCATTAAAACAACTCACCCTATCAGAAAAAATTCAAATATTCCGTTTTTTAAGTTTTTTTAGTAGAAACATCGCTAAAGAGACTTGGCAAAATCCAATATATTTAACTATCTTTAAAATTTGAAAAGCACCCCGCTATTGGGATGTAAGTTGTTGTGTACAAATTATTTATTGTTATATTAGAGAATGCTTAGCAGCAAAAAAATCAAAAGCGCACTTCTTTCGGTATTTTACAAAAATGGGCTCGATGAGATAGTTCAATACCTTAGCAGTAACGGCGTTAAAATATATTCGACAGGTGGCACGCTGAGCTTCATCGAAGGCCTTGGCGCGGAGGCGCAGGCGGTCGAAAGCCTTACGGGGTACCCGTCTATCCTTGGCGGTCGGGTGAAAACGCTGCACCCGAAAGTCTTTGGCGGAATCCTTGCACGCCGCAACACCCCCGACGACCTGGCCCAGCTGGAGCAGTACGAAATCCCCGAAATCGACCTGGTGATAGCGGATTTGTACCCCTTTGAGGAAACGCTGGCTTCGGGGGCCTCCGAGGCCGAAATAATCGAAAAAATAGACGTCGGCGGGATTTCGCTCATCCGCGCCGCCGCAAAGAATTACAGCGATGTGGCGGTGGTAGCGTCGCGCCGCCAGTACGCCGAGCTGCTGGCCATGCTCAAGGAAAATGGCTGCGGCACTACGCTGGCCAACCGCAAATACCTGGCAGCGCAAGCGTTCAACGTGTCGAGCCACTACGATAGCGCCATCTTTTCCTACTTTAACCGCAGCGAGCACATCCCCTCGTTTAAGCAGAGCGTGCACGGCGCCATGCCGCTGCGCTACGGCGAAAACCCGCACCAAAAGGCGGCGTTCTACGGCAGCTTTGGCGAAATGTTCGACCAGCTGCACGGCAAAGAAGTATCGTACAACAACCTGCTCGATATAGACGCCGCGGTGAGCCTCATCCGGGAGTTTGTCGCCCCCACGTTTGCCATCCTCAAGCACAACAACGCGTGCGGGGCGGCCTCGCGCGCTACGCTTCCGGAAGCATGGCGCGCCGCGCTTGCGGGCGACCCCGTATCCGCGTTTGGCGGCGTGCTGGTGTGCAACCGCGAGCTGGACCGGGAAACCGCAGCGGAGGTGAGCCGGCTGTTTTGCGAAGTGGTGATTGCCCCCGCTTACAGCGCAGAGGGGCTGGCAATCCTGAAGCAAAAGAAAAACCGCATCCTGCTCGCGGCAAAAACGCTTGAGCTGCCCGCCACGCAAAGCCGCGCGCTGCTCAACGGCGTGGCCGCGCAGGACCGCGACCTGCGGGCGGAAACGGAAAAAGACCTGACCTCCGTAACCACGGCCAAGCCCACCGCAGAGCAGGTGGAGGACTTGCTCTTTGCCAACCGGCTGGTAAAGCACGCCAAGTCCAACGCCATTGTGCTGGCCAAAAACCGCCAGCTGCTCGCCGCCGGCGTAGGGCAAACCTCGCGGGTAGACGCCCTGCGCCAGGCCGTCGCAAAGGCCGGGACGTTCGGATTTTCGCTACAGGGCGCGGTGATGGCCTCCGACGCCTTTTTCCCCTTCCCCGACTGCGTAGAAATAGCGCACAAGGCGGGAGTAGCGGCCATCATCCAGCCGGGAGGCTCGGTGAACGACCGGCAAAGCGTTGAGTACTGCAACGCAAACGGCGTGGCGATGGTAACAACAGGGGTAAGGCACTTTAAGCATTAGCGCACCCGAGCTGTATAAATTGAGAGGATGCAAAATTATAAACTATAACACTGTAAACGATTAACGATGGGATTTCTATCATTTCTAAACCAGGAGCTGGCAATGGACTTAGGCACTGCCAACACCGTCATCATCCACAACGACCGCATAGTGGTTGACGAACCTTCAATTGTGGCCATAGACCAGAACACGGGCAGGCTGATTGCCGTTGGCGATCCTGCACGCCAAATGCACGGCAAAACGCCCGAAAACATCAAGACGGTTCGTCCGCTGCGCGACGGCGTAATAGCCGACTTCAACGCCGCCGAGCAAATGATGCGCGGCATGATAAAAAAAATCAACTCCGGCAGGCATATCTTCAAGCCGTCGCTGCGCATTGTGGTGTGCATCCCGTCGGGGAGCACGGAGGTGGAGATACGCGCCGTGCGCGATTCTGCCGAGCACGCCGGAGGACAGGACGTGTACCTGATTTACGAGCCGATGGCCGCCGCGCTCGGCATCGGCATTGACGTAGAAGCCCCGGAGGGAAACATGATTGTTGACATAGGCGGCGGTACCGCCGAAATTGCGGTCATTGCGCTGGGCGGCATTGTGTGCAACAAGAGCGTGCGCATAGCCGGCGACGTGTTTACGGCCGATATACAGGCCTACATGCGGCACCAGCACAACATAAAAATCGGCGAGCGCACGGCCGAAGACATTAAAATCAACGTGGGCAGCGCCATTACCGACCTCGATAATCCTCCCGCCGACTACTCCGTTCGCGGCCCAAACCTGATGACTGCGCTCCCCATCGAAGTGCCCATTTCGTACCAGGAGGTAGCCTACAGCCTCGACCGCTCCATCTCCAAAATAGAAAGCGCCATCCTGGGCGTGCTGGAGCAAACGCCGCCGGAGCTGTACGCCGACGTGGTGACCAAAGGCGTGTACCTGACCGGCGGCGGAGCGCTGCTGCGCGGGCTGGATAAGCGATTGTCGGAAAAAATCAACATCCCCTTCCAGGTGGTGGAAGACCCGCTGCACGCGGTGGCAAGAGGAACGGGCATCGCGCTGAAAAATATCGGGAACTTCCTCTTCCTGATGAGGTAGCCATGCGCGCGCTATGCGCCGCCGGTTTGCACGTAAACTTTAATGCCGAACTGCTCCATGGGTAACTTGCTGAAATTTATACTCCGCTTTCACGAATTTATCATCTTCTTCCTGCTGGAAAGCATTGCCGTAACGCTACTCCTGCACAACACCTACTACCAGCAAACGCAAGTATACGGCGTTGTGCAGGAGGTGCAGAGCTACTGCTTTAAGCTGGCGCGCCAGTGCACGGACTACCTTTCGCTCAACGCCTACAACGAGGCGCTGCTGTCCGAAAACGCCAAGCTGCGCAACCTGCTCGACCGCTACGGGAGCATCGACACGGCGCACAGCGCGCGGCAGCTGAACGCGCGGGAGGGGACGCTGTTTACCTACATGCCCGCCAAGGTGGTGAGCGGCACGACCAACAAGCAGCACAACTACCTTGTGCTTGACATTGGGCGGTGGGACAACATCGTTTCGGACATGGGGGTGGTGACGGACAACGGGGTTGTGGGGATTGTTGTCAACACGTCGCCGCACTACGCGATTGTGATGTCGCTGCTCAACCGCGACTTCAAAATCAGCGCCCGCATCCGGCAAAACGGGTACCTGGGCACGCTGATGTGGGACGGGCTTAGCTACCGCGAAGCCATCCTGTCGGAGGTGCCTCAGCACGTGAGCATAGCGGTGGGCGATACCGTAGAAACCAGCGGCTACTCCGCCATGTTTCCCGAAGGTATTTTTATAGGGACGGTGGCCTCGCACGAAATAAAAAAGGGCAACTTTCATGAAATCCGCGTCAAGCTGGAGGTGGATTTCAAAAAGCTTCGCTACGTGAACATCACGCGGTTTTCGCGCTACTCGGAGCTCCGGGAAGTTGAGCGGCAAATATCAACGCAACAAATATGGTACTAAATGAACAAGTGGCAAAAAAATATTCTTGTCGCAGTAGCCTTAGTTGCCGGACAAATTCTTTTGTTCAACAACCTCCAGCTGCGCGGCATCCTCAACTCGTTTGTAGCGCCCTGCATCTACATTCTTTACATCTTGATACTCCCGATGAGCATCTCCAGGGTTTACCTGCTGCTGATATCCTTTTCGCTTGGGCTGTCGGTAGATGCGCTGTCGGGTACGCTGGGTCTGAACGCCGCAGCGTGCGTGCTCGTGGGCTTTGTTCGCCCGCTGGTGGTAAAGCGGTTTGTCAGCAGGGAAGAGCCCAACAAGGGCGTGCGCCCCTCCATCTACACGCTGAAGTTTTTCAACTTCACCTTCTACGCCTTTATCCTGTCCTTTGCCTTTCACCTGGCGCTGTTCTTCCTGGAGATATTTACGCTCTACGAAGCTTACTTTACGCTGCTGCGCGCGCTGCTGAGCGCAACGGCGGCGGTTGTTATCATGATAATGCTGGAAATTTTCTTTGAGAAAAGAGATAATCGCTACCGATAAGTGAACGAATTTGCAAATAGAAGGCTATACATAGCCATTTTTTTTACGCTTGTATGCACCATTATAGCAGGACGTTTGTTCTACATTCAGGTTGTAGACGGGTACTACAAGCGCGTTGCCGACCAGAACGTAATGCGCTACGAGCTTCAGTACCCCGCCCGCGGCCTTATTTACGACCGCCACGGGACGCTTCTGGTAGGCAACCAAACGGTGTACGACATTGTGGTCGTTCCGCGCGAGGTATCGTCCTTCGACACGGCGGCGCTGTCGCAGGCGCTGGGCGTTTCGCCCGAACAAATTCTGCTTACGCTGAGCGGCATCAAATCTAAGGCCAAGAAAACGGCAGCGTACCAGCCTGCGCTGTTTCACCGCCAAATCTCTATGGAGGCCTTTGCGCTGCTTCAGGAGAAATGGTTTAAGTTTCCCGGCTTTTACGCTCAGGCTCGCAGCATACGCTCCTACCCGCGCCGCGTTGCGGGCAACCTGATAGGCTACATTGGCGAGGCCGACACCGGCAGCATCGCCGCCGACCCGTTCTACACGCAGGGCAGCTACATGGGCAAAATCGGCGTAGAGTACTCCTACGAAAAAGCGCTGCGCGGCAAGCGGGGCGTGAACATCTACATGCGCGACGTTTACAACCGCGTAAAAAATTCCTACGCCGAGGGGAAGCTGGATACCGCCGCAGTTCCCGGCAAGCGCATCGTGTGCACCATAGACGCCGAGCTGCAGGAGTACGGCGAGCGGCTGATGCAAAATAAGGTGGGGAGCATCGTGGCCATAGAGCCGTCTACGGGCGAAATCCTCACGCTGGTATCCACGCCCAACTTCGACCCCGAGCTGTTTATTGACGTACACCGCGTTGCCGAGCGAAACGCCCTCATCAGCGACCCCATGAAGCCGCTGTTTAACCGCGCCGTGATGGCGCAGTACCCGCCCGGCTCCATCTTTAAGTGCATCAACGCGCTCATTGCGCTACAGGAGGGGGTGGCCACCGAAAAAACGCCGCACAGCTGCGCCGGCGGGTACGCCTTTGGGAAGCGCTTCGTGGGGTGCCACGGGCACTTTTCGCCGGTTAACCTGACGCAATCCCTGCAAGTTTCGTGCAACACGTACTACTGCCACGTTTTTCGCAGCATTATAGACAAGCACAACAACCCGCAGACAGGCTTTGCGACGTGGCGCAGGCACGTCGAAAGCTTCGGCATAGGGCGCAGGCTCAACTCCGACATCCCCAACGAGCTGCGCGGCATCCTGCCCACGGCAGCAATCTACGACCGCATGCACGGCGCCAACCGGTGGAAATCGCTAAGCATCATATCGCTGGCCATCGGCCAGGGGGAGCTGGGCGTTACCCCGCTGCACATGGCCAACATTGCCGCCACCATTGCCAACCGCGGGTTTTACTATACTCCGCACATCGTCAAAAGCGTTGGCGGCGAAAAGCCGGACAGCAGCTTCTTTGTGCCGCGCTTCACCACCATCGACCGCAGGCACTTTGAGCCGATAGCGCAAGGCATGAGCTACGCCGTTACGCAGCCCGGGGGGACGGCGCGCATAGCCCAGATAGCCGGCGTTGAGCTGTGCGGAAAAACGGGCACGGCGCAAAATCCGCACGGCGAAGACCACTCGGTGTTCATCTGCTTTGCGCCCAAAGATAACCCCAAGATAGCCGTGGCGGTATACGTAGAAAACGGCGGGGCCGGGGCAAAGTGGGCTGCGCCAACGGCCAGCCTGATTGTAGAAAAATACTTGACAAAAACCGTTGCGCGCACATGGTGTGAGAATTACGTGGTGAGCGGAAATTTAATTCAACAAAATGGCGTACCGTCGAAACAATAAGCTGCTGCTCAAAGCAGACTGGGGGGTAATCCTGATATGGCTGACGCTCATGGCGATTGGCCTGCTGTGCATATACACGTCGGGGTTTAACGAAGAGTACCCCCGCTTTTTTGATGCGCACAACCAGAGCCGGCTTCAGGCGCTGTGGGTGGGGATGGCCTGCGTGATCGCCATACTGGTGATGATCATAGAAAGCCAGTTCTACCGCTTCTTTTGCGGCGCCCTGTACATCGCTATGCTGCTGCTCGGCGTTGCCACGCTCGTATTCGGGCAGGAAATCAACGGCTCCAAGTCGTGGCTTTCGCTGGGGGTGGTGAGCATTCAGCCGGTAGAGTTTATGAAGGTTGCGGCTGCGCTGATGCTGGCCAAGATCGTGAGCGCACATGGCTTCCGCATACAAAATTTTGGAGGCGCTACGCGGGCTATCGCCATTATCCTTGCGCCGTTTGCCCTCACGCTCCTGCAGCACGATACCGGCTCGGCGCTCGTGTTTACCTCGCTCATCATCGTCCTCTACAGAGCAGGCCTCAAAACGTGGATTTTACTATCGTGCCTGTTCCTCATCCTCCTGTTCATCCTGTCGCTGCTGGTGGAGCAGGTTGCCATCACCATTTTTATCAGCCTGCTGTGCACCGGCGTCTTCATGGCCATCAGCCGGCAGCACAAGGCGGGCTTCATCAACATGGCGCTGGTGGCCGCCGTAACGCTGGCGCTCTACTTTGGGCTGAGGCCGCTGGACATCCGCATTCCGCTCTTTGAATCGCTCATCCTGGCGCACGCGGTGATGCTGCCCGTAGCCGCCATATACGCGTGGTGGCACAGGCTGAAGCACATCTTCTTCATCATCGGATTTTTCGTCGCCTCCGTCAGCATTAC
Organism: Prevotellaceae bacterium; assembly: GCA_031257655.1. GTDB lineage: Bacteria > Bacteroidota > Bacteroidia > Bacteroidales > UBA932 > JAITMY01. The sequence goes on along the minus strand of JAIROF010000029.1, from coordinate 12,109 downwards.
CTACTCGGTGGACTACGTGTTCGACAACGTGCTAAAGGAGCACCAGCGCCGCAGAATAAACGACATGCTGGGCATAGAATCCGACGTCAAAGGCTGGGGATACAACGTTCACCAGTCCAAAATCGCTATCGGCTCCGGGGGGCTGACCGGTAAAGGGTTCTTAGGCGGCATGCAAACAAAGGGGAACTTTGTGCCGGAGCAAAGCACCGACTTCATATTCTGCACCGTGGGCGAAGAGTGGGGCTTCTGGGGCGCTACGGTGGTGGTAGGCCTGTACCTGCTCCTGCTGGTGCGAATCCTCAACATAGCCGAACGCCAAAAAAGCGCCTTTGCCAAGTTCTACGGCTACGGCGTTGCCGCCATCCTGTTCTTCCACATCGCCGTAAACATCGGCATGACTATCGGCATCGCCCCCGTAGTGGGCATCCCCCTACCCTTTATCAGCTACGGAGGGTCGTCGCTCTGGGCGTTCACCATCCTCCTGTTTGTCCTGCTCAAGTTCGACGTAGCAAAGTACGAGTGAATTGGGAATTAGGAATTAGGAATTAGGAATTAGGAATTAAGAATTAGGAATTGGCGCGAGGCGCGCGGGAGGAGCAGGAATTGGCGCGTAGGGGCGGGGTTGGCCCGCCCAATTTAGAAATTATACTGCGTTCGGCATAGTTTTGTGTAAAAATAGCGCACAGACTACGCAGATTTTTATGATTTACGCAGATAAAGAAAAGGCTAAAATCTGCGCAAATCAATAAAAATCTGCGTAATCTGTGCGCTAAAAAATAATTCGTAATTTTTGGCCATGCGGAGCATCGCTCAGCGATTTTTTGAGCGCTTTGCGCTAATTCAACTTTCAACTTTCAACTTTCAACTTTCAAAAAATGTTTTCAGGAATTGTAGAAGCTACGGCAAGGGTAGCGGCGCTGGAGCGCGAAAAAGAAAACTTGCACATCACGCTCGCATGCCCCTTTGCCTCGGCGCTGAAGGTTGACCAGAGCGTTGCCCACAACGGGGTGTGCCTCACGGTAGTGCGCTGCAACAGCCAAGCGTACACCGTGACCGCCATCCTGGAAACGCTGCAAAAGTCCAACCTTGGCCTGCTCGCCGCAGGCGACGAGGTGAACGTGGAGCGCAGCATGAAAATCGACAGCCTGCTCGACGGACACCTCGTGCAGGGGCACGTTGACCAAACGGCGGTGTGCCGCGAAGTGAGGGAGGCCAACGGCAGCTGGTACTTCACCTTCGCCTACGACCCCGCCGCCGGAAATATTACGGTGGAAAAAGGCTCCATCGCCGTGAACGGCGTGAGCCTTACGGTGGTCAACTCGCAGCACGGCGAATTTCAGGTGGCCATCATCCCCTACACCTACGAGCACACCAACTTTCACGCCATAAAGCAGGGCTCGGTGGTGAACTTGGAGTTTGACGTGGTGGGAAAGTATATCGCTAAGCTGGCTAAGCTGTATCTGGAAAAGGGGTAAGGGGTAAGGGGTAAGTTATTAAGTGGTAAGCTATAAGTTATAAGTTATCAAGTTGTAAGTTGTAAGTTGTAAGTTATTAAGTTGTAAGTTGTAAGCTATAAGCTGTAAAAAGTAAGCGTTGAAAATGAAGCTCGTGAATATATACTGCGAAAACAACGGTGTTACAAAGGCCTACGAGCCGGGTACATCGCTGCTGCAAATTGCGGAAGACCAAAACATCCGGCTGGAGTCTGCCATTCTTGCGGCGCTGGCCAACAACCAGCTCAAGGAGCTGTGGTACGAGGCGTCGAATCCGCAAACCGTCCGCTTTATCGGCTACGCCCACCCCGACGGACGGCGGTGCTACCAGCGCTCGCTCGCGTTTCTGCTGCAAAAGGCGGTTAAGGATACCTTTCCTGCGTACAGCCTTAGCGTAGAGCACTCCGTCTCCAACGGCTTCTACTGCGAGCTGAACGGCGTGGGCGGCCTTAGCGCGCCAATGGTGGGCGCTATCGCCCGGCGCATGCGCGAGCTGGTGGCGGCAAACCTGCCCTTTGAAAAAACCAAAGTGCCGACAAAGGAGGCTATAGACGTCTTTCGGCGGCAGGGATACGTGGAAAAAGCGCGGCTACAGCAAACGCGCGGCAAGCTCTACACGTCGGTTTACTACCTCGACGGCTACGCCGACCACTTCTACGGGCCGCTGGTGCCCGCTACAGGCGCCTTGAGCAGCTTTGGGCTTACCCCGTACTACAACGGCATGCTCCTGATGTTCCCGAAGGCAGGCAACGCGGAGGCGCTGGAAAAGGTTACCATACAGCGCAAAATGTTCGACGTCTTTCAGGAGCACAAGCTCTGGGTGGACATCCTGCAGGCGGGCGCTGTGGGGCAAATCAACGAGCTGGTGCAGCGCAACGGCGGCGATGAGCTGATTAAGGTGTCGGAGGCGCTGCACGAAAAAAAGTACGCGCAAACGGCCGACCGCATCGCATCGCTCAGCCCCAACGTGAGGCTCGTGCTGATAGCCGGGCCATCGTCGAGCGGAAAAACAACCACCTCCAAGCGCCTGTCCATACAGCTAAAGGTGGCGGGATTTGCGCCCAAGGTGCTCGAAATGGACAACTACTTCGTAAACCGCGACCAAACGCCGCTCGACGAAAACGGCGAGCACGACTTCGAGAGCATCAACGCGGTTGACCTCGACCTCTTCAACGACCACCTCGACGCGCTGCTGCGCGGCAAGCGCGTGCAGCTGCCCAAGTTCGACTTCGGCAGCGGCACGCGCTCCTACAACGGCGCCTGCATGGAGCTGGGCGAAAAAGATATCCTCATCGTGGAGGGCATCCACGCGCTCAACCCTAAGCTCACCGAAGCCATAAACCCCCGCAACAAGCTCCGCATCTACGCCTCCGCGCTCACGTTTATCAACCTCGACGAAAATAACCGCATCTCCACAACCGACAACCGGCTGCTGAGAAGGCTTGTGCGCGATGCGTTCTTTCGAGGCAACAGCGCGCAGGCAACGCTCCACCGCTGGGCAAGCGTGCGGCGGGGGGAGGACAAAAATATTTTCCCCTTTCAGGAAAATGCGGATATCATGTTCAACTCTTCGCTGCTCTACGAAATCAACGTGCTCCGCAAGTACGCAGAGCCCATGCTGTACAGGGTGCTCCCCAACGATACGGTCTACGCAGAGGCCTGCCGCCTCCTCAAGTTCCTTAGCTACTTTGAGTTCATCAGCCCCGAAGATGAGCAAAAAATCCCGCCTACCTCCATCATCCGCGAGTTTATTGGCGGAAGCAGCTTCTTGTACCGGTAATCCCCTTTTTTTAATGGTTAATGGTTAACGGTTAATGGTTAATGGCGCGAAGCGCGGGGCGCAGGGCGCAGGGCGCGGGGCGCGAAGCGCGAAGCGCGGGGCGCGGGGCGCGGGGCGCGGGGCGCGGGGCGCGGGGCGCGGGGCGCGGGGCTCCGTCCTGCCGAATTTGCAATTCGGCAGCCGTGAATATAAGCATTTATAACGGATTTTGCTACGGGATAATTCAGCTACACAGCAGATAAGGTCAAAAATAGCCAAATTTGTAGCAACTAATATTATGATAAATAAACATATTATCACTTTTAAATTAGAAATATAAGCTGTATCTTTGTAGGCAATAAAATAGCTGCTATGTACATACAACGCAATGTTACTCGCATAAGAGGAAAGGAATACAGGGCAACCCTGCTGTGCTCCAAGTACCGCGAAGGGGGTAAAATCAAGACAAAAGTGGAAGCAAATCTTTCCCATTTACCCGAAGAGCTGATACAGGGAATACAGGATTTGCTGAGGGGGCAAGCCGCCTCGAAGCCCGCGCGGGCAGCGGACAAAACCGTATCCCCGAAAGCTATCGGAGTAAGCCGGTGCATGGACTATGCGATCCATTCTTTTTGAGCAGGATAATGCAGGATTTACGCATAGACGAGCTGCTTTCCCGCACCCTTCCCGCCTGCAACGTCGGCATCGTAAAGGCAATGATCCTGGGAAAAATAGCCACCGGAGGCAGCAAGTTAAGCATATTTAGCTGGCTCAAAAGGGAACCCCATATCGCCGCCATAGCGGGCGTGGATACGACCTCGCTGAAGGTGGCGGATATCTACCGCGTATTAGGCTCCATCCCTTACTATCAGCCATCAATAGACAGCAAGTGGTTTCGCTGCCACCATACCTCCAGCCGCATGTACCTGTACGATATAACCAGCACCTACTTTGAGGGTACGCAGAACGTGCTGTCCTCCTTTGGGTACAACAGGGACAAGAAAGCCGGCAAAAAACAGCTGTGCATCGGCTTAATCTGCGACGAGACCGGCTTTCCGTTGAAAGCCACCGTTTTTGAAGGAAATACGGCAGATACCGCCACGGTGGGCGAGCAGGTTTTAGCGCTGAAAAACAAGTTCGGCATCAAAGAGCTTATTTTTGTGGGCGATCGCGGCATGAAAATCATGTATCATCTTGAAAATGATGAAAATTTAAAAGCATCCGATATAAATTTCATCACCGGCCTAACCCGTTCGGACATCGATGACCTGCTCAAAAGAAATGTCATCCAGCTAAGCCTTTTCAGCAAGGATTTGGCAGAGGTGAGCGAAGGCAGCAAGCGCTACGTTCTCTCCGTCAACGCGGCGCTGGAGGCCTCCGGGAAGCGCTGCCATCAGCACAAAAAAGACCATGCCGATGAGCTGCTGAAGCTCATAGAAGCGTCATGGAAAAATCGCAAGTTTAAGAATATGGAGAATGAGCAGAATCTTCAAAAGGGCGCCTCAGAAAATAAAAAGCTGAAAACATCCTTTAGCCTCAAAGATATCGACAGCTATAAAAAAAGAGTTTATAAAACGCTCGACACCTGTAAAATGGCTTCATACTATTCCATTGCTGCGATTGACAATGACAACTTTAAGATTACCTTCAACCAGGAAGCGTTCGAGCATACGGAAAGCCTGTTCAGAAAATATGTTGTTTGCACGAACGTAAATTCCGAAACGCTGACGGCCGCAATGGTGCGCGCACAGTATAAAAATCTTCAGCACGTTGAGCACGCTTTTCGAGATTTGAAGAGTGACAACATCTGCGCACGCCCGGTTTATCACTGCAACGAAGCGCAAGCGCGGGGGCATGTACAGGTATGCATCTTTGCGTATGCTGTCATCCACGCAATGGAAAAGAAAATTTACCCTTTCCTTAAAACATTTAATGAAAAGAACGGCTCTCAGCTGTCGTTTAATGACATTGTTGCGGAAATTCATGATGTCAAATTGTGCGAATTGAAAATCGGGAAAAATGAAAAACGCTTAGCTATTCCTGATTTGAATCCAATACAAAAAAAGATTTTTGAGCTGTTTAATTTTAATCCTAATGACATGGTGACATAGCCACTAATTCTCAAAAAAATACAACTTAATCATTTGAAAATAAACGAATTGCCGTATCAAAATCCGTTGGAAATAAACGAATTGCCGTATCAAAATCCGTTGATTTTCCACCTTTGTCGTTTGAATGGCATTCAAATGGAAAGCCGTGTTCAGGGGAATGTCCACGGCGGCAAATCCGCAGATTTCAAGCCCACGCTTGGCCTGCTTGGCGCAGCCCGACCAGTACGAGCCGAGCCCGTAGGTCTTCGCGCCGCTTTTATTGATAAAGCAAGGGGCAAACGCCACGACGCATTCGGTGATTTTGTCCTTAATCATCGCCCAGTTAGCATGCTGAAGGTTACATTTGTTTTCAAAATTGCTCCTGAAATGCTGCTCGCATTGGCCTGAAAATCGGGACATTTGCAGGAAATTTATCCTGCCTTTGATGCCCGCAAACAGAATTAATACGTTCACTATAAAATTTTTACGGCAATTTTTGAGGTTGTCAAAAGTGGCATTTTCCAGCACGCCGTATAGCAGCGATTTAACGTTTGGGTAATGGCTTGTATTCATTTCTTTACATGTTTTGATTTTATCCGTAAAGATGCTGATTTTCAAACAATTATCCAAACTTTTTGCCGAAAAGTTATCAATTATTTTGTTGATTGTCAAATAATTATTTCATTATAACGAAGCATTGTACATGGTAAAAGTACTGAAATTTGGAGGCTCTTCGGTGGCCACACCCGAAAGCATAAAGAGGGTAAAGTCCATTGTGGAGCAAAGCGCCGACAATAAGCTTATCGTAGTATCGGCGCTTGGAGGCGTAACCGACCAGCTGGTGAAGGCAAGCGCCGCCGCCGCGTCGGGAGATGAAAATTTCAAAGAAGCGCTGAACGAGATAGAGCAGCGCCACCTGAATGCGGCCAAATCGCTGGTGAAGCCCCAGCAGCAGGGGCACGTGCTGAGCGAGCTGAAGGTCATGCTCAACGAGCTCGAAGACTACCTCCAAAGCATAGCCCGCCTGCGCGAGCTCACGCCCAAGCTGCAGGACTACGTGCTGAGCTTCGGCGAGCGCATGAGCGCGTTCCTGCTGAGCGAAACCATAGCAGACGCCGTGCTGGTGGACGCGCGCAGCATCATAAAAACCGACAGCACGTTTGGCAAAGCCTCCGTAGACTTTGCAAAAACGACCGAGCGCTGCCGGGCAATGCTGTCTGGCCTTACCGGACGCGCGGTGCTGCCGGGCTTCATCGCCTCCGACGGCTCCGGCGCCACCACTACGCTCGGACGAGGCGGAAGCGACTACACCGCCGCCATCCTTGCCGCCGCCACAGGCGCCTCGTCGGTGGAAATTTGGACGGATGTAGACGGATTTATGACCGCAGACCCGCGCAAGGTAGAAAAAGCCTACACCATTAAGCACCTGAGCTACTCCGAAGTGTTTGAGCTGTCGAACTTTGGCGCCAAGGTTATTTACCCGCCTACCGTACATCCGCTGCTGGCCGCCAACATTGCCATGTGGATAAAAAACACCTTCAACCCCACCGCCGACGGAACGCTGGTAAACGCTCACGCCGACGCATCGACCGACCAGGTCATCAAAGGCATATCCTCTATCGACGACATTGCGCTGCTCACGCTGCACGGCGTGGGAATGACCGGCATATCGGGCATCTCCAAGCGCCTCTTTGGCGCGCTGGCGGAGGCCAAAGTCAGCGTAATCCTCATTTCGCAGGCCTCCTCGGAGCAGTCCATCACCTTTGCCATAGCGCCGGAGCACGTGGAGCAGGCTCGGCAAACCATAGAGGCCGAATTTGAGGCCGAAATACGCCACCGCACTATCGGGTTGAGGGTGGAGGAAAAAATGTCTATCATCGCCATTGTAGGCGAAAACATGAAGCGCATGCCGGGCATTTCGGGCAAGCTGTTCAACGCTCTGGGCAAAAACGGCGTAAACGTGGTCGCCATTGCGCAAGGCTCGTCCGAGCTCAACATCTCCACCGTTGTCCACAAGCTAAACCTGCGCAAGGCGCTTAACGTAATCCACGAAGCTTTTTTTTTGTCGGGCTATAGAGAGGTACACCTGTATATAGCCGGAGTGGGTACTGTGGGTGGAAATTTAGTGCAGCAAATACGGCAGCAGCGCGAAGACCTGATGGCCAACCATCGCCTCAAGATAAACGTGGTGGGCGTGATGAACTCCCGCAAAATGCTGTTCGACGTGCAAGGCCTCAACCTCGACGACGTAAGAGGCGAGCTCGAGCGAAAGGGAGCGCCGCTCAACCTGAGCGACTTTGTGCAAAACATCGCTTCGGTCAACCTGCGCAGCAGCATTTTCGTTGACTGCACCGCCAGCGAAGAGGTGGCCAACGTTTACGCAAAGGCGCTGCAATCGTTTGTATCGGTGATAACCGCCAACAAAATTGCCTGCTCGGGCGCCTACGCGCGCTACCGGCACCTGCAAGACCTGTCGCGCACACGGGGGGTGAAATTTCTGTACGAAACGAACGTGGGCGCAGGCCTGCCCGTGATTAAAACAATAAACGAGCTGATGCTTAGCGGCGACAAAATTACCACGCTGGAGGCCGTGCTCTCCGGTACGCTCAACTTTATTTTCAACACCATCAGCGAAAACGTGACGATGAGCCAGGCCATAAAAATGGCCCAGGAGCGGGGCTACTCGGAGCCCGACCCGCGCGTTGACCTGAGCGGAGTGGACGTGCTGCGCAAAATTTTGATCCTGGCCCGCGAATGCGGCTATCCGCTGGAAAAAGCCGACGTGGAGGTGGCCAAGTTTCTCCCCGACAGCTGCTTTGAATCGCCCACCATAGACCTGTTTTTTGACGAGGTGCGCAAGCTGGACGCAGACTTTGAAGCTCGCCGCCAGGCGCTCTACAGGGAAGGAAAGCGCTGGCGGTTTGTGGCCTCGCTCAGCAGCGGAAAAGCCAAAATTTGCCTGCTGGAGGTAGACGCCGCGCACCCGTTCTTCAACCTGCAGGGCAGCGACAACATCATTACGCTGCACACCGAGCGCTACAGCGCGCAGCCCATGGTCATAAAAGGCGCCGGTGCGGGAGCCGCCGTTACGGCAGCCGGCGTATTCGGCGACATCATCCGGGTGGCCAACATTTAGCGGGGCGCGCCCGCTGTAAGCCAACGCTAAGGTATAACCCCCTCCAAAAAACATCTTAAACATGCGGAACATGCTCAAAATATTTTCGCCGGCCACCGTGGCCAACGTTGCCTGCGGGTTTGACGTGCTGGGCTTTGCGCTCAACCGCCCCGGCGACGAAATCAGCGTAGCGATCAACGATAGCGGCGCGGTGGTGCTGCGCGACGAAACGCCGTACAGCTTGCCCCTCTTGCCCGAAAAAAATGTTACCGCCGTAGCGCTGCAAGCCATGCTCGATGCGCTGCAAAGCCGGCAGGGATTCGACGTTACTTTTCTGTCGAAAATCATGCCCGGCAGCGGCGTTGGCTCAAGCGCGGCGAGCGCGGCGGCGGGGGTGTTTGGCGCCAACGAGCTGCTGGGGCGTCCGTTTACGCGCCGGCAGCTGGTAGCGTTTGCCATGCAGGGCGAAAAGGCGGCAAGCGGCTCGGCGCACGCCGACAACGTGGCGCCTGCGCTCATGGGCGGTTTTACGCTGGTGCGCAGCTACGCGCCGCTCGACGTTATCCCCATCCCCAGCCCGCCGATATTTGCCACCGTGGTGCACCCCCAAATTGAGGTGCGCACGAGCGACAGCCGCAAAATTTTACGCCAGGAGGTGCCCATCAAAAAAGCTGTGGAGCAGTGGGGCAACGTGGCGGGGCTTGTTGCCGGACTCTTTACCAACGACTACGGCCTCATTAGCCGCTCGCTGCACGACGTCATTGTGGAGCCTGTGCGCGCGCTGCTCATCCCCGAATTTTACGCCATCAAGCAGGCGGCCATCGACGCCGGCGCGCTGGGGTGCAGCATATCGGGCAGCGGCCCCTCCATTTTTGCCCTCAGCAGGGACGAGGAAACGGCGCAAAAAGTAGCCCGCGCAATGCGCTGCGGATTCGACAGGGTGGGCATCGAAAACCATACTTTTGTATCGCCCATCAACAAAGAGGGGGTCAGGGTGGTAGCATAGCGCCGAGGGCTGCGACCGGCAAGCGCTCTCAGCCGCGACCGGCAATACCCGGCAGCGCCCGGCAGCCTTCACGCCTCCCCTGCGGTAATCCATTTTTTGAACAGCGCGGCTTTGTTTTTGCTCACGTAGATTCGTTCGGGCGCTTCTGCGTCGAGCGTAATGAGCAGGCGGTTGTCGAACCATATCGTAATGTTCTTTACGCTGCTCTTGGCGACGATGAACTGCTTGTTTGCGCGAAAAAACAGGGATGGGTTGAGCAGTTCGCCGATGCTGTCCAGCGTTCGCGTGTAGCTGTAGCTTTTGCCATCCTTTAGCATGACGCGCGTGTTGCCCTGCGTAGTGTAGAAGTAGGCAACGCTGGCCACGTCTGCGGGGAGGAGCTCGTTGTTGACCGGTATCAGCAGCTTTTCGGGGTAGCGTCCCGATTCGGGCAGCTTGGGCAGCCCGGTGTAGTGGGGCAGCATGTCCTGCAGGGACAGCCTGCGAAATTTTTCCAGCGCGCGCTTCACGTCCTCCGGCGCTATGGGCTTGAGCAGGTAGTCGATGCTGTTGACCTTAAAGGCGTCGATGGCGTACTCGTCGTAGGCGGTGGTGAAGATGATGGGCGTTTCGATGGCGATGGCGGAGAAGATGTTGAACGCCGACCCGTCCGAAAGGTGAATGTCCATAAAGATCAAATCCGGATAAGGGTTGCTGGCCATCCACCGCACCGTCTGAACGGTGCTTTCGGTGTGGCCTACAAATTCGGCGGTAACATCAAGCTCTGCTATGATGGCCTTCAAGTTCTCATAGGCTGCCGTTTCGTCCTCTACTATCAAAATACGCATAATAATTAATAAATTAGGAATTAGGAATTAAGAATTAAGAATTATACTCCACGCTGTCGATTTTTTTAGCGAGCAGATGGCGCAGATTTTTATGATTTGCACAGATTTTAGCCGTTTCTTCAGCCTCAGCTGCGCGCTATTTTCGTACAAACACCATGCCGAGCGCAGCATACCTCCGCTTCCCCAGCCACCTTAGCTACCTCAGCTTCCCCAGCCACCTTAGCTACCTCAACTTTCTCAACATCCCGCATCACGAGTTCCCTTCCGTGAGGGGGAGAAATATGCAAAAGACGCCGTTTTTGTTTTCCACCCTTATTTTTTTTGTTGTCAGCAGGCGGAACCGGTCGGAGAGGTTGGCGAGGCCGATGCCGTTTTTGTCCGTTTTGTCGAGCTTGTTGTGGATGGGGTTGGCAATGGCCAGCTCATCATCTTCGGTTACGGAGATGGATACGCACATCTGGTTTTCGCTGTCGATCATGTTATGCTTTACCACGTTTTCGATAACCGGCAGCAGCGAGAGCACGGGGAGCAGCATAGCCTTTTTTTGGTCGGGAATGCTGATGCTGAAGCGGAGCTTGTCGGCGTAGCGCACCTCCTGCAGGTAGCGAAACGAGTTGAGAAATTCGAGCTCTTCGCTCAGCGGCACAAGCCCTCTTTTGTCGCTGTGGAGGATGTAGCGGAACACGCCGGAGAGCTTGCTGATGTACTCCAGCGTTTGCTTCTTCCTGTCGCTGCGCACGAGGGCGGTCAGCCCGTTGAGCGAGTTGAAGAAGAAGTGGGGGTTGATTTGGTTGGTGAGCGCCTTGCAGCGGCTTTGCAGGTTTTCGCGCTGCAGCTGCTCTATCTCCTGCTCCTTTACGCGCTGCTCGGAGTAGAGCGCGTAGATGTGCCCCGTGAGGCTGCAAATGATGCACGCCACCAGAAACTGAAAGAGCAGCACGCCGCTAAAGCAGTCGTTGTGCTTGCCCGCCGCCAGCGAAATGGCGAGGTAAATGGCGTAAACGCCCGCCGTGATGGCCAGCGATTTCCAAAACCGCTGAAGAAGAACGCGCGTCGTAAGCCGGCGCACGTTCACCGTGAGCAGCAGCCACAGCAGGGTGAAGAAAATGGCGTAGCGAAACAGGAAAAAGCTGGCGTACTCCACGCTCTCCACCTGGGAGGTGTGACGGGAGAAATCCCTCGACAGGTGGATAATGTTGGGGTAGATGATAAAGGCGCTCAGCACGAGGCCTGCGATTATCATTGTTTTGTTGGATACCAGCTTGCTGAACATGTGTTTGGGCGACGGCAGATTTACGCTTGCCGACGAGCTGCAAAATTACGGAAAATAACGTAAACCGTACCGCGCTTGGGGCAAGAATTGCCTATTTTTTTTTTCGTTATCTGTACTGCTTTTTCGCTTGCAGCTGAGGCAAAAGCGGAGTTTGCTAAATCCTGCCGCGCGTTCGTCGAAAATCTTTCTCTGTGGTTCTCCGTGAAACCTCTGTGTTTCTCTACTGTTAGCATTACGCAGAGGTGCGCAGAGGTTTCACAGAGGAGCACGGAGGGCTTACGCCGAATAAACATCGTGCAGCTCACGCTCAAAAAAACGTTTTACGCAATTTTTTTAATGCGCAGAGCGAGATAGCATTTTTTACATTGTAAACTAACAGCAGATGAAAATCATAAAGCTAACCGTAATCCTGTCCATTTTTTCCTTATGGGAGATGAAGGGGGCTATTGTTTTGTCCTCTCCCGATGGCCGCTACAGGTTCACCTTTGAGCAAAAGCCTAATGCCGGCGGAAATTTGCAAATGTACTACGCGCTTGCCTACAGGGG
>JAIROF010000230.1 GCA_031257655.1 Prevotellaceae bacterium | reverse complement strand
TTCTGCATTCTGCATTCTGCATTCTGCATTCTGCATTCTGCATTCTGCATTCTGCATTCTGCATTCTGCATTCTGCATTCTGCATTCTGCATTCTGCATTCTGCATTCTGCATTCTGCTGCAGGGAAGTCTGAAGTAAAAAAAAATTGATGAAAATAGTAAAACAGGATAACCAGCTCGTGGTACCGAGCATAGTCACCATCCCCTTTATAGAGGGGGATGGGATAGGAAAAGAAATCACCCCGGTATGCCGTTTTGTGGCAGATCGGGCAGTGCAGAAGGCATACGGGGGGAGCCGCTCCATAGATTGGAAGGAGGTGCTTGCCGGCGAAAAGGCGTTTAAGGCCACCGGCAGCTGGCTACCGGACGAAACGCCGGCCGCCTTTTGCGAATACTTAGTAGGCCTTAAGGGGCCGCTCACCACGCCCATTGGCGATGGCATCCGCTCGCTCAACGTGGCGCTGCGCCAAACCCTCGACCTGTACGTGTGCCTACGCCCGGTGCGGTGGATAGAAGGGCTGCCCTCGCCGCTTAAGGAGCCGCAGAAGGTAAACATGGTCGTTTTTCGCGAAAATACGGAGGATATTTACGCGGGCATCGAATGGCAGCAGGGAACGCCCGAAGCCGGAAAGTTCCTGAAGTTTTTGACCTCAGAAATGGGCGTAACCGCGATACGCTTTCCCAAGACCTCCTCCTTTGGGGTAAAGCCCGTTTCGGTGGAGGGCACGGAGCGGCTGGTTCGGGCGGCCATAGAGTACGCGCTGGCCAACCAGCTGCCCAGCGTAACGCTGGTGCACAAGGGCAACATCATGAAGTACACCGAAGGCGGCTTCAAGCGCTGGGGGTACGAGCTGGCGCAGCGGGAGTTCGGGAAGGAAATCGCCGAAGGGCGGATCGTCATTCAGGACGTTATTGCCGACGCCTTCCTGCAAAACACGCTGCTCACGCCGGAAAAGTACTCCGTTGTGGCAACGCTCAACCTCAACGGCGACTACATCTCCGACCACCTGGCGGCCATGGTGGGGGGCGTGGGCATGGCGCCCGGCGCCAACATCTGCTACGAAAGCGGCCACGCCATCTTTGAGGCAACGCACGGAACGGCGCCCGACATCGCCGGGAAAAACCTGGCCAACCCCTCGTCGCTGCTGCTTTCGGCGGCCATGCTGCTGAAGTACATCGGGTGGGTAGAGGCTGCCGACCTGATGGTTGCCGCCATAGACAAGTCGTTTGCCAACAGGAGGGCAACGCACGACATTGCCCGCTTCATGCCCAACGGCCAAACGCTCGGCACCGTAGCGTTCGGCGCCTACCTCGTCTCCCTGATAGACGAAACACATGCGGCAGCTGACAAGCCGCATGGCTTTTAACGAGAATCGTTAACCCGCCTTCCGCACCCACGCGGCGCGGAGGCACATAAATTTTTAAGCGTATGAAAAGAGATTACCTTATCTATAAGCTATCCGAATCGGTGAAAACCACCTGCAAGATAGACAACAGCCTGTTTACTCAACACAACGTAAAGCGCGGGCTGCGCAACGAAGACGGCTCGGGGGTGCTGGTAGGGCTCACCCAAATAGGCAACGTGGTGGGCTACGAGCGCATGCCGGACGGCGCCCTGAAAGCCATCCCCGGAAAGCTATACTACCGCGGTTACGACGTAGAAGACATCGTGCACGACCTGATAAAAGAGAAGCGCTTCGGGTTTGAGGAGGTCGCCTTCCTGATGCTCTCCGGCAACCTGCCCGACCGGGAGGAGCTGGACAAATTTCGGGAGCTGATGTGCGGCAACATGCCGCTGGAGCAGAAAATCAAGATGAACATCATTGAGCTGGAGGGGCAAAACATCATGAACATCCTTGCCCGCAGCGTGCTCGAAATGTACAACTACGACGACAACCCCGACGACACCTCGCCCGACAACCTGATGCGGCAGTCCATCGACCTGATCTCCAAGTTCCCCACCATCATTGCGTACGCCTACAACATTTTGCGCCACAGCACGCACGGGCGCTCGCTGCACATCCGGCATCCTATTGAAAACATTTCCATTGCAGAGAACTTTCTGGACATGCTGAAAAAAAACTACACCTCGCTGGATGCGCGAACGCTGGACTTGCTGCTGGTGCTGCAAGCCGAGCATGGAGGCGGCAACAACTCCACGTTCACGGTGCGCGTCACCAGCTCGTCGGGCACCGACACCTACTCCTCCATTGCCGCAGGGATAGGCTCGCTGAAGGGTCCCCTGCACGGCGGCGCCAACATTCAGGTCGTGGACATGTTCAACCACCTGAAGGAAAACATTGCCGACTGGAAAAACAAGGACGAAATAGACGCCTACTTCATGCGCATGCTCAACAAGGAGGTGTACAACAAGTCGGGGCTTATCTACGGCATAGGCCACGCCGTATACACCATCTCCGACCCCCGCGCCATCCTCCTTAAGGAGCTTGCGCGAGATTTGGCAAAGGAAAAAAAGCGCGAAGACGAATTTGCCTTCCTGGAGCTGCTCGAGGAGCGAGCCATAGAATCGTTTTACAACTTTAAGGGCGAAAAAAAGCGCGTCTCCTCCAACATTGACTTCTACTCGGGGTTTGTGTACGAAATGATTGGGCTGCCGCAGGAAATTTACACGCCGCTGTTTGCCATGGCGCGCATCGTTGGGTGGACGGCGCACCGCATCGAAGAGCTGAACTTTAAGAGCCGGCGAATCATTCGCCCGGCCTACAGAAACATCCTCGATGTGCAGCCCTACGTGCCGGTTGGCGACAGGTAGCAGATCAAATGCCGAATGCCGGCGCTTTGCAAAATACGCAAAGCCATGCGTAGTAGACAAGGCGAGCCGCTGCGCTGTGAAGCCGCTGTGCGCCTCTGCGTAAATAATTGCACAGAGGCGCGCGGAGGTTTCACATGCGCCACCCGTGCGCTATTTTTACACAACGCTATGCCGAGCGCAGCATAAGATTTAAAATTCAGGCCATGTTTATTTTTATCATATTCCTAATTTTGGGGTTAGCGCACGAGTGCGGGGTATCGCCCGAGGCAAGCGGCAGCAAGCCGCCGCCTGCTGCTGCTGCTGCTGCGCCCCCACCTTCCGTCCGGGCAGCGCCACAGGCGGGGGCGAAGCCCAGGGGCGCGGGCACAAGGGCTAAATCGGGCGAAGAGCGGCGGATGGAGGCGGCGGGGCTGGTGAACGTAAAAAGCTACGCCCCCGACATCGTGGTGCAGCTGGCGTACGCCTCCGCCAACAACATCCTGCATACGCAGCTCTACAGCGACTTCAACGAAGCCTACCTGCAAAAAGACGCGGCGCGGAAGCTCGCGTCGGCGCAGCGCATTGTCAAAAGCATCTCCCCCCAGCTGAGCCTGATGGTGCACGACGCGGTGCGCCCCCAGCGCATCCAGCAGCGCTGCTGGGAGCTGGCCCGCGTCCGAGGGCTGCAACACCTGTTCATGCCGCCCAAAACCATCTCCATGCACACCTACGGCGTAGCGGTCGACGTATCGCTCATCAACCTCGCCACGGGCGCCGAGCTGGACATGGGCAGCTGGCCCGACAACCCCGGCGCGCTAGCCGCCCCCCGGCGCGAGCGCGAGCTGCTGCGCGCCGGCAGGCTCAGCCGCCAGCAGTACACCAACCGCCTCCTGCTGCGCAGCGCCATGCAGGAGGCGGGATTTACGCCCATCAGCAACGAGTGGTGGCACTTTGAAGCCTGCTCGCGCAAGACAGCCCAAAGAAAATATCGCCCCATTATTTAGAGGTTCCCCCTTAGCCGCTACTTTTCCACCGACACCCTAAACGGCGGCATCCGCTCCTTCCCGGGGCGCATGTTCTCCTTGGGCACGAACACCGTGCTTGCGTCGCGTATGGCAGACACGCTCGGCGATACCAGCTCTATGCCCTCGCGGTGGAACACGTCCTGCACGTTGGCGTACAGGCTGGAGTAGATGTCGAGCATTCGTCCGGCTTCGGCGGTGTAAACGTTGATTTGGTAGCGCACGTAGAAATCGTCGAGCGCCGTTTGCAGCACAAAGGGCTTAGGCTCCTGCAGCACGTGGGCAGTCTTTGCGCCGGCCTCCATGAGCAGCTCGTGCACCTTGCGCCACGGCACCTCGTAGCCCATGGTGAGCTGGGCATGGAGAATCAGCCCGTACTCCCGCGCCGACTTGCTGTAGTTGACGGTTTGCGCCGTCATGATGTTCGAGTTGGGGATGGTGATAATTTCGTTCTTGGGCGTTTTGAGGCGCGTTACGAGGGCTGTTTTTTCCACCACATCGCCCACGTGCTCGCCCATTTTTATGCGGTCGCCCTCCTTAAAGGGGTTCATGTAGGTAATCACCAGGCCCGACACCACGTTGCTAATGATGGAGGTGGAGCCCAGCGAAAGCAGCACGCCCATGAACACCGATATGCCCTTAAAAATATCCGAATCGGACTTGGGGAGGTGCGGGAAGATGAGAATAAGCGCAAAAATGATGAATATTACCTTAATAATCCGGTAGGTAGGCGCCGCCCAGTCGGGCTGAAAGCCCTTGATGGAGATAGAGCCGCCGGCCACCTTCCGTGAAACAATGCGCAGCGCTTTGTTTACTAAGTAAAACAGCGCGATGATAATGGTAATGTCAAAAACGTTGGGCAGGTAGCTCCAGATGGCAAAGAGCATGCT
This sequence comes from Prevotellaceae bacterium, assembly GCA_031257655.1. Classification (GTDB taxonomy): domain Bacteria; phylum Bacteroidota; class Bacteroidia; order Bacteroidales; family UBA932; genus JAITMY01. Next base: position 9,804 of record JAIROF010000230.1, on the reverse strand, counting down.
CTTGAGCGGCGTTGTGATGTACAGAATCAGGGTATCCGACAGCCAGCGCGTAGCCGGAAAAATGCGAAAGAGCACCAGCGCGCAAATGTAAACAATCAGCGCGATGAGGAAGTACTTCGCAATTTTGAGCGCCATAAGCCCAATCGTCAGCTGCTTTTTGGTATCTATGAGGTACTTCAGCAGCTTTGTTCGCTTTATTTGGTGGCGCTCCAGCAGGGCCACCATTTTTCGGTACAGGCGGTTGAGGTGCTTTACGGCGAAGTATGCCAGCGCCACCGCGCACAAGGCCAGCACGAGCTGCTTGAGGGTGGCAAACCATGTATTTTCGGCTTGCTTGGCGACCACCGCCGCAGCAATGGCGTCGCGGTACGCCTGCGCCAGCTCGGGGAGGGGCTTGCCCGCAGCGGCGCTTTGCCGCTCCGTGATACCGATGATGATCTTGCTGCGGTAAACCACGTACATCTCCCTGTCCGCCGCCACCACGGCGAGCGAATCGGGGTCAAAGAGCAAATCATCCTTTAGCAGGGAGATATTTTCGGCAACGAGCTCGCCGCGCTTTTGGGCGGTTACGGCGCCAATGCCGCCGTAGAGCGTAAACAGCGTGTCGCCAAACGGCGCCACGGCGGCGCTGTCTGCGGCAACAGCGCCCGGAGGATATTCGGCGTATGCCCTGACGGACGGAGCCGACAGCAGCAGCACAGCAGCGAGCAGGTAGGGGGGCAGCTTCATTTGCATATTCTTTTTCAGGTTGTAAAAATAAAGACTCAGAAGCCTTTCGGCGCAGCAAAAGTAAGCATAATTTCGCAATTTTGAATTGGCAATGGGCAATTCTCAATTCTCAATTCTGAATTGTCAAGCTCCGCTCTGCGTAGCTGTCTGAACTCGGATTTTTTTGATTTGAATGATTAGCATGATTGATAGCGCCTGATGCGACGCACGGCGCTGTAGAGACGCACGGCGCGCGTCCCGCTGTGCATTGCGTACCAGCATCATTTTGTCGCGAGACGCACGGCGCGCGTCTCTACAGCGCCCCGCTCGGCGTAGCCTTCACGCTACGTCTCTCAATTCTCAATTCTCAAGCGCTCACCATTTTTAACAATAAAATTGGCAAAACCGGCTGAAAAATACGCTGGAGCATATTACCTTTACATTGTCAAGTTAACCCAATAATCATGCTGAAGAACTAAAAATGGAACAGGAAGAAAGGTCCGAGCTACAGGCAGAGATTGAGCGCCTAAAAAAAGACCTCCGGCAATACCTGAAAATCTACCCCATGCTTGGAGTAAGTGACGAAGAAAAAGAAAGGGTGGTCAACCAATTTTTGGATGACCTCCTTTATCGGCAAAAAAAGTTGAAGTAGTAAACCCACCGCCGCCGGATAGCCCGCTTGCAGGCGGCAAAAAAACGACAAAAAAAACATGGACATTAGAGCGTTAATGTGCGAAATGCACGCGACCGAAAGCGAACATGAGGAAAAAGCGATTGAAAATAAAATCGCTGCGCTGTTCGCAGAGCTTTCGGAGACAGAAAAGCAAGCCGTGAAGAAGGAGTTTCTCGCCTCGCTTGACGATAAGCTTGCAGAGACCGCCCAGAGGCTGAAAGAGGTAGATATAGCTATTGAGCTTGCGGAGGCGTCGGAGCACGTGAACTTAGCCGCCATCGCTACGCAATACTTCGGAAAAACAAAAGAGTGGCTCTACCAGCGCATCAAAGGCTATAAGGTAAACGGAAAGCCTGCGCAGCTTACCGAGTCCGAACGGAAAACGCTTAGCGCCGCATTGCAGGATATAAGCCGAAAGATTTACAACGCTTCGCTCAGGATTTCCTAACTTCCGCGCGGCTATTGGCAGCTTGACAGCTACCCGCCAGCCGGCGCTCCGAGCGAGCGCCGGTTTTTTTGTTCAACTTTTCGTAATATTTGCAAGAAACAAGGGTTATGAAAACAACGAGCGAATACATCCGCCTGCTGCGCGACTACAAGCGCGCGCATGCCGCCGAATACGGCATAGAGCGCATGGGCATTTTCGGGTCGGTAGCCCGCAGCGAACAAAAAGAGGGCAGCGACGTAGATATATACTACGAAGGGCCTGCCATGAGCCTGTCGGGGAATGTACGCCTGATAGAAGACCTCGAAAGGCTTCTTGGCGCCCGTGTGGATATTATCCGCAAGCATAAATACCTGAAATCCGGCTTTGTTAGCCGGTTGGAAAAAGATATCATCTATGTATGACAGGGTGTTGATAGCCGAAATGTTGCAGCAAATAGAGCGCTCCGCTCGGCGTAGCTGTCTGAACTCGGATTTTTTTGATTTGAATGATTAGCATGATTGATAGCGCATGGTGCGACGCACGGCGCTGTAGAGATGCACGGCGTGCGTCTCACCGCGCATTGCGTACCAGCATCATTTTGTCGCGAGACGCACGGCGCGCGTCTCTACAGCGCCCCGCTCGGCGTAGCCTTCACGCTACGTCTCTCAATTCTCAATTCTCAATTCTCAATTCTCAATTCTCAAGCGTTCACTATTTTTAACAATGAAATTGGCAAAACCGTCTGGGAAATACGCTGGAGCATATTACCTTTGCATTGTCAAGTTAACCCAATAATCATGCTTAAAAGCTAAAGGGAACCTCTAAAAACCCCAAAATCAAGGCTTGCGACTGAGGCAAAAGCGGAGTTTACTAAAGTAAATGAGCGCAGTAAATGAGCACTTTGCCGAGGGAGCGTAACGCAGAGTTTGGGGTTTTTAGAGGTTCCCTATAGAAACATGACAATAGCCATGCTTATCTCGAAAAAAAAATAGTATCTTTGCTACGATTAATTTGTAATTAAAATGATAAAGCCATGAAAACGTTAAATGTAAGCATCTCCGATGTAGAGTATAATCAATTCGGGATTACAAGTGACAAGCTGAATTTTCCCGACCTTGTTGACATGGTAAGTCGGGAGCTTGCCCGTCAGAGCTTAGACAGAGGTGCAGAACTTGCTGAGAAATACGGATTTTCTGCAATGACAATGGATGAAATCACAAATGAAGTAAAAGCCGTCAGAAGAATGCGGTATGAAAGTGGAAAACAAGTCTTATAAAGTAATTGTTGATACAAATATTTGGATTTCTTTTCTGATTGGTAAAACATTACAAAGACTTCAGCGGTACATTTATCATGAAAAAGTTTCAATCATTACTTGCAGAGAGCAAATTTTTGAATTAGAGGCAGTGTTAAGCAGACCCAAACTAAAAAGGTGTTTTCAAGAGGCTGAAATCGCTGCGTTTTTTGACCTTTTGGATAAAGTTTCTCAGCTATTGGAAATCACGAAAATCACACCTCTTTGCAGAGACCCTGCTGACGATTATTTGCTTGCATTGGCTATTGAGGCAAATGCCGATTTTTTAGTTACCGGCGATTTAGATTTACTGGCGGTTAAGCAAGTGAAAGATACCTTGATTATAAACTTTCCACATTTTCAGAAAATCATGGAAGGTGGAAAGTAAGAGGTAAACAATCGGTATTTTATCCAAAGATTTTAGCAGCTTTCTATTGATGAGTAGCGTGTACATTGTTTTTCAGCTATCGCCATGCACGTCCATGTCAATGCACACGTAGCGACGCCCCGCAGCGTGAGTGTACTTTATTTCATAGCTTGGCAAGCGCGCGCGCCGCGCTATAGTTTTCGCAGATGTACGCAATAAAATCTTCGCCTTCGCCCGCCTCGCGCATGATGCTCTCCATCGAAATTTCTTTGTTCGCCTCCGCCGCTTGCCACGCCGCGCCGTGCGACTTCTCGGTGAGCTCGTTGAATGGCAGCTTGCCGTAGGAGGCTATAGAGGCGTCCATTTCGTCAACATCTGTTTGAGAGAGGACGTAGAGGTTTGCCTCTCTAAGCGGCGCTACCGCACGCCGCTTGCCGTAAACGTATGCGCGTAGCTAAATGCCTTCCCACAGGCGCCGACGTTGCTGCACTCTTGGCCACCTTTTACGCTGTTCACCATAGCGTAAATGTTCGACGGCACGGGGCTGTATGGATACTTAACGTAGGTATCGGAGGTGATGGGGCGACCGTACTTCGCAAGGTGTTCGCGGTCGGCAAAGTAGAGCACCTTAAAGATTCTGTGTATATCCTTGCTATCCAGCCAACCGGCTACGTACAGAAATGCCTCCACGCCTTTCTTTGGCTCAAAGATTGGTGTTGTCATGGCTATGCCGTTTTTGTTTTGCTGAAGCTGCCGAAGTTAAAGCTATCAAAAACTTGAATTACATGGGCAAAGGTAGGTAACTTTTTCCATCCTTGCAAAAAAATGGGCTAATCCTTTTTTGGGGGGTACTATGATGGACTTGATATTCCACCATTAATACAAAAAATCCTCGAAACCGTGAGGTTTCGAGGATTTTTTGCTTGGCGTTAAGCGCAATGGGTTACTTGCATGATCCCGTTATAACAGTTTTAGGTGTAGCACCACCTTTGACTGATGTACCGCTCGCACTGTTCCCAGAGTTCCGACAGTTACTTAAATACGTAGCCGTATCTGCTGCGGCTAAATTTGTACCACTTGTAGTAAAGCTAGTATTACTACACGTACACTGAAACTTTGCTTCCTCCTTCTTGTCATCCTTGCCACCACACGATGACATTACGAACACGACTGCGCCAAACATCAGCGCCATTGCAATTAAACTTTTTTTCATAACAATTTTTTTTTGAGGTTTAAGATTTACTTTATTGCTTGAAACTATGATGGCAAATGTACGGGAAAAAATCGTTGGTTGTACTGTTTTTTTTGATTTTTTTTATGTGTTTTTTGCCGATTTTTACATCACGTTGAAAATCAAATCGTTGCAATCGATGCGCTTGTGCGCAAGGACGAAGATTTAACCTTAAACAAGAGGCCTCATCCAACGGCCTAACAAAGAAATCATGCGGTGCGCTACCTTCGGCACGGCAGAAAATATAGCCGCAAAGTACGCAAAAATTGAATGCGCAAAGGCGGCTAAGCGCCGTGCGCCCCTTGCGGATGCTTGGCATTCTCCTTGCGGTAAGGTAAAAGATAAAAAGCGTAGCCACCTCCACGTCTCATCAGGAGGTGAGGCGCTTTTTTTCTCTCCGTTCGCTCACCAAAGCCCATACGCAGAGCAGAATACCTGCTACTCCGCCAAAACAAAACCAAATTACAAGTGCCATAATAGCGATGATTTTTATTGCCTTGCAAAAACAACCTCTTTATAAAATGCGCCTATTTTAATAAACGAAACAAGCTACGAAGGCTGAATAAAGCTGCTGTATTTGTCGGAGTGGCGAGACTCGAACTCGCGGCCTCTACGTCCCGAACGTAGCGCGCTACCAACTGCGCCACACCCCGCTAAAACATTGGGTTTTGCTGCGCCTTCCGCCGCATTTTTTCGCGAAAAGCGAGTACAAAGGTAAAACTTTTTTCGTAATGCAAGGAATTAATTCGGCAAAATTTCGTTATTTTGTCCCCACGTATTACGCTAACTAAGGGATTTGGGATATGGATGAGCAGCTGCTACAGTTTATTTGGAAGTTTGGGCTTTTTGACAAGGCCAGCGCCCGCACCGCCACGGGGGAGCGGATAGAGGTGCAATCGCCGGGTGCGCAAAACACCGACGCGGGGCCGGATTTCGGCAACGCGCGCCTCACCATTGGCGGCGTTCAGTGGGCGGGCAGCGTGGAGGTTCACCTCCGCGCCTCCGACTGGCAGCGCCACAGCCACCAGGCGGACAAGGCTTACGACAGCGTTATCCTGCACGTGGTGCAGCACAACGACTGCGCGCCCGCGCGCACCTCGCGGGGCGTTGCCATCCCCGTATATGAGGTGAGGTTTGACCCGCAGCTGGCGAGCCGGTACCGGCAGCTCATGGCGTCGCAACGCTTTGCGCCATGCCGCCCGCTGCTGGAGGGCGTGGAGCGCTTTAGGCTGCGGCTGTTCCTCACGCGCCTTGCGGTGGAGCGCATGGAGCAGCGTAGCGCGCGGGTGTCCGAGCTGCTGGCGGCGTCGGGCAACGACTGGGAGGAGGCGCTGCGGCGCATGCTGTTTCGCGCGTTTGGCTTTGGCGTGAACGCGCAGCCGTTTGAGCAGCTGGCGCAAAAAATCCCCGCCGGCTGCATTGGGCGGCACGGCGGCTCGCTGCTGCAGCTGGAGGCGCTGCTGCTGGGGCAGGCCGGCCTGCTGGGCGACCAGCCGCAGGATGAGTACCACCGCCGCCTGCTGCAGGAGTACAGCCTGCTGCGCAGCAAGTTTTCGCTCTCGCCCATGGAGCAGCACGTGTGGAAGTTCCTGCGCATGCGCCCCGCCAACTTCCCCACCGTTCGCCTTGCGCAGCTGGCGGCGCTGCTCAGCGCCGAAGGCCAGCTCGCGGCAAGGGTGCTGGCGGTAAAAACGCTGCAAGACTGCGCCGCCATCTTTTCCGTAGCGCCCTCGGCGTACTGGGATACGCACTACATGCCGGGCAAAGCGTCGGGTAGCCGGAAAAAGTCGCTTGGCGAAAAATCGGTTGAGCGAATAGCGGCCAACGTTGTCGCGCCCCTGCTGTTTGCCTACGGCAAAAGCCGCTCGCAGGAGGCGCTCTGCGAAACGGCGGTGGAGCTGCTCGAGCAAATCGCGCCCGAGCAAAACGCCCAAATAGACGGCTGGAAAAGCATGGGCGTAAAGCCCGAAAGCATGTTCGAAAGCCAGGCGCTGCTCCACCTGAAGGTGGCGTACTGCGACCAAAAAAGATGCCTGCAATGCGCCATAGGAAAGCAAATCTTGCGGTAAAGAGTGGTCAGCGCAGCTAATGCAGGTAGCGCAGGCAGGCTGACGCATTGAGAATAATATAAACAAGCTGTAAAATGAAAGATGTACTAACTTATAAGGGCTTTACCGGCTCCGTTCACTTTTCGGCCGACGATAACGTGTTTTTTGGAAAATACGCCTGATTCATAACCCATAATTTATCGCTCAAAAATCCATGTTTGTTCGTATAGCTAAAGAATTTTCGTTTGAGATGGCGCACCAGCTCGATGGGTACGACGGGCTGTGCAGCAACATTCACGGCCACTCGTACCGGCTGCTCGTGACGGTCATCGGCGCGCCGTCCGACGACGAGCGCAGCCCCAAGTATGGCATGGTAATGGATTTTACCGACCTGAAAAGAATTGTGAACGAGCACATCGTAGCGCCGCTGGATCACGCGCTCATGCTGCGTAAAGGCTGCAAAATCGACGATGCGCTCAAAAATATGCACGCCAAAATTGTTTGCGTAGCCTACCAGCCAACGTGCGAAAACATGGTCATCCGGATGGCGCAAATCCTCGCCGCCCAGCTCCCCCCAACCGTGCAGCTGCACAGCGTGAAGCTGCACGAAACGCAAACGTCCTTTGCCGAGTGGCGCGCAGCGGATAACCGCGGCGGCGAGCAGGCCGCAGGTGCGTAAGCGGCGCGCCGGTCAGCCTGCACCCGCCGGCGGTGCGCAGCGCGCGGACGGACTTTTTTTATCGGGCAGCGCACCAAATCAGCCAAAATTTGACTACCTTTGCGCCGAATACAATCAAGGGGTGCCCCCAAAGGCTGAGATCAAACCCTAACCACCTGATGCGGGTAATGCCGCCGTAGGAATGATGGCAAAGCTTCTCCTTTTTCCGGTGGTATCCCTTAGTTGGCGTAAAGCATCAACCCCTATGAACGTACCCATGCGATACCTGACGGCGCTCACCGTAGCCGGCTCCGACAGCGGCGGCTGCGCCGGCATCCAAGCCGACCTCAAAACCTTTTCTGCGTTAGGCGTATTCGGCGCGTCCGTCATCACGGCGGTTACGGCGCAAAGCACGGTGGAAGTCCGCGCCGTAGAAGCGCTGTCGCCGGGCATCGTGCGGCAGCAGCTGGAGGCGGTGCTGGACGACATCCCCATCGACGCCCTCAAAACCGGCATGCTCCCCTCGCCCGAAATCGTTGAGGTGGTGGCCGACGTAATAGACCGCTACGCGCTGAAGTGCGTGGTGGTAGACCCGGTGATGGCGAGCACGAGCGGCGCCCGCTTAGCGCCGGCGGAGGTGGCGGCGGCGCTCCGCCGGCTGCTCTACCGGAGGGTAAGCCTCATTACGCCGAACATCCCGGAGGCCGAGGCGCTCTCCGGTAAGGCGATCCGCACGGAAAAGGATTTTCGCGCGGCGGCGGAGGCGCTGCTCAAGCAGGGTTGCCCGGCGGTCTTAATCAAGGGCGGGCACCTCTCGTCCGCCGGCTCGGTGGATACGCTGTTCCGGCAAGACGGGGAGGCGGTATCGTTTTCGTCGCCCCGCATCGATACCGCCAACCTCCACGGGACGGGCTGCACGCTTTCGGCAGCTATAGCCGCCTACAGGGCGCTGGGGCAACCGCTGGAGGCGGCTATCAAATCGGCAAAAACCTACGTCTCGTCCGCCATCCTGAGCGGAAGCAAAAGAACGCTGGGAAAAGGACACGGGCCGGTCGACCACTTTTTTCAATTAGGAATTAGGAATTAAGAATTAGGAATTAAGAGACACACGTTGCTCTGTTTGAGGATAGCGAAACGGAGCTCGTTAGGCATCAATCCATTATTTATTAATCCCCTACGGGGAATAGGGAAAAAGAGATACACATTTTTCTATTGATATTGTTCCCCTACGGGGAATCGGAGCGAACCGGAGCTCGGCGTAGCCAATGCACAAAATATACCCGCGTACAGCATATCAATAGAAAATGAGGATTTTTTTATTCCTAAATTCCTAATTCCTAATTCCTAATTCCTAATTCCTAATTCTTAGTTGAACCATCATGACCGTTTTGCTAAACGATAAACCTTACGAAGTGCCGGAAGGTACCTCCCTGGCAGCATTCATCGAAAGCCTTGGGCTGAAGCGGGAGGGCATTGCCGTTGCCATCGACTACGAGGTCGTCCCCAAAGACCAGTGGACAAAAACAATGCTATCCGACCAGCTGGAGCTGATGCTCATACAAGCCGTATCGGGAGGAGGAGGGAATTGAGAATTGAGAATTGAGAATTGAGAATTGAGAATGCAAAATGCAGAATGCAAAATGCAGAATGCAGAATGCAGAATGCAAAATGCAGAATGCAGAATGCAAAATGCAGAATGCAGAATGCAGAATGCAGAATTATGTAAACATTGATACATTGGCTATAGGATGAGGCTTATTGCGATTACAGCCGAAAGGATTTTTGAAGGCGAGGCGGCAGCCCTGAATCGCCTGCTTGAGCGCGGGCTGACGACCCTGCACCTGCGGAAGCCGCTCGCTGCCGAAGCGGACATCCGGCAGCTGCTGGAGCAAATAGACCGGCGCTACCATAGCCGGATTGTCCTGCACGACGGGTTTTCGCTCGCGGGCGCTTTCTGCGTGGGGGGCGTGCACCTTAGCCGGCGCAACCCTGTCCGCCCGCAGCCGGCGTCGGGCTCCCTGAGCCGCTCCTGCCACTCCCTCGACGAGGTGGCGCAAAGCGGCGATTTCTGCTACGTATTCCTCAGCCCAATATTCGACAGCATCTCCAAAAAGGGCTACGCGCAGGCGTTTACCGAAAAAGAGCTGATGGCGGCAAAGGCTAAGGGCGTGATAAACGAAAAGGTGGTGGCGCTGGGCGGCGTGAGCGCGGCAACAATACCGCGCGCCGCCGCCTACGGGTTTGGAGGCGTCGCCGTGCTGGGCGCGCTGTGGGGCAGCTACCCCCAAAGCAAGGACGAAAGCGCCCTGATGAGAAGATTTGACGCAATAGCCAAAGTCGCAAAATGAAATGCAGATAGCATTCTGCATTCTGCATTCTGCATTCTGCATTCTGCATT
>JAIROF010000127.1 GCA_031257655.1 Prevotellaceae bacterium | reverse complement strand
ATTGAATTGAATTGAATTGAATTGAATTGTGTTGAATTGAATCGAATTGTACTGAATTGAATTTTGCTTCGTAAAATTTACATACTGCCATTAGCAATCCTCCTTTTGGGGAGCGCCTCAGCCCGCGCCGAAATATACCTCGGCGCCCGCTACGGCGCAGGGCTGTCGATGATCTACTTTACGCCGCATCAGAACGAAAAGCGAGGCATAACGCCGCTCAACGCGGCTCTTGCGTTCCGCTACTGCAACAGCGAGGCGCAGGACTACGAGCGCTACATGAACCTGATGGTGGAGCTCGCTTACGGAATGCGCGGCTACTCTATGGATACCCGCCCCATTGCCAGCTCCGACACCGCCGCAGGAGCAACGGCCACGCGCCGATCGCACGTGCTGGAGCTGCCGCTGGTAATGCAGGCGCACATCCCAGTCTACAAAAACTTCAAGCTGCTGATTACCGGCGTCGCATACGGGGCATACTACCTCAAGAATACGCAAAAGTACAGCGTGGGCGAACGACAGGTGAAGGAAACTTTTTCTTACGACAACTTCAACGGATTTGAGTACGGCGTGGGGGGCGGGCTGGGGGTTGGGCTGAGCATGGATAAAACCGATTTTATCCTCGATGCGCGATACACGGCAAGCATGTCGTACCTCTACAAGCCGGTTGCCTCACAAGCCCGTTTTTTGTACGAATCTATGCCTATGCAGGTCGTCATTTCGTTTAGCGTGATGAGAAAAATCTGGTAGGCGCCCCTCAATCCTCAATCCTCAATTCTCAATCCGAAATTCTATATTCAAAGCTCAAAATTCAAGATTTGACCACCGAAGTATACATAGGCGGCATTCCGCTTGGCGGGTCGCACCCTGTCCGTCTACAGTCGATGACCACTACCAGCACGCTCGACGTACCGGCTACCGCAGCGCAGTGCATCGCCATTGCCAGGGCCGGCGCCGACTACGTGCGCATCACGGCGCAGGGCGTGCGCGAAGCGGAGGCGCTGGGACAGGTGAAGGCAGCCCTTAAAAAACAGGGCTACAACATCCCCCTCATTGCCGACATCCACTTCAACCCGGCCGCCGCCGAAGTCGCCGCGCAGCACGTGGAGAAAGTGCGCATCAACCCGGGCAACTTTGTCGACAGGGCAAACGGCGCAAGCGAACCCGCCATGCTGCGCGAAAAATTTCTCCGCCTGCTCAGCATTTGCCGGGAGCACCACACGGCGCTGCGCATTGGCGTAAACCACGGATCGCTGAGCGCGCGCATGCTGAGCACCTACGGCGACACGCCGCAGGGCATGGTAGAATCGGCGATGGAGTTTCTGCGCATTTGCCGCGACGAAAACTTTGCCCGCGTAGTAGCGTCAATGAAATCGAGCAACACGCGGGTAATGGTGTACGCTACCCGCCTGCTGGCGCAGCGCATGGAGGAGGAGGACATGCGCTACCCCCTCCACATAGGCGTAACCGAAGCCGGAGAGGGCGAAGACGGACGCATAAAATCGGCGGTGGGCATTGGCGCCCTGCTCGCAGACGGGCTGGGCAGCACCATCCGGGTATCGCTCACGGAAGAGCCGCAGCGCGAAATCCCCGTGGCAAAAAAGCTGACCCGCTACCTTGCCGCCAAAAAGTGCGACCACCGCCCCTACGAAAGCGCGGAGCACAACTTTTTTGCCTACGGCAAGCGCGCAACAGCGCCTGCAAGCGCCGCCCCCCTTGGCGGAAGCAACCCCGTAGCGGTAGCCGCCGACCTCTCGCACCTGAAGCTGATTACCCAAAGGGACGTAGAGCAGCTCGGCTTTACCTTCGACGGGCAGGCCTGGAAAGGCGCCGACCGCGCGCCCGACCTCATCTACACGGGGACGAGCGAAACCGGCGGCTTCCCGCTGCACGGCCTGCACATCCTGAGCGAGGCGAGCGAAGCGCTGCTGCGCTGCAACGCCCACGCCCCCCGCGCAGACTTTATTACCTTCCTTAAAAGCACCCCCCGCCTGCTGCTCATGCTTGCGCTGGAGGGTGGGGCAAAGGCGCTGGAGGCGCAGCGTCAATTTTTTGTGCAGCTCAAAAAAAACGGCGTCGCCAACCCCGTGCTGCTGCACCGCGCCTACAGCGAGCCCGACTACGAAGCCTTGCAGCTGCAAGCGGCCGCCGACTTCGGTGCGCTGCTCATCGACGGCTTTGGCGACGGGGTGATGCTGTCGCTCCTGCAGCCCTCCGGCGTGGAGGAAACCATATCGAGCGCTACGCTTGAGCAGGGCAGCGCAGCGCTAACGCTCGGCGAGCAGCGCACAACCTTTACGCGCCACGCAAGGCCGGCAGACTTAGTCAACACCGGCCTGTGCATCCTGCAGGCCGCCCGCGTCCGCTTCAGCAAAACCGAGTACATTGCCTGCCCGGGCTGCGGGCGAACGCTGTTTGACCTCCAAAAAACCTTGCAGGAGGTCAAGCGCCGAACCGCGCACCTCAAGGGCTTGAAGATTGCCGTCATGGGGTGCATTGTGAACGGCCCCGGCGAAATGGCGGATGCCGACTACGGCTACGTAGGGGCGGGAAACGGGCGCGTATCCCTCTACCGGGGAAAAGTACGCGTAAAGGCAAATATCGACCGGGAACATGCCGTAGATGAGCTCCTGCGGCTCGTGGACGACGACCTGCGCAGCCTCCCCGCTCCGCTTTGACAGCGCCTCGCAGCGCAGGGCGGCCTGTCAGGGGGCTATGCCAGCACCGGAGCAGTAATCGCAAAGCATTTTTCTCGCCTTCACCTCATCTTTTTCGAGCAGCTTTTTTAGCTCGTCGGCCGACCCTATCTTTTTTACGTCGCGCAGCCTGTCTATGAGGTCAACGGTGATGCTGCGCCCGTAAATGTCCTGCGAAAAATCGAAAATGTGGACTTCTATGCACAGCGCTTCGGGGTGCCCGAATATGCTGCGCGTGCCGATGTTGAGCATGCCGTTGTACAGCGCACCGTCCAGCCGCACGCGCACGGCGTAGGCGCCGTCTTTGGGCAGCATTTTTCGGGAAAACGCAAGGCGAATGTTTGCGGTGGGGTAGCCTATAGTGCGCCCTATGCTCATGCCCTTGCACACAAGGCCGCTAATAGGGTAGGGGTAGCCCAGCATGTTGTTGGCGGTAGCTATATGGCCATCCTGTAGCGCGCTGCGTATCTTTGTAGCGCTCACCGTAACCGTATTTTGCGCGTAGGGGTGCACCTGGTGCACCGGAACATGGTGTTTTTGGCCCAGCTGTAGTATCTTTTCAAAGTCGCCAAGGGCATTTTTGCCTATGTTATGGTCAAACCCAACCGTCAGCGCCTTTACGCGCAGCGCCTTTACGAGGTATTCCTCAAAAAACCTGTCGGGCTGCATGTCGGCAAGCGTTTGGGTAAAAGGAATGACCACCAGGTAGCCTATGCCGTGCGCGGCGAGCAGCCGCTGCTTTTCTTCGTTGCTGCAAAGCAAGCGTAAGCCGCTATCTTTGCCCAGCACTATGCGCGGGTGCGGGTCGTAGGTAACCACGCACGAGGGAAGCCCCTCGGCCAGCGCTACGCGCTTGAGCATGGACAGCACGGCTGCGTGGCCGCAGTGCACGCCGTCGAAAAAACCGGTCGTCGCAGCCAGAGCGCTCTCCGCAGGGGTGTGGGGAAATTGGTAAATTTGCATGCCTGGTAATACCTAATCTTGAATTTCGCTACCAACCGGCAACATTTGGCTAATGCTCCCGGATTTTTACGATAAAGTAATTTTTTTTACCTTTTTGCACCAGCAGGTATTGCCCGTTGAGCAGCATGTCGGGCGAGATGATGGTTTCCGCGTCGCCTACTTTTTCCTTGTTGATGCTCAGGCCTCCACCCTGCACCAGCTTGCGAAATTCGCCCTTTGAGGCAAAGACCTGCGCTTCTACGGCCAGCAGGTCTGCGGCTTTGAGGGGCAGCTTTTCCCGGCCAACGGTAAACGTCGGCACGCCCTCAAACATGGAAAGGAATGTGGATTCGTCCACCTTTTTCAGGATGTCGGAGGTGGCGCTGCCGAACAAAACGTCCGACGCCTCCAGCGCCTTGCGGTACTCCTCCTCCGAGTGCACCATGCAGGTAACCTCCTTTGCCAGCGCCTTTTGCAGCGGGCGCAGGTGGGGCGCGGCGGTCTGCTCGGCTACCAGCTTTTCTACGGCGTTTTTATCCAGCACGGTAAAAATTTTGATGTACTTTTCGGCGTCGGCGTCGCTCACGTTGAGCCAGAACTGGTAGAACTTGTAGGGCGACGTGTAGCGGGCGTCGAGCCAAACGTTGCCGCCTTCGGTTTTGCCGAACTTGCTCCCGTCGGCTTTGGTGATGAGGGGGCAGGTGAGGGCAAAGGCCTCGCCGCCGGTTTTGCGGCGTACGAGCTCGGCGCCGGTGGTGATGTTGCCCCACTGGTCGCTGCCGCCCATTTGCAGCCGGCACCGCTTGGCCTGGTAGAGGTGCAAAAAATCGTAGCCCTGCACCAGCTGGTAGGTAAATTCGGTGAACGACATGCCGTCTGCCGCTTCGCCGTTCAGCCGCTTTTTTACCGAATCTTTGCTCATCATGTAGTTCACGGTAATGTGCTTGCCCACATCGCGGATAAACTCAAGAAACGACATGGGCTTCATCCAGTCGTAGTTGTTCACCATTTCGGCGGTGGTGGGCAGGTTGCCTTCAAAGTTCAGCAGCTTGGCGAGATGCTTTTTGATGCCCTCCTGGTTGCGGCGCAGCGTTTGCTCGTCGAGCAGGTTTCGCTCCTGCGATTTGCCGCTTGGGTCGCCAATCATGCCGGTGGCGCCGCCCACCAGCACGATGGGCTTGTGCCCGCAGCGCTGAAAATGCTTGAGCATCATAATGCCCACCAAATGCCCTATGTGCAGCGAATCGGCGGTGGGGTCTATCCCTACGTATGCCGTAGCGACTTCTTTTTTCAGCAAATCTTCTACGCCCGGCGTCATATCGTGTATCATGCCGCGCCATGTCAGCTCTTCGATAAAGTTCATGTGCGTTTGTTGTTGTTGGTTCTTCTTCTTTTTTTTTGTGTGTGTTGGTTTTGGCTGGGGTTTTCAGCTCATCGCTCTTTCTTTTTTGATGAACTCGTATGCCTCCCGCACCTTGCGGAATTTTTCGGTAGCGGCGCGCTGTACGTCTTCGCCCATTTGTGCCACCTTGTCGGGGTGGTGCTTTATGGCCATGCGGCGGTAGGCTTTTTTGACCTCATCGTCGGTAGCAGATCGCTCCACCTCCAGCACCTTGTAGGCCCAGCTCTTGTCGACGGTGGCAAACATGGCGCTTACCGAGCTGTAGTCGGCTGCCGAAATGCCGATATGCTCCGCAATGCGCTTGATGATATTTCGCTCGCTGAGGTTTATTTCGCCGTCGGCGGCGGCAATGCCAAACAGGAGGTGGAGCAGCTCAAGGCGAGCCGAGAGGTTGAGGTTGGAGCGTATCTGTCCGCACACGTCGTAGAGCGGGAGGGGCTGCTGCAGCACGTTGCGCAGGAAGAGCAGGTGCCTTCCGGCAGCGGCTGCGCCGAAGCGCTGCACAAGAAATTTCTTGACGTAGTCCAGCTCCGACTGCATGACCTTACCGTCGGCTTTGAGCACCGCCGCCATGAGCACGAGCAGGCTCACGGTAAACCCGTCGCGATGCGTTGCCTCGGCGGGCTGAGGCTTCGATGTGCGGCTGTTCGTTGCGTCAAACAGCGTCCCTAAGGCAAAGCCTACAATGCCTCCTATGGGGCCTAATAGCCACCAGCCAATGGCGCCGCTAATCCATTTTCCGTATTTTGCCATGATGTTGTGGTTTTTTTTATTTAGGGATGCGAAATAAATAGCTTGTAGCAGAAATAACCCTTTAGGGTTTTCATATCCGTAGCAATTATGTAGCCCCGCCCCTACTCGGAACTCCGCAGGGGTTCAACCCGCTACGGGGTTGGGGAGGGTGTTGTCTCATCATTCCTATTGATATGCATGTTCTACGGACAAAATCCATAGTAATTTATTTATTTCGTATTGCTAAAGGCGCCTGCGTGCTCGCTACGCTCGGCTCAAAATGCTTAAGATTTCCAAGATTTGCGGCAGCAGCGGCGTTGCGTCGTCGTTTACAATGCAGAAGTCGGCTCGCTCGGCGCGCGCGGCGTCGCTCAGCTGGTGCTCCATGCGGCGAAGGACTTCGCTGCGCGTGCATCCGTCCCGCAGCATCACCCGCTGTATCCGCAGCGCTTGCGGGGCGCTCACGGTGATCACCTTGTCGAGCTGCCGGTGTGCGCCGCTTTCAAATATCAGGGCGGCCTCCTGAGCTACGCAGGGCGCGCGCTGCTGCGCCGCCCACGTGTCAAATCGTTTTGCTACGGCGGGGTGGGCTATGGCGTTGAGGGCCGCCAGCGCGGCGGGGCTGCCAAACGCTTTCTGCGCCAGCAGCTGCCTGTCCGGCTTGCCGTTGCGGTACACGGCTTCTCCAAAGGTGCGGGCGAGCATGGCCTGCACTTCGGCGTCGTCCTCGTACATGTTTTTCACCTCTTTGTCGGCGTAAAAAACGGGTATGCCCAAATTTTCCAACGCCCTGCAAATGGTCGTTTTTCCGCTGCCGATGCCGCCGGTTACGCCTATACGCATCATGGCTTTTGCTTTACGATAAGGGTTACAAAGGCCGGCTTGATGGAGGTAGAGAGGACGTAGTCGGGCGGTTTGCTGAGGTTGACGCGCACTTGCCCCGAAATGCTCTGGCGCAGCTCGGTGTAGTATGCCGTAAGGTACTGCTCGTCCTGCTTGAGGCGGTGGTACTCCTCCGTGGCGACGGAGATGGCCACCTGTGCGCTTGCCGGAATCAGCTCTACGTGGAGCGAATCGGGGGCGCCGACGAGGTGGATGGGCAGCTCCCGCGTTATTTGAGTAACGCGCTGCACGCTGATCTTGTACGATACCTTTTCGTGCGATAAAAAGGTTTGAGGAGGCGTTTTTAGCGAAGCTTTTCCCGAAAAGTTGTTGATTACTTTTTCCTT
Organism: Prevotellaceae bacterium; assembly: GCA_031257655.1. Taxonomy (GTDB): domain Bacteria; phylum Bacteroidota; class Bacteroidia; order Bacteroidales; family UBA932; genus JAITMY01. The sequence goes on along the minus strand of JAIROF010000127.1, from coordinate 8,039 downwards.
TTTCACCGGCTCTGTGGTGATTTCGTCGATGGCGTCTACCACCTTCTGGGGGCCGCTCACGATTAGGCTGTCCGGCTCCAGCGCCGGGTCGCCTTGCTGCATGTACTGCGGGAGGTATTCTACGCGGCAGTCCACCCTTATCGGCACCTTTTTGCTGGCCACCGGCGATAGCTGAAAGTAGATGGAATCGGGGGCGATGGCCTGCAGGTCGAAGCTGGGGTTGAGCTGCTGCGCCATTACGTTGCGGATTTGCCCCACGGGCAGCGCCGATTTTCCGGCCTCCACCTCAAAGTAGCGCAGCAGGCCGAGGTCTACCTTAAAGGTTTTGGAGCTGAACAGCAGGTACTGCATAATGTCGTACCCGCTTGCGCGGACGCGCAGGCGCACCGTGCTCACCTTGCCGCCGGTAAGCATAACGCCTACGTGCCGACCCTCAATCAGCGATATTTTTGCAGCGATTTCGGTGGTGTAGGTGTGCGACAGCTTGTTGAGCATCCACAGGGTGGTGGAGGTAAGCAAGAAAAAACCAAAGATAAGCAGCCGCTTATCCCGCTTGAGCAGGCGGTGTGCGCCCAGCAACGTTTGAGGCAAGGGGAGGTTTTTGTCCATTACCCGGTAGTTTGAGTACAAGCATGCCGCGCAAGAGCGGGGGGCAGCGCGCGGAGGCGTGGCATTCGGTTATACGTGCTGCTTATCGTTAGCGTGCAGCGCGCGCTACGGCTGCGAGCCGAGCGCCGCTACTTGGCCTGAACGAGGTCGGAGGAGTCTTTCAGCACGCTTGACTTATCGAAGCGTATGCGCACGTTGCCATCCACCTCAATGAGTACGTAGCTGTCCTTAATTTCGGAAATGGTGCCGTAGATGCCGCCTACCGTTACGACCTTGTCGCCTTTTTGGAGGCTTTCGCGGAACTTGCGCAGCTCTTTTTGCCGCTTTTGCTGCGGACGAATCATAAAGAAATACATCACCACAAAAATGGCGATAAGCATAATCCACGTCATGCTGCCGCCCATTCCCTGCGGCTGCTGCGCTCCGGCTTCGGCAGCGTCTAAAAGGATAAAATTCATTAGTCTGGTTGCTTTTTGATGAACGAAAAAAAATTGGTACTAAAAAATGGTATAAAAAAATTGGGTACAAAGTTAGCAAAAGATTATTTTCATGCAAGTTTTTCACCCCTCTTTGGTCAGCATTTTTTCCTGCTTCAGCTCGTCAACAATTCTGTCGAGCACGCCGTTGATGAATACGCTGCTGTTGGGGGTGCTGTAGTACTTGGCTATTTCTATGTATTCGTTGAGCGATACGTTGATGGGAATATCCGGGAACTCCATCAGCTCGGCCATGGCGGTGACCATGATGACGGTGTCCATGAAGGCGACGCGCTCCACATCCCAGTTTTTTGTATGCTTGTCGATGAGGTTTCGGTAGGCGGCGCTGTTGGTGAGGGCGCGTGAGAGCACCCGTTCGGCAAAGATTTCGTCGTCTTGCTTTGAGAAGAGCGGCGGCAGGGGTGTTTCGGCCTCCTGCCCCTGGCGGAATTGCCGGAAGGTTTTGATGATTTGGCTTATCACAAATTCCACGTCGTCTACCCAGTAAATATTTTGGTCTTCGAGCGCCACCAGCAGGGGTTCAAAGTCTTCGAGCAGGTCGCAGTAGAGCTGTATGACCAGGTACTTGTCCTCCACAAACGAGCGTACGGGGTCGTCCATGTACTGCCGGAAAAATTCGGCGGCGTAGAGCGAGGCCAGCAGCTTTTTTACGACTTCGGGGTTGGCTCCCCACGTCAGCCGCTGCTTTTCGCAGTAGCGCTTCAGGGGGAGATTGCTGCGCAGGAGCGCAATAAATTCGTTGTCGATAAACTTGGTGTTGGGGTTTAGCTCCTGGGGGGTTGGGAAGTTCTTCTGCTTGCCGAGCTCTATTTGCTGCACGGCGTAGTCGCTGATTTCTACCACCAGCTGCATGAGGAGGTGGTACAGGTCGTATGTTTTGCGAATGCTGTAGCTCAGCGTTTTGTTCGCAGCTTCGCAGGAAGTGTTTTGGGCGGTCAGAAAGCTATAAACCTCTTTTAGGATTTTAATGCGCAATAATCTACGGCTAACCATGTATAGAAGGAATTGACGGTAATGTGATAAAATATATTATTAAGAACCCAAATGCTATTTTCGCAGCTCAAAATCTTCGCCCAAGTATTTTTTTCGCACATCGGGGTCGTTGGCCAGCTCCTCGGAGGTGCCGTGCATGAGTATGCCGCCGTCGTAGAGCAGGTAGGCCCGGTCGGTGATGGAGAGCGTTTCGTGCACGTTGTGGTCGGTGATGATGATGCCGATATTTTTCTGCTTGAGCTTTGCCACGATGCTCTGGATGTCGGCCACCGCGATGGGGTCGACGCCGGCGAAGGGCTCGTCGAGCAGCACAAACTTGGGGTTGACGGCCAGCGCGCGGGCAATTTCCGTTCGCCTGCGCTCGCCTCCCGACAGGTGAATGCCCAGGTTTTTGCGCACCTTTTGCAGCCCAAACTCTTCGATGAGCGATTCTACGCGCTCGCGCTGCTCGGCTTTGCTCTGCTTGGTCATTTCGAGCACCGCCTTGATGTTGTTTTCTACGCTGAGCGTGCGAAAGACCGAGGCCTCCTGCGACAGGTAGCCTACGCCCATCTGCGCGCGCTTGTAAACGGGCAGCCGCGTGAGCTCGCTGTTGTCCAAAAAAATGCGGCCGGCGTTAGGCTTTACCAGCCCGGCTATCATGTAAAAAGTGGTGGTTTTGCCGGCGCCATTGGGGCCCAGCAAGCCAACTATTTCGCCTTGAAAAATTTCGACGGAAACGCTCTTGACAACCGTGCGGCTGCCGTATTTTTTTACCAATCCCTCGCCAGATAAACGCATAAACCGAGTATTTTTTTTGCGCAACAAAGATAGTAAAAATGCGTTTACTAAGTGTAATGTTGTTTTTTTATTTTTCGGGCGCCACCTTTCGGGGGGGGGCCCGATGAAGTTAGCTTTGCAGAAAAATTTGTTTTCGTTGGATGATTACTGTAAAAATTTAAGCTTAAGGCAACTTTATAGCGCTAAACAGGCAATTTAATACTGCATAAAGCTTGTGCGCGCCTATAGAGAACGTTAGCGCCCTGTTGGGGCGGCAAATGCCTTCTAAATCTGAAAATTAGCGAAATGAAATCGCGCTGCAAAACATTAAAATTCTGCAAAAAGTTAGCGTATGAAGAAAAAAATTATATCTTTGTTTTCAAAATTTATTTTTACTTTTGCTATCTACATATTTGTCATGATTTACCCTGACGACATATTTCTCCGTGAAAACCTGAAGAAATTCTTTGGGTTTAGCAAATTTATCGGCCACCAGGAGGCCATCATTCGCAACGTCCTTAGCGGGAAGGATACGTTTGTCCTGATGCCCACAGGCGCCGGCAAATCGCTCTGCTACCAGCTGCCCGCGCTCATCATGGAGGGCGCCGCGATTATCATTTCGCCGCTTATTGCCCTAATGAAAAACCAGGTGGACAACATGCGCAGCTTTGTGCTCGAAGAGGGCGTTGCGCACTTCCTCAACTCGTCGCTCAACCGCGCCGCCATTCAGCAGGTAAAGGACGACGTGCTGGCCGGAAAAACAAAAATGCTCTACGTGGCGCCCGAATCGCTCATGAAAGAAGAAAACGTGGCGTTCTTGAGGCAGGTGAAAATTTCCTTCTACGCCATCGACGAGGCGCACTGCATCTCGGAGTGGGGGCACGACTTCCGCCCGGAGTACCGGCGCATCCGCGCCACCGTAAGCGCGCTGGGCGTGGCGCCCATCATTGCCCTCACCGCCACCGCTACGCCAAAGGTGCAGCACGACATCCAAAAAAATCTGGGAATGCTCAACGCCACCGTTTTCAAGTCCTCCTTCAACCGCCCCAACCTCTACTACGAGGTGCGCCAAAAGGTAAACGTGGTGAAGGAAATCATCAAGTACATCAAGCTGCGCCCGGGCAAAAGCGGCATCATATACTGCCTGAGCCGGAAGCGCGTGGAGGAGCTGGCCGAAACGCTCGCGCTCAACGGCATCAAAGCCCTGCCCTACCACGCCGGCATGGAGGCTGCCGTGCGCTCGGCAAACCAGGATAAGTTCCTCATGGAGGAGGTGGACGTTATCGTGGCAACCATCGCCTTCGGCATGGGCATAGACAAGCCCGACGTGCGATTCGTCATCCACTACGACGTGCCCAAAAGCCTCGAAGGGTACTACCAGGAAACGGGGCGCGCCGGACGCGACCACGGCGAGGGGCAGTGCATTGCCTTCTACAGCTACAAGGACGTGCAGCGGCTCGAAAAATTTATGCAGGGAAAGCCGATAAACGAGCAGGAAATAGGGCGGCAGCTGCTGATGGAAACAATGGCCTACGCCGAATCGTCGGTGTGCCGCCGAAAGCTCCTGCTGCACTACTTTGGCGAAACCTACGAGGGGGAAAACTGCGGAAGCTGCGACAACTGCCTCAACGTAAAAATCAAGTTCGAAGGAAAAGACTACGTGATGCTGGCGCTGGAAACCATCCTGGCGCTGCGCGAAAAGTTCAAAACCGACCACGTGATTAACGTCATTCGCGGCGAAACAACGTCGCTCATAAAATCCTACAACCACAACGAGCTCGAGCTGTTTGGCGAGGGAGAGGAGAAAAGCGACCGATTTTGGGACGCCATTATCCGGCAATGCCTCATCCACCGCCTCCTCAAAAAAGATATTGAGCAGTACGGCCTGCTCATGCTGACCGATAAGGGGCGGCGCTTCCTCGAAAAGCCCCACTCCATCATGCTGGTCGAAAACCACGAGTACGCCGACTACGACGACGATGATACGGGCGCCGTTGGCCTGGCCGGAAAAGCGGCGGCCGGCGGTGGCGACGAAACGCTCTTTGCCCAGCTCAAAAGCCTCCTGATGGCCGAAGCGAAGCGGCATGCCCTGCCACCATTCGTGATATTCCCCGAAACTTCGCTCCGCGACATGGCCATCCTCTACCCTGTTACCACAGAAGAGCTGCAAACCTGTCAGGGGGTGGGCACCGGAAAAGCGCAAAAATTCGGGAAGCCCTTCGTGGAGCTCATCGCCAAGTATGTGCAGGATAATGATATTGAGCGCCCGCAGGACATGGTGGTGAAATCTTCGCCCAAGAAGTGCACAAACAAGCTCTTCATCATCCGAAACATCGACCGCAAAATGGACCTGGAGGATATTGCCGCCGCAAAAAATTTGAGGCTCAACGACCTCATCTCCGAAATCGAAACCATTGTAGGCTCCGGCACTAAGCTCGACATCGCCTACTACGTGCAGCAGCACGTGGACGAAGAAAAGCATAACGAAATCATCGACTACTTCTGCACCGAAGCGCAGAGCGATTCCGTTCAGGAGGCCATCTCGACGCTCGGCAACGACGACTTTACCGAAACCGAAATCCGGCTGGTGCGCATTAAGTTCCTCTCGGAGCGCGGAAACTAAGGCGACCTAACTGTGAGGTTGAAGACGAGGGCTGAAAAACAGGCCTTCTATTTCCTACCTTGCGCTTTTTTTATGCCCGAATAAAAAAGTACGCAAGCAAAGAAAATTTGTGCGCCTTGTAGCCAAAACGGACGAAATAGCGCGGTAGATGCCGCAGATGCTAATGATTTACGTAGCTGGAGAACCGGAGCGTAGCGGAGCTCGGCGCAGCCAAATGACTCAAAGCGCTGTAACCCACTAAAACCTGCGCCATCTGCGCGCTAAAAAAACAAATCCCAATTTTCGACCGTGCGGAGTATAACAAATGATTATCTTTGTAGGAGATTTTATGGCTGTAAAACAGCCCAAAAATGTATACATCATGAAGCAGCTAGCGATAGATATGCAGTCGTTCGAAAAGCTACGTACAAGGCAATGCTTGTACGTGGACAAAACCGAAGCCATCTACCGGATGATTACCGGCGGCAGCGTTTACTCCCTGTCACGCCCTCGCCGGTTTGGAAAATCGTTGCTGGTAAGCACTCTTGAAGCCATATTCAATGGAAAAAAAGAGCTGTTCGAGGGTCTTTACATTTACGACAAGTGGAAATGGGAGGAATATCCGGTCATCACAATAGACTGGACGATGGTAAACCATTCGACATTGGAAAAAATGGAGGACAGCTTAGTCTTTCACTTGAACAAGATTGCTAAAAATTATCAGATTACCTTGGAAGCAAAATCTGCGGTCGATTGCTTTGGCGATTTGGTAGAAGCATTGCAGAAAAAATTCGGCAAAAACGTAGTCGTGCTGATTGACGAATACGACAAGCCGGTGACCGCTCATATCGTCGATACGGAGTTGAAAGCTTTTCAGACAGCAGTGCACGACTTTTATCAGGTGATGAAAGGCGCGGATAAGTATCTGCATTTGGTTTTTCTTACGGGCGTGTCGAAATTTTCGGGGCTGTCGATTTTTTCGGCGTTAAACAATCCGCAGGATATTACCTTGCGCAAGGAATATGCCACGATATGCGGCTATACGCAGGAAGAGCTCGAAAGTAATTTTTCGGAGTATATCGACAGCGCTGCCGAATATTTTGGCGTGACAAGGGCCGATTTGCTGGAAAAAATCCGCTACTGGTACAACGGTTACACTTGGGACGGGAAAACGGCGATCTACAATCCGTTTTCGACAATGAACTTCTTTCAAGCCCAGGAGTTCGACAACTACTGGTTTAGCACCAGCACGCCTACTTTTTTGATGGATATCATTCAACGTCGCGATGCTGCGAATACGGTGCTGGATCCGCTTGTTGTAGATAAAAGCATATTCAAGGAGTATGATCCGGCAGATATCAGCGACGTGCCTTTGCTGTTCCAAACGGGCTATCTCACCATTAAGCGCATGGAGCTGACGCCTGAAGGCCCCGTTGAGTATACGCTCGGCGTTCCCAACATGGAGGTGAACAAATCCTTGCTGGCGCACCTGCTGAAGGCCTACGGTCAGTATCCCGACGCTCGCTACATCGATAACCTGCGCAAAATAATGCAGCGGCAAATAGCCGGCTGCGATGCGCCCGGCTTTGCGCACAGCCTTGAGGTCATGATCGCCGCCATTCCCTACGATCAGCACATACCGAGCGGGCATTACTACCATTCGCTAATGCTGCTATGGATGCGGCTGCTCGGATTCAAGGTGCGGGCCGAAGAGCACAACAACCTCGGACGTTCGGACACGGTGTGGGAGCAGCCCGGCTTGACCGTGGTCGCCGAGGTGAAATTCTCCGGCGAAAAACCAATCGAAACCCTGCTCGACGAGGCAATGGAGCAGATACACCAACGGCGCTACTACAACAAGTACCTCGACAAGGTACTCCTTCTCGGCATAGCCTTTTCGGGAAGCCAACCCGGATGCCGAATGGAACTAAGAACTAAAAACTAAGAACTAAAAACTAAGAACTAAAAACTAAAACCAACAACTAACAACCAACAACTAATAACTAATAACTAATAACTAATAACTAATAACTAATAAGTAAGAGTATACATCATGAAGCAGTTAGCGATAGATATGCAGTCGTTCGAAAAGCTACGTACAAGGCAATGCTTGTATGTGGACAAAACCGAAAAGTGGTAAGCTGCTAAACGAGACAGATAAGCAGGGGAAAGAAATGTTAGCGTCTTGAACCAATGCTATACGCTCAACACACGTTAATAAATCTGAATAGCAAAGGTGATTAACGTAAATACTGCCAAAACCTTGGCTGTGAATTTGGATTACTCAACTTCCTTTTTCACCTTTGAGGAAAATTTTGAAAATGCAAAATGTAGAATGTAGAATGTAGAATGTAGAATGTAAAATGTAGAATGTAGAATGGGTGATGATGGGTACTCGTAGGGGCAGGGGTTGCCCGCCCATACGTATGAAATATAGCATATAATTATAGCGATGCAGAATGCAGAATTTAAAATACAAAATTTGGGGGCACACGCAGAGGTGTTCACGCACGAGGCGCTAAGTTTTGGTGAACACGCTACTCGTTTGCACCCACACAGTACGCAAGCAGCTACGCGCC
>JAIROF010000130.1 GCA_031257655.1 Prevotellaceae bacterium | reverse complement strand
GCCCGGGCGAAGCCAACCCGCCCGCCAACCCCGACAGCTTCGTGGTAACCCAGCTGCCCATCAGCCTGCGCGACCCCGCCAAGCGGGGGTACACCCTCGCCCGCTGGGATACCGCGCCGGCCGGCAACGGCGCTCCGGTAACCGCCATCACCCAGGCCAACCTGAGCAGCTACGCCGGAGGGAAAGACAAGGACTCCATCTACCTCTACGCGCAGTGGGATACCGTAAAGTATAGCATCACCTACGCGACAAACGGCGGCGTAAACAGCGCCGCCAACCCGCCGCAGTACACCGTAGAATCGGAGGACATTGCGCTGGATTCCGCCGTGCGAAAGGGCTACACGTTTGGCGGCTGGTACAGCGCGCTGCCCCCTGCCGACAACAGCTACGCGGTGGATACCATCCGGCGCGGCAGCACGGGCGATACCACCCTCTACGCCAAGTGGAATATAGTGAGCTACGCCATCGCCTACGATCTGCGCGGGGGTGCGGGCATCGCGGGGAATCCGGCAAACCCCGCGACGTACACGGTAGAAACGCCCACCGTAGCCCTCCAGCCGATAGCCAGGGCGGGATACGCCTTTGGCGGCTGGTACGAAAAGCCCGACCCCATTGGCGCCCCCACCGACAGCGCCCTCGTGAGCTTCATTGCGCAGGGCGACACCGGGCGCCATGCCCTCTACGCCACGTGGACGCCCAACACGTACGTGCTCGTATTCGACGGCATGGGCGTGTCGGTAAGCCCTGCGGGCACGACGGTCGCCTACGGCAACGCCGTAGGCGCGCTGCCCGATACCGCCACCTCGCCGTCGCTCAAGCGCTTGGGATACGCCTTTGCCGGATGGTGGCACGCCGACGGCGGCAAGCTGTACGCCAAGGACACCGTTTACCGCCTGACGCAAAACATCGTCCTCCACGCCCGGTGGGATACCACCACCTACTACCTCCGCTACAACCTGCGCCAGGGCAGCGGCGCATCCACGCGGCTCGACAGCTTTGTGGTATCCCAGCTGCCCATCGCCCCGCCCAGCGCCACCCGACCCGGATACGCCCCCACGCGGCCGGGGTACGCCCTCGCCGGCTGGGATACCGCGCCGTCCGGCAGCGGCGCCCCGGTAACCGCCATCACCCAGGCCAACCTGAGCGGCTACGCCAAGGGGAGAAACAGCGACTCCATCTACCTCTACGCGCAGTGGGATACCGTAAAGTACAGCATCACCTACGTAACAAACGGCGGCGTAAACCACGCGCAAAACCCGCCGCAGTACACCGTAGAATCGGCAAACATCTCGCTGCGTCCCGCCACGCGAAAGGGGTACGCGTTTGAGGGCTGGTACAGCAAGCCGGACTTTGCCTCCGGCAGCAAGGTGAGCGCCATCAACCGGGGCAGCACGGGCAACGTTACCGTCTACGCCAGGTGGGATACGGTGAAGTACGCCGTAGCTTACTACAACGACCAGGGCGCAAACAGCTACAGCAGGCGCACCGAATACACGGTGGAAAGCTCCACCTACACCCTGCCCGCGCTCTCCAAAACGGGCTACGCCTTTGGCGGCTGGTACAGGGAGGCGAGCTTAGCCACCCCCGTGCTCTTCATTGCGCAGGGCGACACCGGACGCGTTGACCTCTACGCCAGGTGGACGGCGGACAAGTACCTGCTCGTATTCGACGGGGCAGGCGTGTCGGTAAGCCCCTCCACCAAAGAGGTTACCTACAACGCGCCGGTGGGTACTGCGCCGAATAGCCCGCTGCCCGCCCCCACGCGGACAGGCTACACCTTCTCCGGCTGGTACACCCAGCCCAACGGCGCGGGTACCCCGTACAACAACAGTACCGTTTACAGGCTGACCGGCAACCTCGACCTCCACGCCCTGTGGGTTATCGACACCTTTACCGTGACGTTCGAGACCGCCCCCGGCGTCCTCTTCGCCGCCGAGCGGGTAACCTACGGCAATACCGTATCCCCGCCCGCCAACCCCGATAGCGTGGGGCACGACTTTGGCGGCTGGTACAAAAATGGAGCCTTCGACGAGGCGAACCGCTGGACGTTCAACCTCGACAGGGTAACGCAGAACGTTACCCTCTCCGCGCGGTGGGATATCCACCGCTACACGGTGAGCTTCGACCTGCACGGCGGCGGCAGCGGCGTTGAACCGCAAACCGTGAACCACGGCCATACCGCCTCCACGCCAACGCCGGCGCCGGAGCGAAAGGGCTACAACCTGGCCGGATGGTACGACAGCGAAAATTTCGCCGACCCCGCCTGGGACTTCGCCGCCGACCTCATAACGCATGACACCACCCTCCACGCCCGGTGGGACGCCATTTCCTACGCCATCACCTACCACGGCACGGAGGGCGCCGCGCACAGCAACGATACCGTATACAACGTAACCGCTGCCGTTGTCCTGAGCGACGCGACAAAGGCCGACCACAAGTTTGCGGGCTGGTACAACGCGGAGGAAAACGGCAGCCGCGTAGACAGCATCCCGCAAGGCAGCGCGGGCGAAGTTGACCTCTGGGCCTACTGGAAGGAGTACTTCGACGTGCGCTTCTACCTCGACAGCAGCAAGAGCTCCGAAATCCCCGGCTCCCACCGCATAGTTGCCGACGGCGACACCGTCTCCAGCCCTACGCCCGCCCCCATCAAAACGGGACACTGGCTTAAGGAGTGGCAAGCCGACGACGACGACGACGACGACGACGGCGGCGGCGCGCGCTGGGACTTTGCCGGAATGCCGGTAGCGCAGGATGTTGACCTGTTCGCCGTTTGGGAGGCAAACCTGTACAGCGTTTCCTTCAACACCAGCGGGGGAAGCGAGGTGCCCCCGCAGAGCGTAAGGTACAACGACACCGTCGCCCGGCCTGTGCCCAACCCCACAAAAGACGGCTACGCCTTCTCCCTGTGGTACCACCAGGCAAGCGACGGCCTCACCCCGTGGGACTTCAAAGACCCCGTAACGGGGGATATGATCCTCTTCGCCACCTGGACTACGAACTTCTACACCATCACGTACAAAAACTTGGGTAGCCTTATCGCGGATAACCCCAACCCAATCCGCTACACGGTGACGGACGACGACGTCGCGCTGAAGCCCGTGGTGCGGGATACCACCCGCTTCAGCTTCGTTGGCTGGTTTGCAGACTCCATCGACAGCAGCGAGCCGGTAACCGCCATCCCCAAGGGAACGACGGGAGATACCACCCTCTGGGCGCGCTGGCAAAATGTGTATAGGGTAACGTTCAACAGCGTAGGCCATGAGCTCGGGGAGTATCGGCAGTACGTGCTCGACGGCGACACCGCGGCAACCGTCCTCCCCGTGAGGCCGGGATTCAAGTTCAACGGTTGGGCCAAGAGCGCAGAATTTATCGGCGCCGACCAAACCGGCGACTACTGGATATTCAACAAGGACAGGATTACGAAGGATACGACCCTCTGGGCGCGATGGCAAAACAACGGGTACACAATCGTATTCAACGCTAACGGCGGAACGCTCGACCCCAACGAAATGAGCAAGAAGGTAACCTTCGACAGCGCCGTGGGGACGCTCCCCGCGCCCCTCAAAACCGGCTACCGCTTCGGGGGATGGTACGCCAACCTCGACTACGACAGCACGAGGTACGTCGAAACCACCAAGTACACCGTTTCCGACAATGTCACCCTCCACGCCGGCTGGGATACGATTTTCTACCGCATCACCTACGACCTCAAGGGCTACGACAGCAACCCCAGCAACCCGGATAACCCCGTAAACCACCCCGACAACCGCGACAGCTTCAGCGTGGCAACCCCAACCTTTGCCCTCACATTGCCCGATAAGTGGAAAACCCACTACGTCCCTGTCGGCTGGTACCTCAAGTCCGGCGGCGTGGAAACGGATGAAGAGGTGGAAGCCATCCTGCAGGGCGACGCAGGGGATAAGGAGGTTTACGTTAAGTGGGAGCCCCAGAGCTACTACATCTTTTTCAACTTGCTCGACGGAAGCGTCCCCGAAATCAGCATCTATACCATAGAGAGCGACGCCGTCGAAGTAGAACCCGCCACGCGAAAAGGGTACACGTTTGAGGGATGGTACAACAGCAGCGATTTCGGCGGCAGCGCGGTGACAAGCATCCCCGCCGGCAGCCACGGCGACGTGTCCCTCTACGCCAAGTGGGATATGCTGACCTACCCCATAGCGTACCACAACATGGCGGACGCCACCAACCATCCGGCAAACCCCGCCGGCTACACGGTAGAAACGCCCACCACCAGCCTCAAAGCGCCCGCCAGGCCGGGCTACACCTTCGACGGCTGGTACGGGAATGCGAGCTTTACCGGCAGCGCCGTGGCCTTCATTGAGCATGGCGACACCGGCCGCGTGGCGCTCTACGCCCGCTGGGAGATGAACCCCAACGCGCTCGTCTTCTCCGGCAACGGCGGAGTGGTGCCGAGCGGCAGCATAACCAAAAACGTCGACTACGGAAAGCCGGTGGGCGCGCTGCCCACCCCAACCCGGCAAGGCTACAAATTCCTCGAATGGAACACCGCTCCCGACCGCTCCGGCACGGCCTACACCGCGAACACCGTCTACGGGCAAACGGGCTGCTTCACCCTCCTCCACGCCATCTGGGAGATAGAGCGCTACACCGTCACCTTCGACAGCCGCGGCGGAAGCAGCGTCGACCCCCCAACGGTATCGGCGCCCTACAACACGCGGATAGCCAAGCCCTCGCCCGACCCCGCGCGGCAAAGCTACGGGTTTGATGGCTGGTACAGGGATACCGGATACCTCTACGCCTGGGACTTCTCCGCCTACCAGGTGACGCAGCCCACCACCCTCTACGCCCGGTGGGGAGCCGAAAGCGCAGCGCCGCCCCTGCTCAAGGGGCTGTTCATCAACGACGTCCACTACGAACCCCAAGACGACGCCTTTACCTACGTAATAGGCTGCGACAGCAGCTACATCAGCAGCGTGCAGGTGCACTTCGAGCTGCCGGAAAACGCCACCATCACCAACTTCCCCGCAGATACGGTGATTCCCGCCCCCTACGCCCTCCGGCTGGATAGCCTGATCACGCTCCGCGACACCGTCAGCGGAAAGGAAAAATCGTACTTCCTGAGCCTCACAAAGAACTTCGTCTTTGACAGCATAGCGCGCGTTCAGCTGTACGGCAAGCTGGTCATGCTCCTCAACAGCCCCGCCGCCAACGGCGGCTTCAAGTTCGTGCAGGCGGAGTGGTACAGCACCACCTTCGGCAAGCTCACCCCGAGCAGCGACAAGTTCTACTACATGTCCCCCACGGGCGAGGCCATCACCGACACGCTCTACGCCTTTCTTCGGGATTCCGCCGGGACGAGCTTCATGGTTTGCCCCTACGCCCCCCCGGTCGTCGCCCCCTCGCCGGATGAGGCGAAAATAGCGGCCTACCCCAACCCCGTCGCCCCGCGCGGCGTGGTGCACCTCACGGGATACCCCTCCCTCGCCGAAGAGCTGGAGCGCCGATACAAAACATTCGCCCTCTACAGCGCCCAGGGCGCCGTAGTGCGCTCCGGCAACGTGGCCGAGCTCCTGAAAGGCCTCGCCATGCCAACCACCCCCGGAACCTACTTCCTCTCCCTCGACGGCCCCGAAAGCAAAACCCTGCAAATCGCCGTGGGCAGCGAGTGAATTAGGTTAATGGTTAATGGTTAATGGTTAATGGTTAATGGCGCGAAGCGCTGTATTGTCTGAACTTTGATTTTTGAGATTAATGGGATTAAGATGGTTAATACCGCGAAGCGCTGTAGAGACGTGGCATGCCACGTCTCTACAAAGGTCGCCCTTTCCTCCCCCTCGTTTCCTAACGAGGGGGAAATGGTCTTACGTTTTTAACGTTTTTCCCCCGTATGGCGTAGCGTCCACGCTGCGCCGCTATTGTCTGAGCTGTGATTTTTGGGATTTGAATGATTTTTGGGATTGGCGGCGCCCCGTCCCGTAGGGACGAAATGTCGGTAGAAAACGGAATGTCCCCCACCCGCCCCGTCCCGTAGGGACGGAATGTGATTGCTAATGCACCTGCCCCGCTCCGTCCTGCCGAATTTGTAATTCGGCAGCCGTGAATATAAGCATTTGTAATGCGTCAACTCAACTCATCTTATCAACCCGTATGGCAGTGGTATGGCGGGAGAAGTGGGATTGGCTATACAATCTTTTCATAGCGCCTCAAAAAAAAAATTAGCCGCAAATTCGTGGACAAAAAAATTCGTGGACAAAAAAATTCGTGCAAATTCGTGCAAATTCGTGGACAAAAAAATGATCGGCAATCATTCAGCTCAAAAATGGATTGAAAATTTGGGAATTTTGCGTACATTTGCCGATTAGCGGCTGCAATTCATGCCGCTTTTGCAGAACAACCACAAGATTACCTGAAATCCGACAAGCATGTCCCATTCCATGACTGGCTACGGTAAAGCCGAAGCCATGTACGAAGAAAAGAAAATTACGGTGGAGCTTCGCTCCGTGAACAGCCGGCAGCTGGATATCATCATCAAGGCCCCGCCGCTGTACCGCGAGCTGGAGCAGGAGTTTCGGCGGCGGCTTACCCCCTTGCAGCGCGGCAAGGTAGAGATGTTCATTTCCGTCGAAAGCTCCGGCGTGTCGCCTGCGGCGAGCATCAACGTAGAGGTGTTCAAGTCGCACTACGCCTGCCTTAAGGCGCTCATGATAGAGATAGGCGAAACGATTTCGGCGGACGCCATTCTCCGGCTGCCCGATGTGGTAGGGAGCTCCGGCGCGGAGCTTTCGGAGAGCGAGGCCGCCTGCGCGCTGGCCTGCATAGATGTTGCCGTAGAGCAGCTGACGCTGTTTCGCGAGCAGGAGGGCGCCGCGATAGCTGCCGACATTTTGCAGCGGGTAGCCCTCATCGGCGACCTGCTGGCGCAGGTAGAGACCTTTGAGGGCGCGCGCATCGAATCCGTCAAAACCCGCCTGCGGCAGGCGCTGGACGAAGCCGTTGGCGCCGGCGCGGTGGATGCAAACCGCTTTGAGCAGGAGCTGATTTACTACTTGGAAAAGCTCGATGTAACCGAAGAAAAAACGCGACTGCGCGGCCACTGCGCCTACTTTGTGCAAACGGCCAAGGAGCCCGGCGCAGGGCGAAAGCTCGGGTTTATTGCGCAGGAAATGGGGCGCGAAATCAACACGCTGGGAAGCAAGGCCAACGACGGCGACATGCAGCGCATCGTTATCAACATGAAAGACGAGCTGGAAAAAGTAAAGGAGCAGCTGCTTAACGTGCTATAGGCGCGGCTTAGCGCACCCCCCCTAACCCTCTAAATCTATAAACCATGTCAGGAAAAATCATCATTTTTTCCGCGCCTTCGGGGTCGGGAAAAACCACGATAGTGCAGCGCTTGCTGGAGCTGATGCCGGAGCTGGAGTTCTCCATTTCGGCAACGAGCCGGGCGCCGCGCGCGGGCGAGGTCAACGGCAAAGACTACTACTTCATTTCGCCCGAAGAGTTTAAAGCCCGCATAAGCAACGGCGACCTCATTGAGTGGGAGGAGGTGTACCCGGGCAAGTTCTACGGCACGCTGACCTCTGAGCCGGAGCGCATTTGGCGCAGCGGAAAGCATGTCCTTTTCGACGTGGACGTGCACGGCGGCTTGAGCCTCAAAAAGATTTTCGGCGACAGGGCGCTGCTGGTATTCATCATGCCCCCCTCTGTGGAGGAGCTGCGCCGCCGCCTCGTGCAGCGCAACACCGACGACCCCGACGTGATCGACGAGCGCGTGGCAAAAGCCCGCCACGAGCTGTCCTTCCACGAAAAGTTTGACCGCACCATCGTCAACGACACGCTGGAGCAAGCCATTGCCAAAGCCGAAAAAGAGATAAGGGCGTTTATCGGTTAGCAGAGCAGCGGCAGCCCTGCCGCAGCGCCCGCCGTCGTCCGGCTCGGCATTTCCCCCGTTAGTACAGGTGTTCCCCTTCCTTCATTTCCTGCTTGCTTATCTTGTGCAGGTCGAGCGCCCGCCACGTGTAGGCGATGTAGGCGAGCACAAAGGGTATGAGGATGGAGACGTAGCTCATGGTTTTGAGCGTAAAAAGGCTTGAGCAGCTGTTTTCGATGGTGAGCGAGCTTTGCAGGTTGGCCAGCGAGGGGTAGTAGGCGGTGTTGTTCCACCCGGCGCAGAGCAGCAGCGCCAGCACGGTGAGCACGGCGCCGGCGCCGGCAAACCATATTCCCTTTCGCCACGCGCTGCAAAGCGCCGTTTTGGCAATGCCAAACAGCACGCCCACCACGCCCAGCAGCAGCGCCGTCAGCACGGCGGGCATTTCGGCGAGGTTGATGAGGTACTTGTAGGGCTGCATGAACACCTCCTTGGTATCGGGGTTTACGGCAAATCCATCCTGCACCAGCCAGCGCGCGCAAAACGTGAGGAAGAAGGCCAGAAACAGGGCGGCGTCCCACAGCAGCTGCCGGCGCGACCTGCGCTGCACCTCATCGTCGTTGATGTTGTTGACGAAGTAGAGCAGCGCCAGCACGCGCGAAAGGAAGAGCACCGCCAGCCCGAGGCACACGTTCCACCACACCAGCGCCGCCTCAAGCCCGTGCCAGGGCGTTGTCCACCGGGAGATGACGGGGTTGAGCGCTTCGGTAAGCTGCTGCTTGTTGACCACAAACTCCGCCCCGTTGAAGAACGTGCCAACGGCCGTCCCGATGAGCACCGGCGCAAGCACGCCGTTGACCAGCAGGAACACCTGATAGGTTTTCTTGCCCAGCAGGTTGCCCTTTTTGGCCTGATACTCGTAGGATACCGCCTGCAGCACGAAGCAGAGCAGGATGAGCATCCACACCCAGTACGCGCCGCCAAAGCTCGTGGAGTAGAACAGCGGAAACGAGGCAAAAAACGCGCCGCCAAACGTAACCAGCGTTGTAAACGTAAACTCCCACTTGCGCCCCGTAGAGTTGAGCAGCATCTTTTGCTGCACCTCCGTTTTCCCTATGGTGAAGAGCAGCGACTGGCCGCCCTGCACAAACATTAAAAATACGAGCATTGCGCCCAGCAGCGACACCAAAAACCACCAGTAGTGTTGCAGCAGCATGTATGTAGCTTCCATGATATAAGCCGAATGTAAAATTTATGTAATGTTGTATTCCCGCAGCATCTCAATTCCTAATTCTCAATTCTTAATTCTCAATTCCCTCCCATTTCCGGGCCTTTTTTTATTGCGTTCAGCATAATCCTGATTTCTGCGACCAGCAAAACGGTGAACAGCGCAAGGAAGATGAAAAAGGTCAGCTTTACGGAGGCCGTGGGGAGCTTTGAGATGGCCGCCGACGTTGGGAGGATATCCTGAATAGCCCAGGGCTGGCGCCCCACCTCGGCCACCACCCATCCGGCCTGCCCGGCGGCGATGGCAAGGAAGATGGAGGCGATGCACACCCGCTGTAGCCAGCGCTTGGACGCAAACCGGTTTTTGTACGACAGGTAGGCAGCTGCGGCAAAGAGCAGGAGCAGAAAGCCGCCCAGCAGCACCATCACGCGGAAGGCGTAGAAGGTAAGCCCCACCGGAGGGATTAGGTCCGACGGGCGCCGGATATACCCGTAGCCGAAGTACCGGAAGTTTTCGTCCAGCGCGGCGCGCGCCTGCCGCTTCAGGCTGTCGCTTTCGGCGGCGCGGTAGCTGGCCAGCGCTTGGATGGCGAGCTTTCCCCGGCTGATTTTCTCCTGGGCGGAGAGCGCCGTTGCGCCGCTTCTTTCCGTATAGCCGCCCTCAATGAGGTTGGCGATTCCCGGAACGTAGGCGTCGAAATCGCGCTCGGCAAAGAACGAAAGCATGCGGGGCAGCTCCAGCTTGAAGACGAACGGGTCTTGGCTGTCGCTGTACTGCTTATCGGGGTTGAGGATGCCTATCCCCACCAGCCCTGCGCCCCGCTGCCCTTCGTAGAGCCCCTCCATGGCGGCGAGCTTCATCGGCTGCCGCTGCGCCACCTGATGCGCCGAGCCATCGCCCGTCCACGCCGACAGCGCGCAGGCAAGCAGCCCAAAAACGGCGCTCACCTTAACGCTTGCCAGCGCAAACGTTGTTTCCCGCTTTTTCAGCAGAAACCAGCCGGACACGCCCACCACAAAGGCTGCGCCGACAATCCACCCCGACAGCACCGCGTGGAAGAACTTGTTTATCGCCACCGGCGACAGCGCCACCTCCCAGAAGCTCACCATTTCGTTGCGCACGGTGTCGGGGTTGAACTGCATCCCCACGGGGTGCTGCATCCAGGCGTTGGCCACGAGTATCCAGAACGCCGAAATGGTGGCGCCCAAAACCGTCAGCCACGTGGAGGCTAAGTGAAAGCCCCGGCTGACCTTGTTCCACCCAAAAAACATGACGGCTATGAAGGTGGCCTCCATAAAGAAGGCCAGAATGCCCTCCACCGCCAGCGGGGCGCCGAAAATGTCGCCTACAAACCAGCTGTAGTTCGACCAGTTGGCGCCAAACTCAAACTCGAGTATCAGCCCCGTGGCCACGCCAATGGCAAAGTTGATGCCAAACAGCTTCATCCAGAACTGCGCCGTTTGCTTCCAAAACGCATTCCCCGTCCGGTAGTAAATGGTTTCCATCACGGCCTGAACAATGCCCAGGCCCAACGTTAGCGGCACAAAAAGCCAGTGGTAAATGGCCGTCAGGGCAAACTGCGCCCGCGACCAGCCGATAAGCGTAGCGTCAATGTTGTCAATCATAAGCATAAAACGTTAAATGGTGAATATTTTGAAAGCTTGCGCACCTGTGCTGCGCCTATGCTGCGCCTGTGCTGCGCCTTTCACTCCTCCGCAGGCGCCGCCCGGTCAACCAGCTCGCCCGCCACGTACTCCTGCTTGTCCGACGGGCTGCCGAACTTCCCCAAAAAGCTGGGCAAAAAGAACGCCTTCAAAATGGCAAACATGACGAACAGCTTGATGAGAATAATCATCCACAGCGTTTTGCCAATGGTCATGCTCCGAAAGCCCTCCGCGTAAAAGCGGAGTATGCGCACCGGTATAGAAGTTTTGCTCATAGCTTGTACTGCTGAATTATGGCTGCGCACGGTTGAAAGATTTTTTTTAGCGCGAAGGTGGCGCAGATTGTTATGGTTTGCGCAGATTTGCGCTGCCTCTCCGGCTGCGAAAATCTTGCTAATCCGGCTGCGAAAACCTTGCCTCTCCGGCTGCGAAAACCTTGCTAAATCGTTACGCCATCTGCGGGCTATTTTCTTACAAAATCGTGTTGAGCGCAGCGGTGTTGCTTTCCTTTTTTTGCTGATAGCCCAAAAACCATAACAAATATGAATATTTTTATTGGCATTACGGATTTTTTTTCTTGATACTTTTGTTAATCCCATTGGATGTTTGGAATAATTAACGTTGGCGGCTTAAATCGCCCTGCGCAGCCGCCGGCGCGGCGCTGCGGCTCTCTGCGAAGCCTCCGTGCTCCGCTACGCGATACTCCGCTCGGCCGAAAGCTGCGATTTGTTTTTTTAGCGCACAGATGGCGCAGATTTTTTATGATTTGCGCAGCTTTTAGCCCTTTCTTCAGCTGCGTAAACCATAAAAAATCTGCGCCATCTGGTGCGCTATTTTTACACAAAACTATGCCGAGCGCAGCATATTATTGCAGTAGAGGAGCACGGCGTAGAATTGAGAATTGAGAATTGAGAATTGAGAGTTGAGAGTTGAGAATTGAGAGTTGAGAATCAGGTTGTGCAAATGCGAATATTTTTGTAGCTTTGCTGCGGCAGCGATGCTGCACGCGCCCAACAACAAAACGACAAATACGCAGCGCAAGGGTTCCGCTTAATCATAATCTACAATGTTTGACATCCTCTACCTGAACGACCTGAATATTCGGGACGTTGAAAAAACATTTCCTAAGACGCTACAGCAGCTGCAGGACGGAGACTTTAAGAGCGCAGACGTGCGCAAAATGCCCAACACGGGCTTCTACCGCGCGCGGTTGGACATCCGCGACCGCCTGCTCTTCAATTTTGTTGCCTGCGGCGGCAAAAAGTACATCCTGCTGCTGGAGGTCATCAAAAACCACCGCTACGCGCACAGCCGCTTCCTGCGCGGCGCTGCGGTCGACGAGGCCAACTTTGTAGCCGCCGAATCGCCCGAAAAGGAATCCGCCAACCTCGCCGCCAACCTCTCCTACCTCCACCGGCAGCACCGGGCTATCCACCAGCTCAACAAGTTCATTTCGTTCGACGACCTCCAGCAGTCCATCTATGCGCTCTACCCGCCCATGATCATCGTTGGCGCGGCGGGCAGCGGAAAAACCGTGCTGGCGCTCGAAAAGCTCAAAACGCTCCACGGCGCCGTGGCCTACATCTCCCTCTCAAAATACCTCGTGGACAACGCCGCAAAGCTATACTACGCCTCGGGCTACGACAACGAGCACCAGGAGGCCGAGTTCCTTTCGCTCAAAGACTACCTCTCCCTGTGGCAAAAGCCCGAAGGACAGGAGGTGGACTTCCGCCGCTTTGAGCGCTGGTTTGCGCGGCACGCGCAGGCCGTCAAAATCGACGAACCCTACCGCGTGTTTGAGGAGTTTAAGGGCGTCATCTCCGGATCGCCGGTGCACGCGGCATGGCTCTCGCAGGAGGAGTACCTGGCGCTGGGCGTTAAGCAGTCCATCTTCTCCCCGCCCGAGCGGGAGCGCCTGCACCCCCTGTTCCTCAAGTACCTCGCCTGGCTAAAGGAGGAGCGCCTCTACGACAGCAACATCCTCTGCTACGAATACTTGGAGAAAATACAGCCCTACTACGACTACATCATGGTAGACGAGGTGCAGGACATCACCAACGTGCAGCTGAAGGCCATCCTGGCCTCGCTCAAGCAAAAGACCAGCTTTATCCTTACCGGCGACAGCAACCAAATCGTGCACCCGAACTTCTTTTCGTGGAGCAAAATCAAAACCTTCTTCTACGAAGCCGACAGCAGCCGCGATAGCCGGATAAGCATCCTGCAAACCAACTACCGCAACAGCCTCAACGTGGTGGAGCTGAGCAACAAGCTGCTCAAAATAAAAACCGCGCGCTTTGGCTCCATCGACCGCGAAAGCAGCTACTTGGTCAACACCGTGAGCCAGGACGCGGGCGAAGTGCTGCTGTACGCCAACGACGAAAAAAAGAAGCGCGAGCTCAACCGCCGCACGCAAAACAGCACCAAGTACGCCGTGATTGTCCCCAACAACGCGCAAAAGGCAAAGGCGGCGCAGCACTTCAAAACGCCCCTGATATTTAGCGTGCACGAAGCAAAAGGGCTGGAGTACGAAAACGTCATCCTCACGGATTTTATATCGAGCCACGAGGCGGAATTTCGCGAAATCATTGCCGGCGTTACCCTCGACGACCTCCGAAAGGAGGAGCTGCGCTACAACCGCGCCGGCGACAAGCACGACAAGGACGCCGAAGTGTACAAGTTCTACATCAACTCGCTCTACGTGGCCATCACCCGCGCCGTCAAAAACATCTACATCTTTGAGCAGCGAGCCGACCACCCCGCCCTCAAGCTCCTCCAAATGCAGGAGAGCAAGGCCGACATACAGGTGAGCGAAGTGAAATCCTCGCGCGAGGAGTGGCTGAGCGAAGCGCGCCGCCTCGAAGAGCAGGGAAAGTACGAGCAGGCCGAGCAAATACGGGCAAAATACTTAGGCTACGAGTACATCAGCGCCGAGCAGCTGGAAACCATAAAAGCCCTGGCGCTCAACCCGGAAAAAAAGGAGGTAGAGGTAAAAAAAGAGCGCAAGCAGCTCTTTCAGTACGCCATAAACCACCGCCGGTACGACTGGGTGGAGGCGCTGGCCAAGCTGCAATTCCAGCGGGCGGTGCTCTACATGAAGGAGGTGCGCAGCGACCGAAAGGAGTACGAAAAAAGCCTGCGGCTGGGCAACAAGCCCAAAGCCATGTCGATAGCGCAAAAGTACGGGGTGGACTTCCCGCTCGACGACGGCGCGTCGGGCCTCATGCTGGCGCTCTACCACGGGCAGCAGGAGCTGGCGGCAGAGCTGCTGGCGGGAAACGCCTCGCCCCTGCAAGCCGACAAGAAAAAACGCTTCGCGCTGGACTACCTGCTGACCGGATTCATCACGGGCAAGCGGCAGGCGCACAAGCAGGAATCCCTCGCCGGCGAGCAAGCGCTCATCCGCTTCTGGGAAAAAGTGTGCCCGCGCGAGCTGGCCTACGAGTGCAATCAGCGGCTATTCCGCGCCGGATCGCACAGCATGCTCTTCTTCCTCATTGTCCTCATGCGCAGCACGGAGGCGCTCCAGCCCGTCCGGGGAACCTACAAAAGCCATCCCGAAGACGCCCCCGTCAACGTTGGCACCTTCGACATGAGCGAGCTCGAGCAGCTGGCCGCCATGATGCCCGACGAAATACTCCCGCCATACCGCAAAAAGCGCACCTACATCAACAGCATCATGGCGCTAAACGAGCTCCAAAAAATTTCGCCCTACTGCAAATCCGCCTTTATAAGAATTGCGCGGGGACGCTACATCCTCAACCCAAAGATGCGCTACGAGCTGTAAATTACGAATTGACGTGTAGGGGCGGGGTTTGCCCGCCCAATAGCTGATAATTCGTGCTTGAAAAACAGGAAGATAAAAACGCCACGATCTCAAATTTGCGCATTTTTACGTTTGTTAGTAAAGATTGCCGTTCACATTTGCCGAAAAAGTGTGTACATTTGGAGCGATTTTAATTCGCTATAATTTAATACCTCAGCCTCCAATACTTCATATCCGTCATGAACATTAACGCTATTGCCGTGGCGAACTACTTCGTAGGTTTAGCCAATGAAAAAGGAGTTGACCTGATGCAGCTCGGGCTAATGAAGCGCGTGTACATTACGCACGGTTTCTCTCTCGCCATTCTTGACAAATCTGCGCTTAACCCGCGCTTTGACGTGGTAGAGGCGTGGAAAAACGGCCCCGTTATACCCTCCGTGTACCACTCGTTTAAGCATAACAAAAACAACCCAATAACGGAAAAATCGGTTGTTGCTGAATTTATGGGCGGTAAAATAGAATACCACACCCCGGAGCTGGATGAGAGCTGCCACGACGTTAAAGAGGTAGCCGAAGCCGTGTTTGAAAAGTACATCAACTTTTCGGATGTACAAATGATTGAGCTCCTCCACAGGAGCGGAACGCCGTGGATAAGGTCATTTGACACTCTGCGAGCGTCAAAATGACCATATCTCGTTTGTGCCATTTGACACTGTTCCAGACATTTACAAAATTTTGCAAGGGCAAAATTTTGTAAATTTGTCAAA
>JAIROF010000152.1 GCA_031257655.1 Prevotellaceae bacterium | reverse complement strand
TAACGGTGGTGGAGGCGCTCTGGGTGTTGTCGTACGCCGAGGTGGCGGTTACCGTGAGCGTGGCGGCGGTTTCGCCGGCGGCAACCGAAAGCAGCCCGGCGGCGGTGATGCCGGTCATGTTCACGCCGCCCGACACCGACCACGCTACGGTAGAATCGGCGCCGTAGGTCGTTGATACGTTAGCCGTGAGCTGTAGCGTAGCGCCCTTGGCCACGCTGGGGTTGGCGGGCGTAATGCCGCTGATGGTAACCGACGGGGCGCGGGGCGTGGGGTCGCTGCTGAACACGATCTCATCGAGGTACAGGTCTTTGCTCTGATGCTCTTCTCTTGTGACGTAGACCACCACTCGGAAGGCAATCAGCACGCTACCTTCAAAGCTCTTTTCGCCGGCCACATCGTACAGGTCAACCACGTGGTCGAACCACGTGGTGAGGTTGGGCGTGCCGGTTTCGCCTGCATACTTTTCGCCGCCCTCTCCCGCCATGGGGAAGATGTCAAATTCGTAGCTCGGCAGGTTGGTTTTCATCAGCACGTGCAGGTATCGGGTGTCGCTGCTCACCAGCACGCTGCCCAGGCTAACCCTGGCGCCGCCCCAGCTTTCGCCGCTCGTGGACGACAGGGCGTACAGCGCCTTCCCGGTGGCGTTAATCCCGGTTTTGTCGGGGTTGTCCACCACGTCGATCGTAGCAAGCGCGCTGCCCTCAACCGTGTAGGCAAGCGCTGCGCCGCCGTCCTCAAAATCTCCCACCGTGCCGGAGGCTGTTGTGAGGCTTTCGCCGCGGGGCGCGGGGTCGTCGTTCACCACCATTTCGTCGTAGTAGAAGTAGCGGGTTGTGGAAGGGTCGCCCCAATCCTGGCTCAGAAAGTAGACGCCATACACGGCGTCAATGTTCCGCAAGTCTACCACAATGTCTTTCCACACCGGCTGAAAGTCAAAGCGAATATCGTTGCTGCCGTTTGCCCACTGGTTATCTTCCTTGGAAGTTCTGAGGTAAAACATCCCGCTGACTACCTCGGGCGAGTACACCATAACGTGGAGGTATCGCCCGGCGCCACCTGTAATGAAATCGCCGAGCGCGCTGAGCAGCTGACCGCCGGCTGTCCAGCCGGTGGTGCGCGTGTTGAGCATGCAGCTGCCGGTGGTGTTGATACCGGTCTTGTCAGGATTTTCCACAATCTCCAGCGGGCTCCATGTGCCGTTGACGTCATCAAAAGCGTCGTTGGCAGCGGCCTCAAAGGCGGCAATCTCCGGCACGGTGAGCGGGTCTCCTCGCCGGAGATTTACGGCGGCGTATACGGCGCTATCGTATGTTGAGGTGGCGGTTACCGTAAGCGCTTTGGACGTTTCGTCGGCGGCAACCGTGAGCAGCCCGTCGGCGGTGATGGCGGTGGCAGCGCTTGCGCCGCCCGCTACCGACCATGCTACGCTGTCGGTGGCGCCGTATGCGGCCTTTACGGTAGCGGTGAATTGCAGCACATCGCCTTTTGTTACGATGACGCTGGAGGGCGATATGGATACGGTAACCGACGGGGCGCGGGGTGCGGAATCGCCGCTTACCACAATTTGGTCGATGTATAAATCCTTGTCGCGCTGGTTTTCTGAAACATTCATACAGGTTGAGATGCGGAAAGAGCTTAAGGTTGCACCCTCCAAGTCCTTTGAGTAGAGGTCAACTACATGGTCAAACCACGTGTTAAAGCGGGTGTTATCCTCCGTCTTACCCATCCAGTGCTCACCCTTGGACGAAAACAGGTCGAACTCGTAGACCGGGAGGTTGGTGTACATCATTACGTGCAGGTATCGGGTGCTTTCGTTCACCTGCACGCTGGCGGGGGTAACCCTGAGGCCGCCCCACCAGTCGCCGTCCGCGCTTATCGTGCGCGCGTGCAGCGCCGAATCGGAGGCGTTGATGCCTGTCTTGTCGGGGTTGACAGCCACCTGTAGCGAGGCCAGCACGCCGGCTTCTATCGCATAGTCCGGCGCTACGCCGTTGGCCTCAAAGTCGCCCAGCGTGGCGGCTTCGGTTATAGCTCCGCGGGGGGCAGGGGAGCTTGTCAGCGCAATTTCGTCAAAGTAAAATGCGCGCCCTCCGGCAGGCGTCCCGCCCCAATCCTGGCTAAGGAAGTAGATAGCGTACACGGCGCTTCCGAAGCCTTGCAAGTCCAGCACCACATCTTTCCATGAATCTGTGACGTCAAATTGAATTTGATGGTCGCCGTCCTCACCGTACGTGAGATTGCCATTTTCGTCAACGGTAGCGACCGCCGAGGTTCTCACAATAATTTTCCCCGAAGCGGCGTAGCTGGGCGAATAGCTCAGGAGGTGCAGATAGCGGTTTGCCTCGCTGATGACAATAGAGTCGCCGCTAAGGCTGTACAGGTGGCCGAGCACGTTCCAGCCCTGCCCTTCGGGGCGGGTGTTGAGCAGGCAGCTGTCGGTGCTGTTCAGCTCCGTTTTGAGCGGGTTGGCAACAACCTGTAGCGCGCTGGCGCCTCCGGTGGCGTTAAAAAAGTCGTTGGCAGGAACCTCAAAGGTGGCTAAGGTGGTTGCCCTTGCGCTGCACGCTATTGCCGCAGCGGCAAATAAAAAAAATACTTTTTTCATGATAATTGGTAATTTTAGAAATTAGTAAAAAAAGAAAAAGAAAGATTATGCTATTTTCCGCGTGCCGTAACAATAAGCTTTTCCCGGTAGACCTTTTCGCCGCACTTTGCCTTCAGCACGTAAACGCCGGAGGCGGAGCGTGCCGGGAGGCGGAGCGTAGCCGACGCGCCTGGCGGCGCATCCCTGTTTTCTTCGTACACCAGCTGTCCGGCAATGGAGTAGATGGACATCGAGAATCGCCCTGCGGGAGCGCCGGGCAGCTCCACGGTGACGCTCTGCGAGGCGGCCGCCGGGTTGGGGTAGGCGCGCAGCTTGCTCGCCTCCGCTGCGCCAACGCCTGTAGGCGTTTCGCCGGGAGCGCTCCCCAGCTCGTACACGGCGGTGGTGACCGACCGCGCAGGCACCGTGAGCGGCGCTGCGGCGCTGTAGCCGTCAAAGGGCAGCCCTGCCGCCTTGCGCAGGCTGTGGCTGGCGCTCGTTACGTAGCTTTTTGCGGTCGCGGGGATGCGCCCGGACGTGTTCAAAAACGCTGTTGTGAGCTGCTTGTCGTCGCCGGCGTAGTTGACGTACACCGCCACGATTTGCGAAGAGTCGGGCGACAGGTAGGCCGTTCCCATCAGCCCGCCGAGGTTGTCGGCGCCGGCCAGGTCGATGCGCCGGTATCCCGGACGGATAAAGTAGCTGTAGTTGCCCAGCGCCCAGAGGGTGGGCATGTCGGTAGCCGTGCCCGGCTGCGTAATGGGGTTGTAAACGCTTCCGCCGGGCGCTAAGGCAATCAGCAAAAATCGGTTTTTGTGCCCCCACAGCTCCACGCCCATAGACGTCCAGTACGACCACGAGGAAACGTTGGCAAAGGCGAGGTCGCTGTGGATGATTTTTGCCATGTAGAGGGCAATGTCCATGTAGGAAGCCTTGTCGTAGTCGAGGAATCCGTCGCCGAGCAGGCTCCACTCGGTTTGGAACACGCCAAGGCCGTACTCCTCCGCCTTGCTTCGCACGCTGGTGCGGACGCTGCGCAGCTGCGCGTCGCTGCTGTGCGACCAGTAGCTGTGCCCGCCAACGACGGGCGCCAGCGCCGCGAGGTGGCCGATGTAATTTGCGCTCCCGGCGTCAAAGAGCTGGTAAATCTGGTTGGAGGCTCGCCCGCTGCCCTGGTAGAGCTCGCCCCAGGCTCCGGCCTCCGCAAGGAGGATTTTTGTGCTCAGCTTCCGCGCCGCGATGGCGCTGCTGAGCTCCACGGCGAGCTTTTTTATTTCGCCGTTGCTCCACGGCGAACCCTCCTGCGAAGGCTCCTGCCAGTCGTACTGCGGCTCGTTCACCGGGCTGATGTACGCGATGGGTATGCCCTCCTCGAGGAAGTGCTGCGCTACGGTAGCCATAAACTCGGCAAAGTCGTCGTACTTGTCGGCCTGGAGGTTGGCGCTTCCGTCGCCGTTGGCGTACCCCTTCCCGTTGCGGGTGTAGAACACCGGCGGCGAGTTGGAAAAGAGGACAAAGCTCTCGCACCCGTACTCCTTAGCCTGCCGCATAAGCCACTGCTGCCCTTCCTGCTTTGTCCAGTCGTAGCTGCCGTCGGCGCCGAGGAAGCACTCCGAGCGCCGCGCAACGTCGGCAATGTCGCTGGCGGCGCCCTGCTCCGCCGTGCCTGCGCCCAGGTTCACCCTCCACATAGACAGCCCAATGCCTTCGGGGCTGCCGTCGGCCTTTTGGTTGCGGCTAAAGAGGTAGCGGGCAATCGTATTTTTCGTTGCCTCATCCCAGTACTTCCCCACGTAGTGCCCCGTCCAGCAGTCGGAGGCCGCAAAGCCCTCGATGGTTTGGTAGCGCTTAGCGAGGTCTAAGGTCACCTGCGCGTAGCCCGCCTGCAGGTACAGCGCAAGGGCGCATGAGAGTAGCGTTGTTGGTTTCATAGCAGCGTAGCTGGTTTAAGGGGTTAGTTATATCCCGGATTTTGCTTCACCGTGCCCATGCTCCGGTCTATTTCGGATTGGGGGATAGGCCAGAGCAGATTTTTTGGCGCCTCAAACAGCGCACCCTTATCCTGGCGCTCCACCAGGTTGCCCAGCTCGGCGGCGTCGGTGCTGGTTTGCGTGTTGTACTTCACAAACGAGCCGTTAGGCCCCATCAGGCCTTCGATGACGGTTTTTTGCGTAGCGGGGTCAACCTGCCGCCGGATGTCGTAGAGGCGCAACCCCTCAAAAGCCAGCTCCATGCGGCGCTCTTTCCAAATTGCGTACAGCAGGTCAAATCCGGTCAGCCCGTTTTTGGGGTTTAGCTTTGCCCGCTCGCGGACAATGTTTACGTCGGCGGCAATCTCCGCTGCGGGTTTATTGGCGTACCATCCGGCTTCGGCGCGGGTGAGGTACATTTCGGCAAGGCGCAGCAGGGGGATGTTGAGGGGCGCGTCGCCCCGCTTGTCTATCAGCTTGCGGCGCACGTCGATCGGGATGTAGTACTTGCGAATAACGCGCTGCGACTTGTTGATGCTTGGGTCAAAGTAGTATCGCGGGTTGAGCTCCTCGTCTCTGTACACCGGCTCGTCGTACTTGGCTATGGTGCTTTTCCGCCTGATGCTGTCGCCCTCCGATAGGAAGCAGTTTTCGAGGTCGGAGGTAGGGACGCACCAGCCCCATCCGTCCATTACGTCGTCGGCGCTGCCGCTGGGAAATCCCGAAGCCTTTTCGCCGCGCCCGCCGGTGAGGGTGCTCAGCTCCATGCCGACGGAGTATCCGTTCACGCTGGCGGTTTGCAGCTCAAAAATCGACCCCGGCCCGTTGTGCTTGTCCTCATACGCGCTCCAGATGTCAAAAAAGTTGGGGGTAAGCGAGTAGATGCCGCATCGGATTACGGAATCGGCGTAGCGGTATGCGTTTTCGTAGTCGCCCTTTTCGGCGTTGCCCCTAAAGAGGTATGCGCGCGCCAGCAGCGCCTGGCAGGCGGCTTTTGAGGTTTTGCCCTGCGCCTGCGCCGCCGTTTGGTACTCCAGCGCCGCCGCCGCCGCTTTCAAGTCTGCAAAAATTTGCTCGTAAACCTCGTCCTTGCCTGCGCGCTCCAGCGTCATTTCGCTGGTAGAAATAGGCGCGAGCACGAGCGGAACGCCGCCAAAGCTGCACACCAGCTCAAGGTAGTTGTAGGCGCGGCAAAACTTGGCCTGCGCCACCAAGCTGGAGATTTCGGCTGCGCCGAGAGGCGCTTTCGGAATGCCCGTAATGGCGTGGTTGCAGTTGGAGATGTTCTCAAAGCGCGCAGGGTACAGGGTGCCGAAAACTTGCACGTTGGTAGGCGTGATGGTGTAAAAGGCCATCTCCGTGTAGCCGCTTGCCTGCTGCGTGTTGCCCATCCAGGCGTCGTCGGTTGCCATTTCGTTGGCAATGAACGAGGCCTGCAGCGGCCACCAGCCGTCGTGAATCAGCAGGCGCTGGTAGAGGTCGGTAACGAAGCTCTGGCACTCCTCGCCGGTCTGAAAGTAGCTATCCAGCGTTTGTACACCCCGCAGAGGGTTGTCTACGTATTTTTCGCACGAAAATGCTGCAGAAAGTAGCAGCGTCAGCATCAGCGCAGATCGTATTGCTTTCATTTTTTTTCTGATTTTTATGGTTTATAGCGGGTATCAAAAAGTCAGGTTTACGCCAACCAGGAAAGTCTTTTGCACCGGGTAGCTCCATCCGGAAAACCCGAAGCTGAGAATATCTCCGCCCACCTCCGGGTCTATACCCGTAAAACCGGTGAGCGTCCACAGGTTTTGGCCGGCCACGTAGAGGCGGAGCTTCGCGAGCCGGAGCCTGCCGGCGAGCGGCGGGGGCAGCGTGTAGCCGAGCTGGAGGTTTTTCAGGCGCAGAAACGAGCCGTCTTCCACGTAGAACGACGAAAACTTGCTGAAGTTTTCGTTGTTGTCAGCCCGCGACAGGATGGGGATGTCGGTCGACGTACCCTCGCCGTGCCACGCCAGGTCGTTGATGTTGCTCACAAGGCCTTGCCCGTACTGGCCGTTGTAGAGGGCTTCCTTTACGCCGTTCACCAGCTCGTTGCCGTAGCTGGCGTAGACGTTGGCCAGCAGGTCAACGCCCTTGTACCCCAAGCTGACGGTCAGCCCTGCGGTGAAATCGGCCCAGGGGGAGCCGATTTTGGTGCGGTCGTCGCCGTTGAGCACGCCGTCGCCGTTTACATCCTTAAAGCGGATGTCGCCAGCGCGGGCTTTGGGCTGCAAAAATTCGCCCTTTTCGCTGGTGTGCGCGTTGAGCTCCGTTTGGTTTTGGAAGATGCCGTCGGCAACGTAGCCGTAGTAGTATCCCGGCTCTGCGCCCTCTTCGGTGCGGGTGCGCTCGCTGTTGCCGTACACCACCTTTGCGCCGTCGGCAAGGGTGGTGGCGGCAACGGCGAAGGTGGTGAAGGTGAGCGTTGCGCCGTAGCGAAAAGCGCCCAACATCTCCTTGTAGTCCACCAGAAACTCAAAGCCCTTGCTCTGCATGGAGCCAACGTTCGACCAGATGTTGGCCCCTCCCGGATAGCCGCTGTAGAACGGGTAGGGCTTGGAGAACAGCATGTCCTTCGTGTTTTTGATGTAGTACTCCACCGATCCGCTCAGCCTGCTGCCGAGCACGGCAAAGTCCACGCCAAAGTTGACGTCCTCCACCGTCTCCCACCTTATATCTTCGTTCTTGAGCGTGCTGATGCGGGTTGTGTTGACCACCTGACCTTCGCGGACGTAGTAGTCTTTGTACATTTCCGATATGTAGACATTCGAGGGCAGGTTTTGGTTTCCTACCTGTCCCCACCCCACCCGCAGCTTGAGCGAGCTGAAAACGCTTTGCCCCTTCATAAACTCCTCGTTTGATATTTGCCAGGCCGCCGAGGCGGAGGGGAAGGTAGCCCACTTGTTGCGCGCCATAAACTTCGACGACCCGTCGCGCCGCAGCGTTGCCGTGAGCAAGTAGCGGCGGCCGTAGCTGTACGACGCCCGCCCGAAGTACGACAGCAGCGAGCGGTAGGCGTAGCCCCCGCTCACCTGAGGATTCATGGTGCCGGCGCTTATTTCGCGCAGGATTTCGCTGTTGTTGGGCAGCTGCTCGCGCGATCCGCTCAGCGTTTTGTCGGTAGAGCGATCCATCGTCATCCCGACCATCGCCGTCAGGCTGTTTTTGCCGAGCGTCTTGAGGTAGGTAAGCGTGTTTTGCCACGAGTAGGAGGTGTAGAGGTCGTGGTTGCGGCTCACCTTGTTGTAGTCGGCGTGCTCGTGGGCGGCGTCTATCACAAAGTCCGGCTCAAAGTTGTCGCCCTCCTGCGCCTTGTAGTCAAAGCCTACGAGCGAGCGAAACGTGAGGTCGGATATGGGCTTAACGTCGATGTAGGTGTTGCCGCCAAGGGCGTAGTATCCGGCGGTATAGTAGTAGCGCTTGTTGCTGGCAACGGTATTCCACACGTAGCTCAGGTCCGAGCGTCCGTATACGCTGTACTCGTTTTCGCTGCCCGCGAGCTCCCCTGCGGGCAGGTAGATGGGCGTAATGGGGTCTATGCGGAGGTTGTCCGACCAGTTGTCGGGGTTTCCCCACGTTTCGCGGCGGGGGTTGAGCACAAAGCCGCCGGAGACGTACTTTGAGAACTTGAAGTCGTCGGCTACGCGCGCGGTAAACTTGTCCCAGCCGTCGCCGCCGTACCGGTAAAAGTCCTCCTGCCTGTAGTAGGTGAGGCTCACGGAGTAGCGGTGCGCCTCGCTGCCGCCCTGCACGCCAAAGCTGAAGTTCATCTGCGGGGTGGTGGGGAGCATGGCGCTGCCCCACCAGTCCGTTGCCTGCCGACCGGCGTACTCGGCGGGGTCAAACGGCGCAGGCTGACCGGCGTTGAGGTACGCCGCGTTCATGTACGCCACGTAGTCCTGCACGTTGGTCATTTCGTAGGGTTGCTGCACGAGCTGCACGCCGTAGGTCAAGTCCACGCTGAAGACCGGCTTGCCCGCCACGCCGCGCTTGGTGGTAATCATTATCACGCCGTTGGAGGCCTGGCTACCGTAGATGGCGCTTGCCGAGGCGTCCTTGAGCACCTCCATGCTCTCAATTTCGCTGGGGTTGATAAAGTTTGCGTTGGTGCCCATCGGCACGCCGTCCACCACGTAGAGCGGGTCGGTGCTGAGGTTGAGGCTGGAGAAGCCGCGTATCAGCACCTTTGGCGTTGCGCCCGGGGCGCCGCTGCCATACACCACCTGCACGCCGGCCACCTTGCCCTGCAAGGCCTGGTCTACGTTGCCCACGGTCATCGTTTGCAGGTCGCTGCCCTTTACGCTGGCAATGGAGCTCGTCAGGTCGCTCTTTTTCATCACCCCGTAGCCCACCACTACCACCTCGTCTATCCGCTGCAAATCCTCGCTCAGCGACACGCTGATGTACGTCCGCTCGCCCACGGCCTCCTCCCTTGCGGCAAAGCCCAAAAAGGAGAACACCAGCACCTCGCTTGGCTCCGCCGTAATGCTGTACTTGCCCGTAGCGTCGGTCAGCACGCCTTTGGTGCTGCCCCTCACGCCTACGCTTGCCCCGGCAATGGGGCTACCCTCGTCGTTGCTCACCGTTCCGGTTACCGCTGCCGCAAGGACGCTCGCCGCTGTGAGCGCAAGCCCTGCCGTGAGCATGGCTGATAGCATGTATCGATTCATGTTAATTAGGAATTACGTATTAAGAATTAAGAATTAGAATGCCGCTGAAAGTTGGCAGCAGGTGGTCAAGCTGCAACCTGCCGCCGCATTCAACTTTCAACTTTCAGTATTTTGGCTTGGTTCAGGTGGGCGTCCAGCTCAAAGCGGTAGCGGGCGCGGGTGGATACCGTCAGCTCGTCAACCGAGCTGTCGTAAGGATCGGCGTTGCCGTCTCTGTTTATCTTCCAGCCGGGGTAGGAGGGATTATCGGGCTGCCCCAGCCACCAGCCCCCGTCATGTCCGTCGTCGCGCGGCTCAACTTGTATCTGCACAGTACCCTCCATATCCAGCTCCTTGTAGAGGATGTAGGGATTTTGGGCGTCCGTTTCCAGCGGGATAGCGGCGCCGGGGCTCCAGTTTTGGTCGTACTCGGGGAACCCTTTCCCGATAATGCCCAACCGCATCTCAAAGCCCATTTCCTCCAGAAAGGCGGCCTTGTACGACGCGGGTGTTGGCGTTGTTGGCACATACTTTTCGATGCTGTACGTGCCCGCCAGCGTGCTTATCGTGATGGTGTAGTAGCCCGCCTCGGGAAAGGTAATCGGTTGGCTTGTGGGCAGCTCGGTGGCAACCGTGCCCGGCGCGGAGGGGTCTGCGCCAAAGCATATCGGCTGCAGGTCGGTTTTTTGCGGAATAAAGTACACGCCGCCCGCATTGGCCGTCTTGGAGTAGTACCCTACTTGGTAGGTGTACGGCGCGGTGCGCCTGGCGATTGCTGTGCCAATCAGGTGCCGGTTGAGCTCCTCCTTGGTGAGAAAATCCGTCAGGTAGAGCTTCTCAAAGTCGGGCAAGCCCGACACCTTTGCCGCAAACAGGCTCTCCGTGGCGTTGCCCATCTTGTCCATCGCCGCAATGCGGAAGCTGTACACGGCATTCTCACTCGCCAGCGGGATGGCTCGCGTGTAGGTGTAGCTTTGCCCGCCGTTGTCCGGTATGGCCGTTATGCTGTCGTAAATGCCCAGCTCGCTGCTTTGCACCACCACGTAGGCGAGCGCCTTGTTGTCGGTCATGGTAAAGCTGAGGTTAAGGGCGGTGCTTGGCCTGAGCAGCACGGTGATGGTATCGGGCATGGGCGCGTCCAGCGCTGGAGCGTTAAAGTCGCCGTTGGGGTTTACCGCCTGCTCCACGCTGGTCACCTTGCCCGCCACGTCCGTTACCGATATGGTGATGCTGAAAATTTTTGAGAGGTCGGCGCCGGCGGGCATTTGGAATTGGTAGTCGAGCGCGTAGCGGGTCACCAGCGTATCGCGCCGCAGCGATATGGTTTTGTCCAGCGCCCACTCGCGTATCTCCAGCCGGATGGAGGCAATGCCAACGTCGTCTGTAACGGCGCCTACAATGTGAAACACGCGCCCAGGCTCGGAGTACAGCTCCGCCACCGCGAGCGCCACCGCGGGAGCCTGAGCATCGTTGTACGCTGCCTCGTCGTTGCTGCACGCCAAAACCCCAAACGCCAACCCTGCGCTTAGCAAAAGCTGCTTACCTTGCACCATAAAAAAATTTCTCATAACCGTAATTTTTTGCGTTAAACATGATGCAAAATTAATCCTGTTGGTTGATTTTAATGGTTGTTAAATTCGTCATTTATGGCATACAGATCGTTCAATCTGCGGCAAAAATGCCGCGCTTGTAAAATGAACGTTAAATTACGAGGCGGGGGGGAAGAGTGGAGAGGATGCCTGAGCTCGGATTTTGGGAATCCGGATGATTAGTATGATTGATGGCGCATGGCGTTGTAGGGGCGACGCGACTGAGCGTCGGCGTAGTAGCGAATCTGCCTGAACTCGGATTTTTGGCGAATTCCTTTTTCACTTCTGCGAGGAAGTTACGGATGTTTTTCTTTCCATTTTGACCGGATTTTACTTTGTTAAATTGTAGATATACAGTAATTTGGCTAAATATTTTGGAGCAGCATGTTGCTACTTTTGGTTCGCTATAGCAATCACATCTTCTTCTTTAAGGGGGTGATGTCATAAATTGCATGATGTGGCAATTATTATGCTGATTATAATCCGTTTACATTAATGAGGTGATGAGGTTGTTGTTGTTGTTTATACTATATCGCTCTGCTACTGAGGTTGTTTTGTTGCTAAAATTAGGTGCAACCGAGCGCAGCGAGATCACGAACACCAAAAATAAGCACGAGTGAGTAAATGAGGTTTTTCGCTCCCTACAATTTATGACGCTACCTACAATTTATGACACTACCAACTACTTTTACCCCTTTCCTCATGTACAAAACTTTTTTCACTGCATACGCTTGGGAAATCCGAGTTTTTCATGTACTTTTGCGCTTTATTTGTTTACCAAGTCTTGTAGCAATAAATTATGCTAACGAGTTGCAGCAGTATAAAAGCGGCTACAAATTTTTTCAAATTTTACGCCGCCCACATCCCCGACAGGCGTTCACACCCTGCCGGGCGCATTTGCGCTGCCCGCCCCGCAAAGCTGCCTTTCCCTGCAAACAGCGTAGCCAATGCGCACACGGCGACTTTCCGGCGCCAGCAACTCTTAGTTCTAAGTTCTAAGTTCTTAACTCTCTTACACACACACCCTGCGGGAATGCAGAATGCAGAATGCAGAATGCAGAGTACAAAATGGCGCGAGGCGCGTCACTGCTTGATTACTGTGTGTGTGTGTGTGTGTGTGTGTGTGTGTGTGTGTGTGTGTGTGTGTGTGTGTGTGTGTGTGTGTGTGTGTGTGTGTGTGAGTGTGTGTGTGTGTGTGTGTGTGCGTGCGTGTAAGAGAGTTAAGAACTTAGAACTTAGAACTAAGAGTTGCTGGCGCCGGAAAGTCGCCGTGTGCGCATTGGCTACGCTGTTTGCAGGGAAAGGCAGCTTTGCGGG
>JAIROF010000136.1 GCA_031257655.1 Prevotellaceae bacterium | reverse complement strand
GTAGCCGTCGTTGGAAATGCAAAATGCAGAAGGCAAAATGCAAAATGTAAAATGCAGGAGGAGAAATAATCGTTTCATGATGGGATTATTGATTTGTATTGTTTTCTATTGTTTTCTATACTCCGCGCGGTCGGCAGCTGCGATTTGTTTTTTAGCGCACCAGATGACGCAGATTTTTTATGATTTGCACAGATTTTGGCCATTTAGCTGCGCCGAGCTCCGCTATGCTCCGGTTCTTCATCTGCGTAAACCAGAAGAAACTGCGTCATTTGCGCGCTATTTTCGCACAAAACCATGCCGAGCGCAGCATAATATGATGGTTGATGTTTTAATAAATTAAAAAATACGGCGGACTCCCTTTCGCTCCGTAGGCCGTCCCTGCGGGACGGCCTACGGGGAGAAGGCGGGTAGGCCGTATCCGTATGCTAAAGCATACGATTAATCAAGTGTAGCCAATCTCCCACCATACCAATGCCATACGGGAGAAGTGGTAGGAGATTGGCTATACAATCTTTTCATAGCACCTCAAAAAAAGAATTAGCCTATCATTTTGCATTCTGCATTCTGCATTCTGCATTCTGCATTTTGCATTATCACCACGTTATTGTATTGATTGATTGCGGCTTAAGCACCACCTCAAACAGGTTTTTACCGATTTTCAGGATTTTGGTTGTTTCCGTCAGGTCGGCGTTATAAATTACGGTCGTAATTTTCCCGTTTTTATTTTTGAACGACAGGATGCTGTCGAAATCACCTGCCGTTTTGAGCCTTTTTGCTCCGGGCAAGACGTAGTGGCTAAAATGCTTGAGCAAGTAGTATTCGTAAGTGTATCGGTAGGTTTTATCCTGCTCATTTACGGTTACGAGCGAATTTTGTGGCCATCCCCAGCGGCTGATTCCGCCTTCGAGCAGCGCAATGTTCCAGTAGTTATAAACGTTTGTGCCGTGCGAAAAGTAGTGCTTCATCAGCTCCCAGGAGTAGGCGCACCCTTCCCAGTCGTTGCGTCCGTCGCCGCACTCCTGCTCGGTTTGGTAAATTTTGAGCGCTGGGTATCGGGCGTGAATGCTTGGCAGCGCCTTTCGTCCGGCCCACTGAAATCCGACGCCGATAATTTGGTCGCCTCCTTCGGCGCTAAGGATTGTATCGACGAGGGCTGGATTGGGTCGCTCCATAGTGCCAAACGCCACGGCAACGTTGAGCTTTTGCATTGCCGGCACGAGATGCTTTCCCGTAAATTCGGCCAATTCTGCCGCCCGCCACGTGCAGCTCGGAAAAGGCTGGCACGAGTTGAACTCGTTTTGCGGCATTACCATCGCGATGCTGATGTTTTCGGCGCGGTAGGCCTCAACGAATTTTTGGAAGTAGAGCGCGTAGGCGGCATAGTACTTGTCCTCCGTGATGAACATATTCATGCCTTCGCGGCGCACCTGTTCGGGTTTGATGTGGTTGTTGTATCGCGCATCGAAGAACGTTGTATCCATCACGGCGCAAGCGTAAAACTTGTTTTCCTTCATCCACGTTGGGGGGCTCCACGGCGAAGCCCAGATGGTGAGATTGGGGCTATACTTTTGCGCCGATTTGATAAAGGGTATCAGCGTTTCCCTGTCGTTTTCAACAGAAAAGCTGCGCATTTCAAAATCGCCGTCAGCTTCGTTGTAGGAGTACCAGTCGCGCGAAAAGTCATTTGCGCCCAGCGGCATACGGCAAATGGTGAAGTTTGCGCCTTTGGGGGTAAAGAGCTCTTTGAAAACCGCTTCGCGCTCCGCTTCGGGCAAGAGGGCGAGGGAAGTCCAGCCGAGCTCGTTGAAGCAGGCGCCGAAGCCGTCAACGGTTTGCAGCAGGCTGTCGTTCAGGATTTCCACGTCGGCGGAGCCGGTCGCCAGCTGCTTAACTTCGCTCGCGTTTTGCGCTTGCCACAAAGCGTTGGGGGTAGTTGCCACCCACTCTGCGGCTGTCCGTTTGCCGCAGGAAGCCATTGCCGAAGCAATGACAAAAATAAATAATGTGCGTTTCATCTTAATTGTAATATTTACAAATGGTTATGTAAAAAAAAAAAAAAAAAAAATGGCAATATCACAAATTGCATGATGTGGAAAACATCATGCTGATTATAAGCAATTTACATTAACAAGGCAGTAAGGTTGCTGTTTGTGCTACTGAGGTTGGTTTGTTGTTTGAATTAGGTTTGAATTAGGTTTTTTGTTTCCCACAATTTATGATGCCCGCCCTTCTTTTGTGATTTCTTCACGTCGTGCGGCAAAAGCCAGCGCTGCCTGTATATGCACCTCTTTCAACAGCGGATAATCATCCAGTATTTCCGAAACGGAAATGCCTTCCGATAGCCACTGAAGAATATCGCCAACAGCGATTCTTGTTCCCTTAATACAGGGTTTCGCAAAACGGACGCCCTGGTCAATAGCAATATAATCCGATATTTCCGAAGTGCGCTGTCCCATCTTTTTAGTTTTTGGAGATGCCATAAATTCAAGTATTTTTGCATAAGGGCGGGCAAACCCCGCCCCTACACGCGGCATTCTGCATTCTGCATTTTGCGAAGCTCAGTACTCCACGATTGCTGCTTTTCCAATCAGCCCCGACTCTTGCAGGGGCATACCGGGCTCCCAGCTCGTGCTGTAGGAGCGCACTTTTCGCTGCTCAAAAGGCAGGAAGGAATCGCCAATCAATCGGTTGCCCCACTTGTTTACCACCTCTACCTCAATCGTATTTTCGCCATCCTTAAGCAGCCCGCTGATATTTACGCGGTAGGGGGCAGTCCAGCAGCCGCCGGCGTACTGCCCGTTGATTTTCACCTTGGCCATATCGCACACATTCTGAAACTCTACAAAAACGCTCTTCGTCCGGGTTCCCGCGTCCGGGTTTGCGTATCCGAATGTTTTGGAGTACACGGCAGTACCCGAATAGTACTTGATTTGCGGGTTTTCGTTTTCCGGCCACGAGGCGAGCTCGGCAAATGCCGCGCTTTCAACGCCGCGGTGAGCGCTGTCGGTTTGGAAGGAAACGCTCCAAGCGGTAGAGATATCGGTGGTCTTTGCCGGCGCGGGGAAGTTGGCCGGCAGGCTCAAGGCGGCGGCGCTTTCCTTTTCCGCCTTTGCGCTGAAGACGACAAAATATCCCTCCAAGTTGTCAAACTTTAGCGGAACGGTGGTAATTCCGTCTTGCTCCGAAAAGCTGGGCAGCGGGCGCACGGAGCCGTCTGTGGCGTTCCAGAGCTCGGGTTGCCGGCCCGACACGCGAAATGCGGCGCTGATTTCGATGGGGTTTTCCGTCTGGTTGGCCACGAAGTAAATTTCGCGGTCGCCGTCGGTGCGATGGCTGTAGAGAACGGAGGGAAGCTTTTTGACTACCCGTTTTCCAAAAACATCGCCGGCAACCTCCCTGTCGGGTACGCCTTCTGTGCGGAAATCGGGCGGCAGGTTCAACTCGGCAAAGACCTCCTCCAGCGTGGCGTTGTGGTAGATGGCGCCTTTGCCGTACTGAATTTTCTTGCTCTGGGGGGCGCTTTTCGTCCCCGCGTCTCCCCACATTTTAGCGGCGATTTGCCTCACCACTTCGTCGGCTTTGGGGTAGCCTTCCAAGCTCGGCGAGCGGCTGGGGGCTTGCGCGCTCACGATGGTGGCGCCGTCCCTTACGAGCTGCTCTATTTTGCGCAAGAGCGCGGGGCGCATGGTCGTCTGGGGGGGGAGTACGAGCGCCCGGTATTCGACGCCGTGCGGCAGGACGAGCTTCCCGTCCCGCACCTTCATATTCTTTTCGATAACCTCGGCGTTGATGTAGTCGTAGTCGTAGCCGCGGGGGATTTCGGGATTCCGGATGCCGGTCATTTTCGGGGCGTCTTCGCCGATGAAGTAGGCAACATCGGCCACGCTAAGCCCTTGGCGGAGCAGGTAGTTCGAGCGGCGGATGTAGTCGGTGAACAGGTCGAGCTGCGAAAACCACGTGTTGTGGCGGTTAAACTCCGAGCCAAACCATGCGTCGATGCCCGGCAGGTTGTTGTCGTAGGCTTGCTGGATGTAGACATGCAGCACCGCCTCGTTGATTCCCTCCGCCATCGACCAGTCGAGCAGGTATTTCAAATTCTTGGGCGCCATTTTGTATCCAACGCCGCCGCTTGTGAACGATTCGGCGGAGATGACGTTTTTGTTGTAGATATGCCCGCAGGAGGCCGCAATGCGCGGCTCGTAGCGGTCGCTGCTCTGGGCGGCCCAAAATTCGCCGGCCACGCCGTCCGACTGGCCGCCGTACTGCAAAAATTCGCCGGGAAATCCCCAGTGGCCGTAGTTTTCGAGCCAAACCTTAAGGTTATGCTTGTGGCTCACTTCGGCAAAGCCGCCCACAAAGTCGTAGGAAATTTTATCGGCAATCAGGCGGCGCAGGTCCCAGAGAAACCTGTCGGATATGTCGGGGCTTCCTATCGAAAATCCCCGCAGGGTGGGCAGGTAGGGCGTGGGGTCGTAGCCGTATCGCTGCCTAAATTCTTCGAGCAGGCCGTCGGTCATATTTTGCCCGCCCATTTCGTAGCTGTCTTGAATGACATACTTGAGCGATTTTCTGTCGGCAGCGGGAACGCGGCGGAGCGCTTCGCCCATAAATCGGTCAAAATGGTAGGCCACGTGCGCCTTGCTCATTTTATCCACCTCGAGGCCCTTTCCTTCGGGCGAGGCAGGCCCGTTCGTCATGCCGGTGGGCGCCATGCCGGTGCGCACAATCACCCAGCGGCCTTCGGGGACGTCCCAGGTCACGGCGCCGTCGGCGGCCAGCTTGTCCGAAATGTCGATTACGCTTGCCGGGTCAACGGAAAGCGTTGCGTCGGCGCTTTCCTCTTTCCACATATAGGAATCCCAGAGCGGGAGGGGCGTTTGGAACATTTTGGCCAGGGTTTTTTCGGGGTAGCGCTCAACGCTTTCCGCTGAGGTGAGGGTGAGCCGGAAGTGAGCGTCGTAGTGGCTGTTGCCGAAAATGAGCCGAAAGTCCTGCGCCTCAACGGCGGGAAAAGTGACGACAACGTTCGCCAGCTTATCCCAGCCAACGTTGAGCATGGCGTTTGAGCGGTCAACTTCAAATTTCCTGACGGTTTGGTATTCAGCGCCGACTTTTGCCTGCAGCTCGCATTCGCCAATGAAGTAGGCGCCGGGGCGGAGTACGAGCGCGCGGATTTTTTCGGGTTTTGCCAGGGGGAGGGCGATTTCGGCTTTTGAGTAGGCCGGCACAAAGACGGCTTGCGTTATGCCGCCCGGCTCGCTGCCCACCGGAAAAGCGAGGACTTTTACGTCCTGAAAATCTTTTTCTGCCGGGATCAACTTTCCTGAAAACCGCTGATTTCCGGCGACGGTCGTATCGGCAAAGGCGAGGTAGCGCATGGCCTGCGAGGGTTTGATCCAGGGGCCTCCCGACTGGCTCCAGCCCGGACAGTTGAACAGCCCGATTTCGATGTCCAGCTCGGTAGCTTTTTTCAGGGCGGCGTGAATCACCTCCCACCATTCGTCGGTAAACAGGCGAACTTTGCCCAGCGGGTAGTGCGTTTCGCCGCCAATGTTGCCGATAAAGGCTTTGGTAATGCCGGCGGCTTTCATGGCCTCCAAGTCTTTTTGAACGCCTTCGACGGAGACGTTGTCGTTCATCCAATACCAGTAAACGCCTGTGCGCACGTCGGCGGGCGGCGTTTGGAAGTGGGATTTGAGCTCGGCATAGCTAACCGGTTGCTGCCGGCTGCTGCAGGAGACGGACAAGATTCCCGCAACAAAGAGCGGAATTGCTGAAGATTTAAAGCTTCTCATCGTGTTTGTTGTTATTTTGTTTTTATATTCTTGTTTAAATAGAAAGACGTCGCGCTTCGTCAGCTGCCACATCCTTTGCTTTTTTTTTTCAGACATATATAATTTCGCTGTTTATCTGCTTCAAGAAAGCCGGATTTATATATTTGTGCTGCCTTACGAGGTCAACCGGTCGCTGCAAGTAGCTTTCCAAATGGCTTTTTAAATCCCTGCTGTCGAGTAACCCGATAGGCTGCCCTTCGTAAAATATGTCGATATCGCTTTTATCAGTAGCAGCGCCGCGAGCCAAAGATGCCTATTTTGCCTATGCCGTATTCTTGGCTAATTCTTTTTTTGAGGTGCTATGAAAATTAAGTTCTCATTATTACGCAGCAAAAGCGCCTCAACGACGAAATAGCGGCGAAATGGCGCTGTAGAGACGCACGCCGTGCGTCTCTACAGCGCTATGCGTCGCACCCATGCGCCATCAATCATAGCAATCATTCAAATCAAAAAAAAAATCAGCGTTCAGACAGCTATATGCGTAACATGAGTTAACCTCATCCAATGCTATTCATAGCACCTCAAAAAAAGAATTAGCCGTATTCTTTGCCGTAATCAATGGCAAACCGGCGCAATAAGTCAAGGGATTTATTTTCTCTTTCCATCATCCTTTACACTCTGCCCGGCGTAGCGTCCACGCTACGCCGTGGTTGACTGAACGCTGATTTTTTTGATTTGAATGATTACTATGATTAAGGTGCTTTTTGCATTTTATTGCATAATTGTTTGTCGGGCAAAGATACATAAAAAATTGTATGGTATTGCAAACAGGATGGCGGAGTTTCATTTTTTGATAAAACAAGCTACGGATTTTCGTTTAACCAAACTTACCGATGCTAAATATATCCTTGCGAATTTGTCTACGAAATACACTTCCCCAGAAAACACCTCCGGCGTTTTCAAGTGTCGTCCCTGCGGGACTACTACACGGGCGCTTTCAATTCTCAATTCTCAATTCTCAATTCTCAAGTATCGTCCCTGCGGGACTTGCAGAAGCGGGTATAGCTCCTTTTGAGAGGAGGTGGGGTGAGGTCTAATAACATAACATAACATAAAAGCGCTGATTTTTATTGCTTTGCAAAAATCAAATTGTCGTAAAATGATGATATTCAACAAATTAAATAGCTTGCGAAAGTTGAATTAAGAATTAGGAATTAGGAATTAGGAATTGCTTACGCGCGACCCCCCTGCCCCTACACGCCTGCGCCAATTCCTAATTCCTAATTCTTAATTCCTAATTCTTAATTCCTAATTCCTAATTCCTAATTGGTGAATTTGGTATATCTTCGCGCGGATTTCGTCCAACGTTCCTACAATTATGTAGTAGCTGTATTCGGAGACGGAGTTTTTCATCAACGTTTCCACCCGCACGGGGGCAATGTATCCGGTAAAAGGCGATGCGGATTCCTCACCCGGCGCTCCGTAGCGGCCTGCCAGGAACTTGGTTGCCTGGGGCGAATAAATGCCAATGCCCCAGCCGCTGTCGTCCACGCAAGCCATCCACTTTTCGGTGGGAAAGCTGCCGTTGTCGGGCGTATATATTCCCCAAAAGCCGCTTTCGAGCTGAATGATTTCGGTAGCCTCTATTTCCGCGCCGGTGAAAGGCGCTGCGCCAAAATAGGCGTAGAGGTTGTTGAGCGCCGAAATCGGATACACCGCCGGGATTTCCTGGTCGTTGGGGACGCCTTCGCCGTAAATGTTGTCGGTGCGGTGGCAGGTTAGGCGGCAGCGCACGCTCACCACGTTGTCGGCGAGGGAAGTCCACTGCTCCATAGTCGCCTCGGCCGGCCGGTTGTCCATATCCCACTGCATGGGGATACACTTTACGTAGGTGTTGCCGACGGCTTGGCGCGTTTCGAGCAGCTGGGCGCGGTTGCGGGCGTAGTCGCCGCACTGAATGGGATTCCACGACCAGGGCGACCACGCCGGCGACTGCCCCTCCGCCTGCCGGTCGACCCGACGTCCGGCGTAGTACGACTGCTGAATGTAGCGCCCTTCGTCGGCAGTGTTGACAAGGTTACGCTCGCTGCCCGCGAGCGAAATATAGGAGATGGCGCCGCCGCGGGTCAAATCCTGCTCAAGACGAAGGCGGGTATTCTCTAAGGCCAACGATAGGCCGTCGGCAACCGCTACGGTGCAGGTGTCGGTAAAGCCGCCATCCACGGTGGTGGCAACGATGAATGCGGCGCCTGTGGACACGGCGGTTACCAGCCCTGTTTCACTTACCGAAGCAACGCTTTCTGCGGTTGAATGCCACGCGACCGCTTTCGAGGCGGCGTTTTCGGGCGCTACGACGGCGGTAAGCCGGCAGGTGGAATCGGGCGCAAGCGCTACGGCGTATTCGGCTAACGTTACGCCGGTTACGCGCACCACCACCACCACCTCCTCCTCCTCCACCACCACCTCCTCCTCGCCTCCTTTGCTCCCGTCGCTTTCTTTACACGACAGCAGGGCAAGGGAAATGCAAAATGCAAAAGGGATAAGGGTGCGTGGAAAAGGGAAAAGGGAAAATGCTTTGTGTGCTGATTTGTTGTTTTTCATGTTTCCGATTATTTTTTTGGCACGCAGCCGGCGCAGACTTTTAATGATTTGCGCAGATTTTGGCCGTTTCTTCATCTGCGTACATCATAAAAATCTGCGTCCGCTGCTTGCTATTTTCGTACAAAACCATGCCGAGCGCAGCCTATTTTGCAAAGGTAGGCATTATCTCACATTGTACAATTCGTCAAACTCCAAAAACGCTTCAAACAGGCCGGCTTCT
This sequence comes from Prevotellaceae bacterium, assembly GCA_031257655.1. Classification (GTDB taxonomy): domain Bacteria; phylum Bacteroidota; class Bacteroidia; order Bacteroidales; family UBA932; genus JAITMY01. The sequence continues at coordinate 7,940 of JAIROF010000136.1, read as the reverse complement.
TCGCCCGCCTCGTACTTTTTCCTTTCGTTGCTGAGGAATTTTGAGCAATCGTAGATGTGCTTGTAGATGAGCCAGCGCGACTGGGCATTGTAGTAGAAACCTTCCTGGTCGCTAACCATAATAGAATAGGGTTCGGGTTTCCATATTCCGGGTTCCACCAGGTATGCGCCGACTTCTTCGTAGCCTTCGATCCCGATAAACCGCTTCCAGGGTACTTTGGTCAGGTCGTCGGTGTTTGACACGTTGCGAACCATTCCGCTTCTTTGCCAATCGAAGCTATACGTATCCTTGGCGCCCTGGTATCCGTATTCGTCGGCCAGCGAAGCGAAGCCGTGCCCTATAAATTCGTGCATCATCCAGTAGGTGCCAATATCGTTGCGGCTGTCTGGCCCCATGTCCGTACTCCACCACGCGCTTCCGCAGTTGCCTGCCGGTTGTCCGAAGAGAGCCCAGCCGCCCATCATGCCGTTGGCTATAAGTATGTAGGAACGGTTGGGCGCGCTTGCCAGTTCGGGAAAGGCCGTTACGGTAAACGTATTGGCCGCGTCGAAATTGGTTCCGGCGGTAACGGTTGTGCCGAAAATGCCGGGCGTGGTAGCGTTGATGCGGCTTACCGGCGACTCCGCTACGGCGACGTAAATGTCTATGTAGTCGCGGAAGTTGCGGATAATGTCATTTTTCAGCAACCGCAACGCCATTTTTTTACACCACGTCTCATATACGCCGTCGTTCTTGTTGTCCTCGCGGCTGAAACATTCGCCCACAATCGTTATTTTAACGCCGTGCCCGTAGCCCTCCTTGTGCTCCCACAGCTTGAAGCCGCTTTCGTGCTCCCAGTACTCGCCGTTTTCCGGCGTGGGGTCGAGCAGCGCCGGCGTGGAGGAGGGGTTGAGGTCGGCTATGAGCTTATACTTGTTTTCCACAAATACGGTTACGGTGTCTGCCCAACCGCCCTCGATGGAGGTAGCTATAATGGAGGTTTTGCCCCCGGCTACGACGGTAACAAGCCCCTCGTTGCTCACGGTGGCCACGGTTGTCCGGGTTGAGCGCCAGGTTAGCTCCGGGAAGTCGGCGTTTGCGGGCGCTACGGCGGCGGCGAGCTGCAGGGTGGCGCCGGAGTCGAGCCTTACTGTATCTTTGTCTAATGATACGCCGGTCACAGGAAACTCGGCCACCGTTACGGCGCAGGTGTCGGTAAAGCCGCCATCGGCGGTGGTGGCAACGATGTACGTTTTGCCTTTGGCTACGGCGGCAACAAGCCCTGCCTCGCTGACCGTGGCAGCGGCTTCCGCGGTCGAATGCCAGGCTACTCCCTTAACGCTGGCATTTGCGGGCGCTACCGTAGCGGCAAGCTGCAGGGTGGTGGCGGGCTTGAGCGTTGCTGCATCTTTGTTGAGCGATACGCCGGTTACAGGCTGGAGAACCGTTACGGTGCAGGTATCGGTAAAGCTGCCCTCCACGGTGGTGACAATGATGGATACCGTACCGGCAGCTTTGGCGGTAACAAGCCCCGATTGACTTACTGTGGCCACGTTTAGCTTGGTTGAGCGCCATGTTACATTCTTAACATCGGCATCGTCGGGCGTTACCGTAGCGGTAAGCTGTAGGGTAGCATTGGCGAGGAGCGTTGCCGTATCTCTGTTGAGCGATACGCCGGTTACCGGTACGGCTATGCGGGCAATCGTTACGGTGCAGGTGTCGGTAAAGCCGCCGTCCACGGTGGTGACAACGATGGCTGCGGCGCCTACGGCTTTGGCGGTAACAAGGCCGGCCTCGCTCACCGTGGCAAAGTCTTCTGCGGTCGAATGCCAGGTTACCGCCGTAGAATCGGCATTTTCGGGGGCTACCGTAGCGGTAAGCTGCACGGTAGAATCGGGGTTGAGCGTTACGGCGGGTCTGTCTAAGGATACGCCGGCTACGCGCACCACCGCCGCCTCTTTCCCTACCTCTTTATCCTCCTTACACGACGAGAATGAAATGCAAAATGCTGCTATTGAAATGCAAAATGCAGAATGCAAAATGCAAAATTTAGCGGGTGATAATATGCTACCTTTCATTGATGATTGTTTTTGATGTTTGTTTTTGATGTTTGCTGATTTTTATTCAATACGATATTCCTTTTTCATGCGGTGGCTGTCCTGCCTTATCAGGCAGGGCGCGAGGCGGTGATGCTGCCCCGCAGGTCACAGACCTGCGGTGATGGATGTCCTGCCTTAGCAGGCAGGGCGCGAGGCGCAGTGAGACGCACGCCGTGCGTCTCTACAGCGCCCGCTAATACATTCTGCATTCTCAATTCTGCATTCTCAATTCTCAATTCTCAATTCTTAATTCCTAATTCCATCCCGGGTTTTGCCAGCTTGTTCCGGTGTACTGAAGCATTTTGTTGACTTCCGTTTGCGGGATGGGGTAGAGCAGGTATTTATCGGCGTAGGTTTGGCGGGTAACCATTGGCACGGGTTCATATACGAATGTGCTGTCTGCCGGCGGGTTCTTCATGGTGATTCTCATACCGTGAACGCCTCGGTCAGTTTCGCTCAAGATTTTCCAGCGGCGCACGTCGAAGAAGCGGTGCTCCTCAAAGGCCAGCTCTACGCGGCGCTCGTTGCGGTAGCGCTCTTCAAACGCGTCTTTCGACAATCCGGCAGGCAACGGGGGCATATCTGCGCGGGCGCGCACGGCGTTTACCGCATCGGTGGCCGACAAATCGCCGTATTTTTGTTCGGGAGTCGAAGCATTATACGCTGCTTCGGCAAAGTTGAGGTATAGCTCGGCTAAGCGGAATATTTTGAAGTAGCCGTCGTCGTTATTGCCTGTTTCCGACACGGCGCTGTTGAACTTGCGCAGGTAGTAGCCGGTGCGCGTACGGCGTATCTCGGACGTGTTGTCCGAAATTCCGCAATTTCCGCCCACATAAGTTTCTACCGACGTCAACGGTCGGGGCGGCGTAGCCATTTCGATTTTCAAGCCGCGTATTTCCATATTCAACCCTGTACCATTCAGCTTTAAACCAAGACGGTGGCTGCTCAATTTGCCAAACTCGTATTTATCCATAAAATCGCGTAAATCGTATCTGTAGGTTGTCCATGCGTCTGCTTTCGAAAGCGTAATCGGCGCTGACTTGTATGGTGAAGTAGGTATAGCTGAGGTGCCTGTCGCCACGTAAAAATAAGCGCCGTCTACTGCCTGATTGCTGGTGTACTCGAAAATTAAATAGGCTTCGTCATAGTCGATAGTGCCGCCAAGGTATCCGGTTTCTATATACGAGGTATCTCCGGTAGTTGTAATTGTGGTGGTGTCGGATTTGAGAGTCACGGTCATTCCTCCATTAAGCCTATTGTCATAGAATCTAGGCGTGAGGTATTGAGATGCTCCTTTTACCCATTTGAACAAGGCTCCGTTGTAGTAGATAGAGGCATAAAAGCGGGGGTCTCGTCCGTTGTAAGGATTGGTTTCGTCATAGCCGGACGCAGGATCGGAGATTGGCAATCCGGTTTCCTGCATTTCGTAGGCGTCCACCAGCTCCTGCGATGGGCAAGGGCCTGCTGTCAGCCCGCCTTGCACTATAGGCAAGGCCGCATACGTCCAAATGCTTGCTTGCAGCTTGGATTCAAAGATGGTTTCCTTGTCGAGTGCGCGGGTGGGGTCGGCGCGCTGAATGAAGTAGTAGCCGTAGGTGTTGAGCGTTTTAGCGTTCATGTCGTCGTTCATTGCGCGGTTGTAGAGCGTGTAGCCGTGCTCTAAGCACTGGTCTAGGGCGGCTTTGGTAATTTCGGCAGCCTTGCTCCAGTCGTACTTGCTGCCGTCTTCGTAAAACAGCGGGCTTGCGGCGTAGAGCGCCGTTTGCGATTTTACGGCCCAGGCAAAAGCGCGGGGTATTTTGGTGCGCTGAGTATTGCTTCTGGGCGTCCAGAGAAAGGCCATATCCTGAGCTTCGTTTTCGGGCGTTGCCAGGGCTTCATCGCACTGGGTAATGATAAAATCGGTTATCTGCGCTATCGAGGCGCGCGTGTCCTTCGCATAGTCGTGTGCTGCATCGTAGGGCGTATCGGTGAGGGGGACGCGCCCGTATCGCTTCATCAGCTGCAGGTAGGCAAAAGCGCGGAGCACCTTCACTTCGGCAATCATTCCCTCTACCTCAACGTCTTTTATGTCTATAGCCGTGTTGCTGGGGATTTGCTGCAGGAACGTGTTGCAGCGGCGAATAAGCGCGAAATAGTAGAGCCAGGCATTGGTGTTATAGATAATAATGTCCCCGCTGTTGGTGACGGTGGCAGTTGAGCTATATAGGGGATTGAAGCTGGCGGTCGTGGCGCCGTTGTACCAGTAGTAGGGTGCGCCGGATACCTGATTGTTCACATCTTCGGCTTCGTCGCAGAAGACGGCGAGCGGCGTTACCTGTCGGCTGGCATAAGTAAACCCGACCGGCGGCATTTCTCCCAGCAGGGATTGATAGTAGTCGACAATGGTGTTGCGCTGCGCAAAGACGTCTTCCAGCTCCACCCGTCCGTCCGACGGCATATCCAAATAATCGGAACAGGAGGAGTACAGCAGAATGCAGAATGCTGCTACTGTAATGCAAAATGCAGAATGCAGAATGCAAAATTTAGCGGGTGAGAATATGTTAACTTTCATTGATGATTGTTTTTGATGGTTGTTTTTTATGTTTATTTTTGCTGTTTGTTGACTTTTATTCAATATGATATTCCTTTTTCATGCGGTGGCTGTCCTGCCTTGCGGGCAGGGCGCGAGGCGGGCGTTCGTGCATCCGCAGGTCACAGACCTGCGGTTATGGCTGTCCTGCCTTAGCAGGCAGGGCGCGAGGCGCAGTGAGACGCACGCCGTGCGTCTCTACAGCGCCATGTCGCCAATACATTCTGCATTCTGCATTCTGCATTTTGCATTTTGCATTTCAAAACGTTGCTTTTACGCCGATATTGAACACCCTGTAGGGTTGGAAAACCTGCATATTTGTCGTTTCGGGGTCGATGTATTTTGTGCGCATCTTGTCGAAAGTGAACAGGTTTTGCGCGTTGAATGCGATGCGGATTTTCTCCGCCGCTATGCGGCGCGAAACTTTTTCGGGCAAGGTGTAGGCCAGCTCCAGATTGCGCAGCTTGAGGTAGGCCGTATTCATCACGAAGAAATCGTTGTATTCATGGCTCGCGGAGATGGCAGTGGAGAGCGCCGGAAAATCCGCGTTGTGGTTGGTGGGCGTCCACGCATTTGTATGCATATCGGAAAAATATCCGTCGGTATAGTAAACCTCGCTCACGCCCAAGCCGGAAACATATTGCGAGGAGCGGGCGGTACCCTGCAAAAGGGCGCTAAATTCAAAGCGCCTGTACTCAAAGCCCAGATTTATGTTGTAGCAAATTTGGGGAATAAGGTCGTAGCCAATTGGGGCGCGATCTTTTTCGTCAATCTTGTCGTCGCCGTTCAGGTTTTGATACAGGAAGTCGCCCAGACGCGGGGCAACGCTAAAGTTGTACATTTCGGTTGCCTTTTTCAGCTCGTCTTGCGTGTTGATGTAGCCGTTTCCGTTGCTGTAGTCTATCAAATATCCCCACGCTTGCAACACGGAATATCCTTCGGTTCTGCACTGGTATTTATATTCTTCGCCGAGCGGCACTTCGTTGATGCTAATCACCCTGTTTTCATTGTATGCCAGCCCGCCTCCGGCAAACAGCGAAAAATCTTTGCCGAGCTGCTTTTGGTACATGAGGGAGGCTTCGAAGCCGTGATTTTTCATTTCGCCTTCGTTGAGCTTGGGGTAGCCGGGTATGCCCCCGTAGAGAGGCATTGGGATTTCTCCGTCTATCAGCATGTTGCTGGTGTGCGCCCGGAAGTAGTCGAAGTGGAGGGTAAAGTCTTTTAGCAGGCCTACATCTACGCCGTAGTTCTGCTTTGCGATTTTTTCGGCCGTCACAGCGGGGTTTCCCATCGTGCCCTCCGTTCCGTTGGCGGAGTATTCGTCGAGGTACATGAATCGGAAGCCGCCGAGCTGGTCGTTGGCGTTTATGCCGTAGGATACGCGGAGCTTGAGGTAGGTAAAAATATCATTTTCGTTGAGAAATTCCTCCTGCGAGGCGATCCAGGCTGCCGAAACGGCGGGCGTTGCGACGTATCGGTAGTTTCGGGCAAACTGGTCGGAGCCGGTGTAGCCCAGGTCAGCCTTGAGGAAGTAGCGGTTTTTGTAGCCGTAGGTGGCCGTTGCGCCCATATCCAAGCGCTTGTAGGGCAAAATATCGGCGCCAATGCTTGTGCTGCCGTACACCGAAACTTGTGCCATAGGTATTGCCCTGTCATCGACCATAGAGGTGATGTAGGCCATGGCGCTCACGCTGTGGTCGCCAAAAGTGCGGCTGTAGTCCGCATGGGCAAACAGGTTGAGGGTGTAGGAGAACTGCGAATACTTGCCGTGAATCAGCACGTCGTCGGAGGGGCTATCCTCGCTTTTCTGTATAAAGCGCAGCACGTCGTAGCCCTGCGAAAGGTCGCGGACAAAGGTTTTATACGTTTGCACGGTGGCCGTAGAGCTGTATGCGTACGTTTGGTAGGCTACCATCCCCGAAAGCGAGAGGCCTTTGGTGAGAAAGCTCATGTCGAATGTTAGCCCCGACTGCGCCATGATGGTAGTTTCGAGCCGCTGAAGAAATCCCGAACGGTTCAGGTTTCCGTAAATGGGGGCGTTTATCGAGCTTGTTGTAACCACCTGATTGGCCATGTCCAGCTCCTTACCCGCCGCGCTGAACAGGGGGGCGTCGCCGGTCAAAGGCCCGTACATCGTTGGCGGGAGGTTAAAAACCGTTGCATACAAGCTCGCATTGGTGGTGGAGGATGGGGTTTTTTGCAGGTTGACATTCCCGCTCAGGCGCAGGAAACCCGACAGGTAATCGTTGAGTTTAAGGTCGAGGTTGGAGCGGAAGTTGAGGCTGTTTACCCAGGGCGTGGGGTCGAACTTTTCGTTGGGCGTTACCTTTAAGGGCGAGGACTGCCGCATGTAGCTCAGGTTGGTGAAGTACTGTATGCTTTTATTTCCGCCCAAAATGTTGAGGCCTGCGCGCTGCATCTGCGCCCAGTCGTTTACGAACATGGAGTACCAGTCGTTGTTGGGGTAAAGCGGGTTGTTACCCTGCTCAAATCCGGCCACTTCGCTTTGGCTGAAGAGGGCGTAAGGCCCTTTCCCGTCGTTCTGTGCGGCCTGGTTTCGCATTTTTACATACTCGGCCGAAGATATAAGCTGCGGATGGTGGACGTTTTGCTGGAACGTCTGGTCGAAATAGGGCTCAATTTTCGCTTTTCCCACAAAACCGCGCTTGGTGGTAATAACAATCGCGCCGCCAGCGCCCTGCATTCCGTAAATAGCGGTAGATGAGCCATCTTTGAGGACGGAGATGCTTTCGATTTCGTAGGCGGTAAGGTAGTCCCAGTTGTCGGTAGGGCATATCACGCCGTCGATAATCACGAGGGGGTTGGTACCGTTGGCGGTGGAAACGCCGCGTATAAATTTGCTCACGTATGAGTTGGTCAGCGCACCCGTCATTTCCATGGTGGTGAGGCCGTTGAACCGTCCTGCAAGCGAAAGCCCCAGGTCGGCGGTGGGCGTTTTTTCGAGAGTAGCGCCCGACACCGTTTCCATAGCGCCGGAGATGGCAGCTGTCGGCATGGTGTAGTAGCCCATGCTGACGCGATTGTCTGCCGGGCGGTTGTCTCCGAGCGCCAACGAATCGGTTTGCGCATAAATTTCAGTCCCAACAAACAAACAACAAACGCTCACCATATAGCATTTTATATGTCGCATAATTTTTTAAATTTTTAGTTCTTAGTTCTCAACTCTTAGTTCTTAATTATTAGCCCTCAACTCTTAGTTTTTAGTTTTTAGTTTTTAGTTTTTAGTTTTTAGTTTTTAGTTTTTAGTTTTTAGTTTTTAGTTTTTAGTT
>JAIROF010000129.1 GCA_031257655.1 Prevotellaceae bacterium | reverse complement strand
CTTGAGGTGGATGAGTTTTGGACATATGTTGGAGAAAAAAAGAATAAAGTGTGGCTAATTTATGCTTACCATCGATCAACAGGCGAGATAGTGGCATTCGTGTGGGGAAAACGTAATTTTGAGACAGCCAAAAAATTAAGAGATGAATTATCTTCGCTTGGGCTTAGTTTTGATACGATTTATACGGACAATTGGGAAAGTTTTAACCGTGCATTTTCGGGTGATAACCATGTTAAAGGAAAGAAAAATACGGTGGGTATTGAAGGTAATAACTGTCGCCTGAGACATCGTATTGGCAGAGCTTTCCGAAAAACATGCTGTTTCTCCCAAAAATTATTCAACCATTTCAAAGCATTTGATTTGGCTTTCTTTTATATCAATTTCGGATATGTATAATTTGAGTAACATACTTTGTAGAACACCACCTCTTTTTTTAGTGAAATACTGTCGCCTATTCGCAAACCTGTGTAGCAGCTGAACAGAAATCTGTCGAGCACCTGTACCAGCTCAGGTGACATTAAACTTCTGTCTAAACTCTCAAGCGCCGCCAGCTCCGATGGCTCCAAGTTAGTGCGCTCACTCTCGCCGCGGTCAATGGTGAAGTCGGCGTATGGGTCTTTTTTGAGGTACTCTTTTTTTAGCGCCGCCGCCGTAAATTTCTTTACCGTAACATGAAATCGCCCAATAGTAGACTGTTCATATCCGTTGGTATGCAGATATATATCAATTTTCTTAACGAGCGCTTCATTCACCTGCGAAAATAAGAGGTCATTGCCCGTTATCTTTTTGAGCAACTCTAAATTAGACGTGTATTTTACATGGCTTTTTTTGTCAATTTTTTTCCGGCTTAACTCCTCATCAATCATATCAAGAGCAAATTTGATGAAGTTATCCTTATTTCCGGCAAAATAGGCGGAGAGAAGTTCTGGGGTGAGTTCCCGACCTTGTGCGAGCAGCTCCAGCTCGTAGGCTTCCAAATCGTCTTGCTGCTTCTTTAGCAGCTGGTAAAGTCCGGCAAAGTTGGGGTGTTTTTTGCTTACGTTTTTTGCCCTGTCGTCCCAGTATTGGGGCTCCAGCTCCACACGAGTGTCAATCCATCGGCGCGTGGAGCGGTCGAAATAAATCTCAAGCTGCACAGGCGCCTTGGTGGTTGGCGTCAATGTCTTATTACGGCGATTATAAACGAGGGTATAGCGGACTTTCATTGCGTATCACAATATGGATATTACCAAACAAAATCTGTATCACAAATTGCAAAATTACGCAACATTATCCGAAGTTACAAAAAATAAATTCCGAAAACACGCCCTGATTAGCAACCCCATAAAAACAATACAGCGTTGCACAAAATTGTGCAACGCTGTGCTTGTGGAGCTGGCGGGAGTCGAACCCGCGTCCAAACAAGGTCTTAATGCGCTTTCTACATGCTTATCAGCCCTTCGATTTTCGAGGCTGCATCAGGCGAGCTGCTGCCGAATGTAGCCCTTATCCCCTAAATTTTCACCGGATATTAGGGGCGTTTACCCGGCTATCTCAAAATGATGATACCCCATAAGCCTTGCGTTAATGAGCGGAACGCAAGGCGGGATACTCGTCGGCAGGCTCCTTGAGCCGCCAATAAAGCCGAAACCGTCTAACGGTTAGGCAGCGAGTGCGTAAGATGTTTCGCCAGTTATGGCTTGCACGTTGATATTTGCGAGCTTCCGTACAACGCTCGGCATGCTTACACCTCAAGTCATCCTGCTGTCAAAACCGAGCAGCCCCAGGTAAGGTATAACGTCACGGCGCAAAGGTAGCAAAAAAATCGGCGCCTGCAACGTAGCGTTTGCATAAAATCACAAAATTGCGGGCGCTTTACAAAATTTTGGCTATAGCGCCGCCAGCTTGTCAATAACCTCCTGCGGGCGGGGCGCGGTGAATATCAGGCTGCCCGCCACCAGCGCATCCGCTCCGGCGGCCTTTATTTGGGGGGCGTTGGCCAGCGTCACGCCGCCGTCTACCTCAACGGCTGCCGGCGAATTTTTTTTCAGCAGCAGCTCGCGCACGCGGCTTATCTTGCCGTAGGAGCTTTCGATGAAGGCCTGCCCGCCAAACCCGGGGTTGACCGACATCACGAGCGCCACGTCGGCCAGCTGCGCAACCTCCTCCAGCGCGCCCGCCGGCGTGTGGGGGTTGAGGGCTACGCCGGCCTTCATTCCCAGCTTCTTGATGTGCTCCAGCACGCGGTGCAGGTGCGTACACGCCTCGTACTGCACGGTGAGCACCGCCGCACCGGCCGCCTTAAACCGCTCTACGTACCGCTCGGGCTGCACCATCATGAGGTGCACGTCCAGCGGCTTGCCGGTGCAGCGGCGCACCGCCTCGAGCACGGGGAAGCCAAACGAAAGGTTGGGAACAAATACGCCATCCATGATGTCGAAGTGAATCCACTCTGCCGCGCTGGCGTTGAGCATGTCGACCTCGGCCTTCAGGTTGGCCATATCGGCAGACAGTATGGAAGGGGCAATTAGCATGATGTATAGCTCAATTTAGCTTTTTGGGGTTAGCGCCACGTTTCTTTCAGGCGTTCGAGCTCGGCGTAGCCGGTCATGTCCGGCTGAATGGGCACCACCGCCACGTAGCCGTTGGCCAGCGCCCACTCGTCGGTATCGGTGGCGCTGGGCTCGTTGTTGACAAAGTGCCCCGACAGCCAAAAATACTCGCCGCCGTACGGGTCAAGCCGCCGGTCGTAGCGTTCGTTCCACGTTCCGCCGGCTTGCCGGCAAAGCTTCACGCCGCGTATTTCCGACGCGGGTAGCGCCGGGATGTTCACGTTGAGGCAAATGCCTTTGCTCAGGCCAAGCGCCAGCGCCTTCTTTATCAGGTCGCCGCCTACGGCCTGTACTGCGCCGAAGTCGGCGGTGGGCGAGTAGTCCAGCAGCGACAGCCCCATGGCGGGTATTCCGTACAGCGCGGCTTCCTGCGCTGCGGCCATGGTGCCCGAGTAAATTACGCTGATGGACGAGTTGGAGCCGTGGTTAACCCCCGACAGCACGAGGTCTGGCTTGTCGCTCAGCAGGTGCGTCATGCCCAGCTTGACGCAGTCTACCGGCGTGCCGTTGCATACGTACACCGTAACGTCGCTGCTGCTGTCGTAGCCCTGCATTTTGCGCAGGCGAAGAGGGGTTTGGGTGGTAATGGCGTGGCTTTGCCCCGAGTGCTCCGCCTCCGGCGCTACGACCAGCACGCGCCCCGCTGGCTTTGCGGCGTCTACCAGCGCGCGCAGCCCGTTGGCGCGTATGCCGTCGTCGTTGGTTATAAGAATCAGTGGTTGCTGCATGAAAATTTGGGTGTAAGAGGAGGCAAAGATAGCACGAATTTTTCAGATTACGCGCGTGCGCATCGGATGAGCACCCTGCGGGGGGGGTATCCTTCTGCAAAATTTTCAACTTGCAGCAGCATTAGCTCCCTCTTTGCCATAGACTTCGAGGCTCTTGCCGAGGCTCCTGCGCCGCCATTTTAGCGCCTCTTTTTGCAAGCTTAATTTTCCTCACGAGCATATCGGCAAGCATCACGCTACTTTACCCTTTTTTATCCTTTTTTTACCTTTTCTTCACATAGACCACCATTCCTATCTGGCTTTCTGGCCTTTCGTCTGGCGAAACTCGGTTGATATAGGCTTCGAAAATATCGCCATACCCCTGCTCAAAAAGCAGGCTGATCGTTTTGTTTTCGCTCCGCGGAATGAACCCCAGCTTATGCTCCTCGAGGTACACGGCAATTGCATTGGGGTCGTAGCGGTTCTCCGGCTCGGCGACCAGCTGTAGCGCCGCTCCCGGTTGTAGCCGGCCAAAAACAACAGGGCCATCGTAGTAGGTAAACCCTGCCACATCGCAATTTAGAAAATGTTTACGCTTCATAACGCTTGTAGTTTTACTTGTTTTTTGTGCCGCAAAGGTAGCATAAATTTTCAGATTGCGCACACGCGCATAAAAAAAAATCGGAGAACGCCAGACGCCCTCCACCGTTCGGACGGCTGGTATTTTTGGCGGTTTTTTTAATTAAAGGGTTCTCCCGTTATGGTAGTGTCATAAATTGTAGGGAGCAAAAAACCTCATTTACTCACTCGTGCTTATTTTTGGTGTTCGTGAACTCGCTGCGCTCGGTTACACCTAATTTTAATAACAAAACAACCTAAGTAGCAGGGAGATACAGTAGAAATAACAACCTCACTAACCTCACCAACCTCATTAATGTAAACGATTTATAATCAGCATAATATTTACTGTATCGTGCAATTTATGACATCACCCGGAATTTTAGTCGCTCTACCGTGAATTTTTTCGCCCAATTCGTCCACGTCACGGACAAAATCACCAACCGGTGGAGGTATCGCTCCGGTGAAACTCCGCCATGTCGCCTCGATCTGCCCGAATGACAGAGCAACCGGGCGCAAACCAGTCGCAACCGGAAAAAAAACAGAAAAAGATAGCGCTAATTTGGTACAATTTAATACTAAAGCTTGAGGATGGGTGAAAAAAAACGCTAATTTTGTGATGGTAATCTTTAATGTAAGGTGTGCTATGAAAAAGTATCAAAATCTCCTCTGCGCACGACGTTTGTACGTCGGCAGCGCTATTGCTACCCCCCCCCCTCACATACAGCTGTAAATCAGCGACTTGCAATCAACTTTTCTAAGGGTTGGCGCCACAAAATGGCGATAACACGTTGTGCTACAGCGCAAATAGCATCTCCTCTTCCGAATTTGCCGGAAATTTTGTATATTCGTGTAAGGCGGTGGCCAATGCGCATGTGCGCCTCATGCCGTTGCCCGATGCCGGTGCCGGTGCCGGTGCCCGATAGCGACCGGCGCAGCGCAGCCGCGCTCTTTACGCTATCCTGCACGGGACTTACCCCCTGCATCCTGCACGGGACGTTACCCTGCACGGGGGAAAAGAGCCGGCGCAGGTCAAAATGAATTAAAATAGAAGAGAATGAGAGCAGCACTAAAAATACGACTAAAAATACTACTGAAAATACTACCCGGTGCAGCAACCCGCGCTACGCTATGCGCTTTTTTCGCCCTTTGCCCTTTCGCTTTGCACGGAAGCGGAGAGGTCTCCACGCTGCTGTGGGCGCTGGACAGCGCGCTGGACAGCGTGGGCGAGTACGACCGCCGAAAAGAGCAGCGGCTCACGGCCTTGAAGCGCCAGCTCGCCCGAAACGTCTCGCCCGAAGAGCGGGACACGATTTACTACCACCTCTACAAAGAGTACGAGGCCTACATCTTCGATTCGGCCATGCGCTACGTGAAAGTACACTTGGCGTTGGCCACCGGGATGAACCATGTTAGCCGGATAAACGAGTGCAAAATGCAGCTGGCGCGCATGTACTCTACCTATGCCCGCTTTACGGAGGCCATAGCGCTCCTGAACGCCATCCGCAAAGAGGAGCTGGCGCGGGAGCACCTGCCCGCCTACTACAACGCCTACAGCGAAGCGTACCTCTACTGGGCTGAATATACGGACAACGCCGGCGAAGAAAATTTTATGGCGCTGAAAAACGCGTACCGCGATTCGGCGCTGTCTGTATCGCCTCGGGGGTACAGCTACGCTACGAACTACGCCGCCAAGTGCATCGAATCGCAAAGCTACGCCGCAGCCGAAAATGCCCTTTTGCCCTACCTCGCGGACGTGGACGCCGAAACGCGGGAGTACGCCATCCTGACTTCGCTGATGGCTTCGCTCTACGCGGCAAAGGGTAACGAAACCGCGCAAAAGGAGTACCTGGTCCGATCGGCCATTGCCGACGTAAAAGCTTCCGTGAAGGAAAATACTTCCCTGCGCGACCTGGCCTTTTACCTCCTGAACGATGGCGATGTTGGCCGCTCCAACCGGTACATCAAAAAAAGCATGGAGGATGCCAACTTCTACAACGCCCGCCTGCGCAACATCCAAACCGCCAAAATACTGCCCCTCATCGACAAGGCCTACCAGATAGAGCGGGAGCACTACCAAAAAAATCTGCTGCTCACCGTTATCATCATCGGAATCCTAACCCTGTTTGGCATTGGCGTTATTTTCTACCTGTTCATGCAAATGAGAAATTTATCCCAAACGCGGAAAAAGCTCATGAAAACCAACGCCAACCTGAAAAAAGCGAACATCCGCCTCTCCGAAACCAACCACATCAAGGAGGAGTACATTGGCCACTTCCTAAACCAGTGCTCCCTGTACATTGACAAGCTGAGCGCCTACCGTAAATCCCTGAACAAAAAGGCCGCCAACGGAAATATGGAGGAGCTCTTCCGGGCGCTGAAGTCAACGCAAATTATCGAAGACGAGCTGGAGGAGTTTTACCGGAACTTTGATGCTACGTTCCTCAACCTGTTTCCCAACTTTGTGCAGGAGTTTAACAAGCTGCTGCCCGAAAGCGAGCAAATTCAGCCCAAGCACCCGTCTGAGCTGACGGTTGAGCTGCGAATTTTTGCCCTGCTGCGGCTGGGTATCACCGATAGCGCCAAAATTGCCGGATTTTTGCGCTACTCCATTTATACCATCTACAACTACCGCTCCAAGTACCGCAACAACGCCATTGTGCCGCGCGACAAGTTTGAAGAAATCGTCATGAAGTTTTGAGCTGCGCTGCAGAGACGCACGCCGCGCGGCGCACCGCGCGTAGCCTCTCGCAGCTCCTACTCCGCACGGCGGCGCGCGGCGCGTAGCCTCTCGCAACTCCTACTCCTACTCCGCACGGTCGAAAGCTGCGATTTGTTTTTTAGCGCGCAGCATTGAAGCCCAAATCGCTTACATTCGATTTACTTTTTTGCCCCTGCCCGATTTTCCCAACGCCGTTGCTGTCAGCTCGATAATTCCATTTGCAGGCAAAATGGGTTTACTTTTTATTTAGCCCAAAAAATATGCGGCGCATATCCCAATATATTTGCAGCGTGTACTTGCACGAGCACAAAAGGCAACCCGTAACCCAAATGTCATTTTTTAAAGCTATCGAGATATGAAAAACAGAATAAAATGGAGGCTCTCCACGAGCAGTCCGGGCTTTCTCAAGCTGCTGAGGCTTTCTGCTACGAAGTATTCGCTACTTATTTTGCTCGCAGCGATGCGCTGTTCTGCTGCCTACGCCCAGGGAGCTGCAAGGGGACAGGTGGTAGATGCGGCGGGTGAAGCGATTGTGGGCGCTTCTGTCGTCATCAAAGGCTCCAGCTATGGAACCTTCAGCGACGCCAACGGCTACTTTACGCTCAACAACGTAGAGCACAACAGCGACATCGAAATTTCGTACTTGGGCTACCTCCCGCAGCGGATTGCGTTTACCGGTCAGGCGATGCTCCGCGTTACGCTGGTAGAGGACGCCAAGGGGCTGGACGAGGTGGTGGTCATCGGCTACGGATCGCAAACAAAGAAGGAGGTTACCGGCGCCATTACCAGCCTAAAGCCGAACGATTTTAACCAGGGCGCCGTTGCCAACCCCATGGGGCTGATACAGGGCAAAGTTGCCGGGCTGGTGGTCATCAAGAACGGCGGCGACGATCCGGCGCAAAACTCCTACAAAATACAGCTCCGGGGCGTGGGTAGCATCAGCGGCTCGGCCGAGCCGCTCTACGTCATTGACGGCGTGCCCGGCGGAAACATCAGCTCCGTTTTGCCCAGCGACATCGAATCGATCGACGTGCTGAAGGATGGCGCTGCCGCCGCTATCTACGGCACGCGCGCCAACGCCGGCGTGGTGCTGATAACGACCAAAAGAGGAGAAATGGGGCAGGGAAGCCCCGTGTCGGACGTGGAGTACAGCGGCTCGCTCAGCACCGGCGTCATGGCCAAAAAACCCCGCATCCTCACCGCCAACGAGTACAGAGCGTACATGGTAGACAAGGGAATGGGGGTGGATTACGGCGCCTCTACCGACTGGATTGGCGCCATTACCCGCACGCCGGTGAGCCACAGCCACGCCGTGTCTATGAGCGGTAGCGCAGCAAAGTTCAGCTACCGCGCCTCCTTTGGCTACCGCAGGGTGGAGGGAATTGCCCTGAAGTCGGACTACGAGGAGCTGAACGGACGGTTTGCCGCCAACCAAAAAGCCCTCAACGGTAAGCTCGACCTGGCCTACGACCTGGCCTACACCTCCGGCAGCAAGGCGTGGGCAAACTACGACAACTTCCTGCAGGCGGTGCGCACCAACCCTACGATGCCCATCTACTCCGATGCGCCGGAGTACGCCCGCTACGGCGGCTACTTTGAATCGGACAACTTCTACTCCCGCAACCCGGTGGCCGACATCAACATGACGGACAACGACCAGAAGGATAAGGGGCTGCAAGGAAGCGTTCGCGCCAGCCTCAACCTATTTTCCTTCCTCAAGCTCTCTACGTTCTACTCGCTGCAGGAAAACGGAGCGTGGAACGGAAAGTACCAGGCCTCCACCCTGCGCGAGGTGTTCGGAAAGGGGGGCGTGGCCAGCCAGTCGCAGGCAAACAACCGATCGCAGGTGGTAGAAAATACGCTGCAATACGTGGCGCAATTCGGCAAAAACGACCTCCAGCTCCTCCTCGGACAGGCCTACCAGTACAACGTGTACCAGAGCTTCAACACCTCCAACACGCAGTTTACGCTGGACAAGCTCTCGTACAATAACCTGGGAAACGGGCAGGGGCTGAAAAATATTGCGGAGCTGGGCAACTCCGCCGCCGGCATTGCCAGCTCAAAGTACTCCGACAAGCTGGCCTCGTTCTTTGCCCGAGCCCTCTACAGCTTCGACCGGAAGTACTTCCTCAACGCCAGCGTCCGCATGGAGGGCTCCTCAAAGTTCGGGAAGAAGGCAGACCCCAACCTGGGACCCTGGGGCATTTTTCCCGCCGTGAGCGCAAGCTGGGTGGTGGACAGGGAGGATTTTATGCAGGGCATCGCCTTTGTCAACGACCTCAAGCTGAGGGCCGGGTACGGCATTACGGGAAACATGCCCGGCGAAAGCTACCTCTACGCCATGAGGCTGGGGCAAGGCAGCTCGCAGATATTCGTTGACGGCAGCTGGATCATCCCCTTCAACATCGTTTCTAACCTCAACGAGCGCATCCGATGGGAGAAAAAGCACGAGTACAACCTCGGCATAGACTTTGCCATCCTCAACAGCAGGATTTACGGCGCCATCGACGGCTACTTCAGGAACACCACCGACCTGCTGTACGAGTACAACGTGCCCAGCCCCCCCAACCCGGTGGGAACGATGTGGGACAACTACGGCCAAATACACAACTACGGCGTGGAGCTGGCGCTCAACGGGGCGGCCGTCAAAAGCGCGGCGCTTACGCTGGACCTGGGGCTTACCGCCGCCCTGAACCGGAACAAGGTGGTACGCCTTTCGTCCGGCTACTCTCAGGACGCCGAAAACCCCAGCTACCTCAACACCGGCTACATCAGCTCGGGCGACGGCGAAACCGGCAGCTACGTGATGCGCCTGGAGGAGGGCAAGCCGATTGGCAACTTCTACGGCTGGCGCTACTACGGCATCAACAAAAGCGGGGAGTGGGTGTTTGCAACGCCGGCCGGCGGATACTCCACCAATCCGCAGGAGGGCGACCGCGTAATACTCGGAAACGCCCAGCCGGACGTAACCTTTGGCTTCAACGCCGCCCTCCGCTACAAGGCGCTGGACGCGGCGCTCAACTTTAGAGGGCAGCTTGGGGGGCTGATATTTAACGAAACCCGCTACTTCTTTGAAAATACGCGAAACGTAGAAAATGCCCTGCTCTCGGCCGTAAAAGGCCAGGCCTCCCTGCTGACGGCCTGGAAAACTTCGGGCGAAAGCAACGCCTCCATACGCCGCTTCTCCGAATTCTACCTCGAAGATGCAAGCTACCTGAAGCTGAGCGACGTAACCGTTGGGTACACCCCAAAGCTGAGCGGCGAAATTTCTTCCTACATCCACTCGCTGCGCGTGTACTTCACGGCGCAAAACCTGCTTACCCTGACAGGATACACCGGCGTTGACCCCGAAATTGCGCCAAAAGACGGAGACAGCCTCCAACCCGGCTTCGACGCCCGCTCTTTCTACCCCAGGCAACGGACGTTTAACTTAGGCATATCTTTAAAATTTTAAGCAGCCATGAAACGAAACAGCACAACAACCGCCCTTTTTGTCGCCGCAGGCCTCGCCGTAGGCTGCTGCGCCTGTACGGACTTGGAACCCGAAATTTACTCGGACATTCTGACCGACGAATACTACAAAACGCCGGAGCAGCTCTCCGCGCTCATTGCCGACGCCTACACCCAGCTGGCCGGAGAGCACGGATACGTGTTCCGCGAAGGATACTGGAGCCTGCAGGAGTACACCTCCGACGAGCTGGTGGTGCCCACAAGAGGCACCGACTGGTTCGACAACGGCGTGCCCATGTCCCTGCACAAGCATACGTGGGGAGAAAATACCCGCGACGTCAACAACGGATGGAGCTTTGCCTACGGCGGCGTGGGAAAGTGCAACAACATCCTCGACATGATCGCTAAGCTGAAAGGCAACGACGAAAGCGCCTACGACGACGCTACCGCCAAAGGCGTAGCCGAAGCCAAGGTTTTGCGCGCATTCTACCACCTGCTGGCCATGGACCTCTACGGCAACGTGGCCATCAGCGCAAGCACCACGGAGCCGATAACGCAGAGCGCCCGCGCAGAGGTGTTCCGCTGGATCGAAAAGGAAATACTGGACAACATCAACCGCCTGAGCCGAAGCGTAAGCTACGGATCGGTGACTAAGCCGGTGGCGCACGCCATGCTGGCAAAGCTCTACCTCAACGCCGAAGTGTACACCGGAGCGCAGCGCTGGCAAGACGCCGTCGCGCAGTGCGACTCCATCATCGGCGGCGGATACGGATACGCCCTGAACGACGACTACTTTACCACCTTCACAAAGGCGAACACCGGAAACAAGGAAATCGTCTTCCCCGTGGTGTTCGACGCCGTGAGGGCCGAAGGAAATATGTTCCACCTGATAACCCTGCACTACCTCCACCAGAGTGTTTACGGATTCACCACCAGCCCGTGGAACGGCCCCTGTACGCTGGAATCTTTCTACAATAAGTACGCCGACAACGACCTGCGAAAAAAGCAATGGCTCGTGGGGCCTATAGTAAAGGACGACGACACCCTGAGGTACTCCAACAGCAGGCTGAGCGACGTCCCGGCCATTATCGTCCCGCAGGTCAGCAAAATCGAAGACGCTACGGCGGCCAACACCTTCGAGGGCGCGCGGTTTGTAAAGTTTGAGCTGGAGCCGGACATAGGGCACCACGCCAACAGCGACTTCCCCATCTACCGCTACGCCGATATTCTGCTGATGAAGGCCGAAGCGCTGCTGCGCCTCAACGGTGCGCCTACCCCAGACGCCCTCGCCGCCGCCAATCTTGTGCATACGCGCGCCGGGCTGGAGCCCTACACCGAAGCCTCGCTTACCCTCCAGGAGCTGCTGGACGAGCGCGGACGCGAGCTCGCATGGGAGGGACACCGCCGGCAAGACCAAATCCGATTCGGAACGTTCACCGCCGCATGGGAGTTTAAGGAGGCCGAAGCTACCACAAACCGGTGCATATTCCCCATCCCGCAGTGGGTGCTGGACGCCAACCCGGGGGTGTACACGCAAAACACCTGGAAGTAA
>JAIROF010000057.1 GCA_031257655.1 Prevotellaceae bacterium | reverse complement strand
GATTGATGGCGCATGGGTGCGACGCATAGCGCTGTAGAGACGCACGGCGTGCGTCTCACTGTGCATTGCGCATAGCGCCATTTTGTCGCGAGACGCACGCGAGACGCACGCGAGACGCACGCCGTGCGTCTCTACAGCGCCATTTCGCCGCTATTTCGTCGCTGAGGGGCTTTTGCTGCGTAATAATGAGAACTTAATTTTCATAGCACCTCAAAAAAAGAATTAGCCATTTATTTGCTATTTTGTGAAAAAAAATTTACTTTCGCTGCTTATGTGCGCACGCGCATATTTTACGCACGCATGCGCACATTATGGCCATTTTGTTTCAAAAAAACGCGAGAAAAACGCGAGGTAAAGTAAGCTCCGCTTTTGCCTTAGCCGCAAGCCTTGATTTTTGGGGTTTCTAATTAGGCTCCCTTTCAACCGCCCCATTGATAAAAAACCGTAGGGATTTTCGTAACATTTAGATAAACCGTACATGAAAAAATTTTTAGACGCCAACTTTCTGCTCGAAACGGCCACCGCCGAGCACCTGTACCACCGCCATGCGGCCAAGATGCCGATAGCGGACTACCACTGCCACCTGAATCCGGAGTTTATTGCCCGCGACAGGCGGTTTGACAACCTTGGGCAAATTTGGCTCGAAGGCGACCACTACAAGTGGCGCGCCATGCGCACCAACGGCGTAGACGAGCGCTTCTGCACGGGCAAGGACGCTACCGACTGGGAGAAATTTGAAAAGTGGGCGGCAACCGTCCCCTACACCATGCGCAACCCGCTTTACCACTGGACGCACCTGGAGCTCAAAACCGCCTTTGGCGTGGAGAAGCTGCTGAACCCCGACACGGCCAAAGAAATTTTTGACGAGTGCACCGCCAAGCTGCGCACCCCCGAATACTCGGCGCGGGGGCTGATGAAAAAGTTCAACGTAAAGGTGGTTTGCACCACAGACGACCCCGTGGACAGCCTCGAGCACCACCTGTCGCTCAAAAGAGAGGGATTTGAGGTGCAGGTCTTGCCCACGTGGCGCCCCGACAAGGCTATGGCGGTGGAATCGCCCGCCGCATTTCGCGCGTACGTGGAGCAGCTGTCGCAGGTATCGGGCGTGAGCATTAGCCGCTACAACGACCTGCTAAGCGCCCTGCGCCGACGCCACGACTTCTTTGCCGAAGCCGGCTGCCGCCTCAGCGACCACGGCCTGGAGGAGTTTTACGCCGAGGACTACACGCCGGGCGAAATAGACGGCATCTTTGGCAAGGTGTACGGCGGCCGGGAGCTCACCGCAGCGGAAACGCTGAAGTTCAAATCGGCCATGATGGTAGAGTTTGCCGTGATGGACTGGGAAAAAGGCTGGGCGCAGCAGCTCCACTACGGCGCGCTGCGCAACAACAACACCCGCCTGTTCCGGCTGCTGGGACCCGACGCCGGATTTGACTCCATTGGCGACTTTTCGGTGGGAAAAAGCCTCGCGAAGTTCCTCGACCGGTTAGACGTGATGAGCAAGCTCGCCAAAACCGTCATCTACAACCTCAACCCCCGCGATAATGACCTCATCGCAACCATGATAGGCAATTTTCAGGACGGCAGCGTTGCCGGAAAAATACAGCTCGGCTCCGGCTGGTGGTTTCTCGACCAGAAGGCGGGCATGGAGGCGCAGCTCAACTCCCTTTCGCTGCTCGGGCTGCTGAGCCGTTTCGTGGGCATGCTCACCGATTCGCGCAGCTTTTTGAGCTA
Organism: Prevotellaceae bacterium; assembly: GCA_031257655.1. GTDB lineage: Bacteria > Bacteroidota > Bacteroidia > Bacteroidales > UBA932 > JAITMY01. The sequence continues at coordinate 1,642 of JAIROF010000057.1, read as the reverse complement.
CCCGCGCCACGAGTACTTCCGGCGGATACTCTGCAACCTTATCGGCAGAGATGTGGAAAAAGGCGAGCTGCCGGAAAGCGAGCTGCCCCTTTTGGGGCAAATGGTGGAAAACATTGCCTACAATAACGCCAAAAGCTACTTCGGATTTTAGGAAACCGCTAAAAACCCCAAACGCTGCGCTATGCTCCTTCGCCAAAATGCTCATTTACTTTAGTAAGCTCCGCTTTTGCCTCAGCCGCAAGCCTTGATTTGGGAGTTTTTAGAGGTTTCCTTTAGCCTGCGGCGCTCCCTTTTTTTGGCGTCGCCGATTTTAAGTTTTCAATTCTTTTATATCTTTGCACCTTCGTTTGCTCATAGTAATTGCTTAAACCCTACAAAAATTCATGCGTAAAAAGATTGTAACATTCGGAGAAATTATGCTGCGCCTGGCAACGCCCGGCTACCTGCGCTTTTGCCAGGCAAAGGAGCTGACGGCAACCTTTGGCGGCGGCGAGGCCAATGTTGCCGTGTCGCTGGCCAACTATGGCCTCAATGCAGAGTTTGTGTCGCGCCTGCCGCAAAACGATATCGCCAAATCCTGCGAAATGGAGCTGCACCGCTACGGCGTGAGCACGGCGCACATGGCCTACGGCGGCGAACGGCTGGGGATATACTTCCTCGAAACGGGCGCTGTGGCCCGCCCAAGCAAGGTGGTGTACGACCGCGCCCACTCCGCCATTGCCGACGTTAAGCCCGGCATGATCGACTGGAAGGCGGTGCTCAAGGATGCGCAGTGGTTTCACTGGACAGGCATTACGCCCGCCCTGTCGCAGGGCGCCGCCGACGCCTGTCTGGAGGCCATCAAAACGGCCAACAGCATGGGCGTGACGGTTTCCACCGATCTCAACTTTCGCAAAAACTTGTGGAAGTACGGCAAGGCTGCCGCCGAGGTGATGCCGGCGCTGGTGGAGGGCTGCGACATCATTCTGGGCAACGAGGAGGACGCCGAAACGGTATTCGGCATAAAACCACAAGGATTCGACGTAACCCAAACCGGCGGACACGTGGACGCAACGGCTTTCCGGTCGGTGTGCGAGCAGCTCATGAAAATGTTCCCTCGCGCCAAAAAGGTCATCGTCACGCTGCGCGGCTCCATCAACGCCAACCACAACACCTGGGCCGGCGTGCTCTTCAACGGAGAGCAGCTCCTCCTGTCGCCCGGATACGACATCACCCACATTGTTGACCGCGTGGGCGGCGGAGATTCGTTCATGGCTGGCCTGATATACGGCATCCTGACCTACGCCGGCAACGACCAAAAGGCGCTCAACTTCGCTGTGGCAGCCTCCTGCCTCAAGCATACCATCTACGGCGACTTTAACCAGGTAACCGTGCCGGAGGTGGAAAAGCTGATGAGCGGCGACGCTTCAGGAAGAGTGGCGAGGTGAATTGAGAATTAGGAATTAGGAATTAGGAATTAAGAATTCAAGTTTCCCACATTTTACAAATGTCAGAATGATAAATAATTATAAAACAATCCAATGTGTAAATAATTAATAATATGCGGATTAACAATGACGTGTTTTAATGCTTCCAAACAAACAAGTTAGCAAAATCAGTAGTATGCGTCTTTTGTTTTTCGATAAATTGAAACGTATATGGT